>JAFDWC010000003.1 GCA_018268655.1 Actinomycetota bacterium
TTCAGTCGCGCGCCCTTCGGGCGACGCTCCGGATGATGGTGCGCCCCTATGGGGCGCAGGAACCGGATTGCATTTCCGCCGCCTTCGGCGACACTCGCCTGGAGGACCCCCGGATCACCTCCCACGAAGAAACGTCTGATCTTTAGCGGAGGCCCCAGGGTTCGGGCCTCCCCATCTCTCTTTGAGCTGACAAGGGACGGGGGCTGGTCGGCTGACCAGGGACCGGGGCTCCCTGAGCTGATTGGGGCGAGCTCTTGACCCTGGTCAGGGACGGAAGTTGACCGAGGATTTGGGAATTTTTAGTTTTGGGGTGTTTCTGGGGTTCTTTTAGGTGGTCTCCGGGACGGATGGGGGTGGGGCGTTGAACGGGGAATCACGCGCATTAACATGCGCGTGAGCGCGACTTGGCCTCGATCGATTGGTGCCGTTCGTGCGTTGGCTAACGCGAACGCATGTCGGTGCCGATACGGGAAGGGTCGAACCTTCCAAACCCCCCTTCCCGACGACCTGAAAAAGGCCGATACGAATGCCAACTCCGAGCGACATAGCGCTAGACCATCCCTTCCCCCCCGCCTCTTCGCCACGCGAAGCGCTCGTCCAGGATCGCCCGACCCTGGGCTCGATGTCGGTTGCCCGCCGCGGCCCCGGCTGGTGGCTGGTGCCGGTCGTCGACTTCGTCTCCTCCTCGATCGCGCTGGTGCTCGTCGCCCTGATCGACGGGATCTCGCCCTTCCCCGCCTTCCCGGTGGCGCCGCTGATCCTCGTCGGTGCCTACGGCCTGCTCGGCGTCTATGGCTCGCGCCCGGCCGAGCGCGGCGGTGACCACGGCAGCGCCTGGCCGCTGCTGCGGATCCTCGTCGCCGCGGTCTTCGCCTGGGCGACCTCGCTGCTGATCAACCTCGGCGGCCCCGCCCAGCTCGGGCTCTGGCTCGGCTTCGTCCTCATCGATGCCGTCTCGCGAGCCGTTGCCGGCCCTCACCTGCGGAAGCTCGACCCGATCGAGCGCTGGGTCCTGGTCGGCGAGGAGGAAACCGCCGAACGCCTGCGCGCCTACCAGCCGCTGCGGGCCTACGCCGAAGTGGTGGCCACGGTGCCGCCGGAGAGCACCGACGAGTCCGGCTCCCCCGCCCGGGTCGCGGCGCTGGAGGTGGTCGAAGTCCACAGCGCCGACCGCGTCGTCATCTCCAGCGCCCACGCCGACGACGAGGGCCTGCTCGGCCTGGTCCGCGCCTTCAAGTCGATCGGGGTCCCGGTCAGCCTGCTGCCGCGCCCGCTCGACCTGCTCGAGGCCCAGTCGGTGACCCCGAGCCGGGTCGGCGGCGTCCCGCTGATCGAGGTCGAGGCCCTGGCCGAACCCGGCGCCATCCCCTACAAGGGACCCGATCGCCGCCAGTCGCGCAAGACCAAGGTCAGCGTCGTCGTGCCGGCGATGAACGAGGAGAAGAACATCGGCCACGTCCTCCGCGAACTGCCCGAGGGCCTGCACGAGGTGATCCTGGTCGACGGCAACTCCAGGGACGGGACGATCGCCGCCGCCCGCGAGGCCTATCCCGAGATCCGGGTGACGAGCCAGAACGGCCGCGGCAAGGGCGACGCCTTCCGCACCGGCTTCGCCGCCGTCACCGGCAACCTGATCGTCATGCTCGACGCCGACGGCTCCGCCGACCCGGCCGAGATCCCCCGCTTCGTCGCCGCCCTAGAGGCCGGCGCCGACTTCGCCAAGGGTTCGCGCTTCCTCGAGGGCGGCGGCAGCGCCGACATCACCTGGACCCGCCAGCTCGGCAACGCCTGCCTCAGCGGCGCCGCCAACCTCTCCCACGGCACCCACTTCACCGACCTCTGCTACGGCTACAACGCCTTCTGGGCCCGCTGCCTGCCGTTCATCTCGCTCGACGTCCCCGGCTTCGAGGTCGAGACCCTGATCAACCTGCGGATGGCCGCGGCGGGGATGAAGATCACCGAGGTCCCGAGCTACGAGAAGGACCGCCTGCACGGGGAGAGCAACCTGAAGACCTTCCGCGACGGCTTCCGGGTGCTGGGGACGATCCTGCGCGAGGCGCGCAAGCGGCAGCGCGTCGGCGCACCCCGCCGCCGCGACCGCCACGACGCAGCGGACCCGGCAGCCGCCGTGCGCTGAGCGGGGACTCCTCCCCGCTCAGCCTCCGACCTGGTAGTTAAGCCACAGGCATGAACGCCCAGGCCGCCTCGAAGACGCGTGGCGCACCGTCCCGATCGCGCTCGCGGTGGCAGGGAATCGGCGCAACCCCGCTCGCGCTCGCCGTCTTCTTCGCCGGCCTCGGGCTCGTCGTCTGCTCGCTCGCCGACGCGCTGTCGCGGGGCACCGAGCCCCATGCGATGGTCGTCTACTGGACCGGGGTGCTGCTGATCGCGCTGCCGATCTTCTACCGGCTGACCTCGCGCAGCGCCTCGCTGACCGAACGCCTGCTGCTCGTCTGCCTGCTCGGCCTCTCGCTGTACCTGGTCAAGGTCATGCGCGACGCGCCCTCGTTCACTTTCAACGACGAGCTGATCCACGGCTTCAACGCCAACCGGATCGTCGAATCCCACCATCTCTTCCACGAAAACCCGGTGCTGAAGGTGACCCCGTACTACCCGGGGCTGGAAGGGGCCGCCTCATCGCTGGCGACGATGACCGGGCTCTCCACCTACGCGGCCGGGACGATCGTCGTCGGCGCCGCCCGCCTGGTCCTGGTCGCCAGCCTCTTCTTCCTCTTCGCCCGGGTCAGCGGGTCCGCCCGGACCGCCGGCCTCGGAGCGGCGATCTACGCCGGCAACTTCAACTTCTTCTTCTACGGCGCCCAGTTCTCCTATGAGTCGCTGGCGCTACCGCTGCTGGTCCTGATGATGATGATGATCGCCGAGCGCGAAGTGTCGGTCCCGGAGCGGCTCCGCGCCTGGGCGGTACCGATCGTGCTGGCGATCGCCGCGATCGTCGTCACCCACCACCTCACTTCCTACGCGGCGGCCGTGGTGCTGGCCGCGATCGCGATCGCCTCGTACTTCGTCCGCAGGAGCTGGCGCCCGCCCAACCCGTGGCCGTTCGCGATCGTCGCCGCCCTGCTCGCGCTGATCTGGCTGACCGTCGTCGCCAGCTCGACCTTCGGCTATCTGAGCTCACCGCTGGGCAATGCGGTGGAAGCGATCGCCAACACGATCGGCGGTGAGGCGCCGCCGCGCGGGCTCTTCCAGAGCGGCGCCAACATCGCCTCCACCCCGACCGTCGCCCGCGCCCTCTCCCTGCTCGCGGTCGCGCTGCTGACCGTCGCCGTCCCCTTCGGCCTGGTCCGGGTCGTCCGTCGCTACCGGCGCCAGCCCTTCGCGATCATCTTCGCGCTCGCCAGCATCGGCTTCTTCCTCACCCTCGCCCTGCGGCTGGCGCCGGCGGCCTGGGAGACCGGCAACCGGGCCAGCGAGTTCTTCTTCATCGGCCTCGCCTTCGTGGTCGCCGTCGCCGGCTTCGAGAGCTGGCGACCGCGGCGCTTCTCGGCCTTCGTCCGACCCGGGATCGCGGTCGGACTCCTCGTCATCCTCGTCGGCGGCGCGATCGCTGGCTGGCCCTGGGACACCCAGCTCGCGCAACCGCTGAAGGTCGCCGCCGGCGGCGGCACGATCACCTCGCAGCCGCTGGCGATGGCCGAATGGGCGAAGCGCGAAGTCGTCGGCGGCACCTTCGCGGCCCAGACCGCCGACGGCAACCTGCTCCTCGACCCCGCCGGCAAGAAGGTCTACACCGGCTCCTCGCCGGACGTTGAAGACATCCTCCAGGACCCGACGATGCCGGGCTGGCAGGTGCCGTTGCTGCGGAAATACGGGATCGAATACGTCGTCGTCGACCGCCGCGAAATCAGCGCCGACGGCATCCGCGGCTACTACTTCACCCGTGACGACGAATCGAGCCCGCTCTACCCGATCGGGGTCAGCACCAAGTTCGACGGCCTGCCGGAATTCTCGCGGGTCTACTCGAACGGCGCGATCACGGTCTACCGCCGGGAGGAAGGCCGGTGAAGCGCTACCCCGACCTCGAGCGGGTGACCGCCGCGGCGCTGCTCTGCGCGGTGCTGGCGGTGGCGATCCCGGTTCCGGTCCTGGCGCTTGCCTTCGCCCTGCCGCTGGCGCTGTTCCTGCCCGGCTACGCGATCGTCCTCGCCTGCCTCAACCGCTGGAACCCGCCAGCCCCGCAGAAGCTGGTCGCGAGCGTCGGGCTGAGCCTCGCCGTGATCGCCCTCGCAGGCCTGCTTCTCAACTACGTCGGCGGGCTGCGGGCGCTGCCGTGGGCGGCGCTTCTCTTCCTGGTCGTCCTCGGAGGCTGCATCCTCGCCGCCCGCGCCCGCCGCAATCCCGTCGTCGGCGCCGCCCATGAGGCGGGCGCCGACGAGCTCGGCGAACCGCGCCGCCCCCGCCCGCGGGCGGGGGTTGCGACCGTTGTCCTGGTCGCACTCGGACTCGCCGGCGCCGCCGCCGGCGTCGCCCTCGCCTTCCATCCGGTCGGCGCCAAGCACGTCGTCGGCTTCAGCGAGCTCTGGATCTCGACCGGTGAGAGCGCCGACCTCGTCCGCGTCGGGGTCGGCAACCAGGAGAAGGAAGCCACCCATTACGGCCTTATCGCCCGCTTCGGCGGCGACGCAACGGAACAGGTGCGCCACCTCGTGCTCGATCCCGGGGAGATCGGGACGCTGAGGATCCCGGTCGAAGGGAGAACCACGAGCGCACCGATCCGCGTCGCCGTCACCCTCTACCGCGAACAGTTCCCGAACCGGCCCTATCGGCGGGTCTCAGCCTGGGTGCCTTCGCGGAGCCCCTCGTCGTGAGCCCGGCGACAGCCGCTGAGGTCGAGGTCGAGGTCGTCCTCAGCAATTACAACTACGGCCGCTTCCTCGCCGACGCCGTCGCCAGCGTCCGCGCCCAGACCCACCCGCGGACGCGGCTGATCGTCGTCGACGACGGCTCGAGCGACGACTCGCGCGCGGTGCTCAACCGCCTCGCCGGCGAGATCGACGAGGTCGTCCTGAAGGCGAACGGCGGCCAGGCCTCGGCGATCAATACCGGCTTCGAGCGCTGCCGCGGCGACGTCGTCGTCTTCCTCGACGCCGACGACGTCCTCCGCCCGGACGTGGCCGCCCGCGCCGCCGCAGCCTTCGCCGCCGACCCCAGCCTGGTCAAGACCCAGTCCCGGATGGAGGTGATCGACGGTGCCGGCCACCGGACCGGCGAGCTCAAGCCCGCCGACCACCTGCCGCTCCCCAACGGCGACCTGCGCGCGGCCGAGCTCGCCTCGCCGTTCGACCAGACCTGGATGGCGATGAGCGCCAACGCCTTCCGCACCGAGGCGCTGCGGCGGATCATGCCGATGCCGCCAGCCGCGTTCAGGATCTGCGCCGACTGGTACTTGGTCCACCTCGCGGCGCTGCTCGGCGACGTCGCCTCCTTCCCGGAGCCGCTGGTCGCCTACCGCGTCCACGGCGGCAACAACTACCAGCCGGAGGAACCGCGGCTCGACCTCGACCACATCCGCCAGACGATCGGCTTCGCCGAGGCGACGATCGCCGAGCTGGAAGCGCTCGCCGACCGCCTCAGGCTCCCGCGACCGGCGCGGATCATCTCGATCTGGGCCCTCGCCAACCGCCTGATCTCGCTCCGTGCCGACCCCTCCCGCCACCCGGTTCCGGGCGACAGCCGCCGCCGGATCCTCGCCGACGCGGTCCGCGCGCTGCGCCGCCGAAGCGACGTCTCGGCGCCGCTGGCGGCGATGTTCCTCGCCTGGTTCGCGGTCGAGTCGGTAGCGCCGCGGCGGCTCGCGGGGCCGCTCGGCGAAGCCTTCCTCTATTCGGAGCGGCGGCCGGCGCTGAACCGGCTGCTCGCCCGGCTGCGGCCATGAGGATCCTGCTGATCGCGCCGATGGTGCCGCGCCAGCGCGGGGGCGGCGCGATCCCCGTCCTCCTCCACGCGCAGCTGACCGGGTTGCTGGCGGCCAACGAGGTGACCTTGGTCTCCAGCGTCGGCGACGACCCCGGCGAGGCGGAAGCCGCGGACGAGCTGCTGGGCGCGGGCGTCGATGCCCACTTCGTCGACCGCCGCGTCCCCGCCTCGGCATTGCGGCGCAACCGGCGCCGGGCCCGGCTCGCCGCGACCTGGCTCGGCCGGCCCTGGCCGTGGCGGACGGTCTGGTTCGCGCCGCCGCAGATGCAGCTGACGATCGATCGCCTGGCGGCTGGCCGCCGCTTCGACGTGGTCGCGGTCGAGGACAGCTCGATGTCGGTCTTCCGGCTGCCGGCCGGGGTCCCAGCCGTCCTCACCGAGCACGAGGCGTTCCGCGCCGAGGCGCCGGCGTGGTCCTCCGCGCCCCTCTCGCGGCGACCGCAGGCGCTCCTCTCAGCGCTCGACTGGCGCCGCTGGGAGGGCTTCCAGTGCCAGGCCTGGTCGCGCTTCCCGCTGATCCAGGTCTTCAGCCGCGGCGACGCGGCCGAGATCGGGGCGGCGGCGCCGGAGCTGGAGCCGCGCCTGCGCGTCAACCCCTTCGGCCTCGTCCTCCCCGCCAGCCTGCCGGCGGCCGAGGAAGGCGACGACACCGTCCTCTTCGTCGGCAACTTCACCCACCCGCCGAACCGCGACGCGGCGCTCTGGCTGGCCAACGAGATCATGCCTCTGCTCCGTCCCCGCTGCCGAGCCCGGCTGCGGATCGTCGGCACCCTGCCGCCGCCGGAGATCCTCGCCCTGCACGCCGACGACGTCGAGGTCTTCGCCGACGCCCCCGACCTCGATCCGCACTTCGCCGCCGCCGCCGTCGTCCTCGCTCCGATCAGGACCGGCGGCGGCATGCGGATGAAGGTGCTGGAAGCGATCGCGCGGCGCAAGGCGGTGGTGACGACGCCGCTCGGGGCCGAAGGCTTCAACGTCTTCAGCCCCGAGCCGCCGCTGGCGATCGCCGCCGACGCCGAGGGGATCGCCGCCGCGACGGCGGCGCTGCTTGGCGACCGCGAGCGGCGCCAGGCGCTGGCGGCGCGGGCGCGCGACTACGCCGAGACCAACTTCGCGCCGGCACCGTGGGCGACGCGCCTGGAGGCGATCTACGCCGAAGCCGGCGCCCCGCTCGCTGCCGGCGGCGGCGCGAGTGGCGGCGAGCCGAGAACCGCCCGCGAGCCTTTCTGAGATATCACCCGGGCCGGGACCCCGCCGACGGTGACCCCGGACGGGACGTCGTCGACGACCACCGCGTTGGCGCCGATCGCGGCTTCGTCGCCGACCGTGACCGCGCCGAGAACGCGGGCCCCCGAGCCGATGTAGACGTTGTCGCCGATGGTCGGGGCACCGCCGCGGACGTCGCCGATCGTGGTCTGGGCGTCGATCCGGCAGTTGCTGCCGACGACCGCCTCGCCGTTGACGGTGACGCTGCCGTGGTGGGCGATGCTGAGGCCCGGCCCGAAGACGCCGCGGGGGATCTCGAAGCCGAGCCGCTCGCCCATCGTCCGCAGGCGCACCCGCAGCACCAGCATGTAGAAGCGTCCGAGCGGGTCGTGACGGCAGTTTTCGTAGTACTCAGCGATCCTCAGCACGCGCTGGAAATAGACGACCCGGTTGCTGATCCGCAGCCAGGGGCGCCAACGCGGGAGCCCATGGGCCCAGAGATCGGCCTCCTGGTAGTGACGCAGGTCTGCTTTGCTGCGAATTCCCCGCTCGCTCATCGGGCGCTCGATTCTCACGTCCAGGTCGGATGCTCGAATTTCCGCTTGCGTCTCTCCACTCCTCCCCCACTGCGGCCGAGAATCAACTGAGCAGATGTCCCCAGCGCTGAGCGTCGTCATCCCCACCTTCAACCGCCGTGAGCGGTTGCGCGGCTGCCTGCAGGCGCTCGAACGGCAGACCCAGGACCCGGCCAGCTTCGAGGTGGTCATCGCCGACGACGGCTCCACCGATGGCACCGCGGCGGCGGTCGCCGCGCTCGAGCCGCCGTTCGAACTGCGGCTTCTGGAGCTGTCGAAGCGAGGCAAGTCAGGCGCCCTCAACGCCGCGCTCGAGGTCGCCCGCGGCGACGTCTGCCTGTTCGTCGACGACGACATCGAGGTCGCCCCCGCCGTCGTCTCGACGCACCTGGCAGCCCACCGGGAGAACCCGATGACGCTCGGGATCGGCTCGATGGCCCAGCACCCCCCGAGCGATGCCGATGCCTACGCCCGCGCCCAGGCGGTCCGCTGGAACGCTCGTTACGAAATGCTCGGGGGGCTCGGCGTCGACTGGGCGGATACCTACGGCGGCAACTTCTCGGCGCCGAGGGCGGCACTGCAGGCGGTCGGCGGCTTCGACGTCGGCCTCGACGCGATCGAGGACATCGAGATCGGCTACCGCCTCCAACGCCATGGCTGCGTGCCGCGCTACCTGCCGCAGGCCGAGGCGCTCCACCACGACTACAAGTCGGGCAAGGCGATCCTCGCGGCCGAAGAGAGCTACGCGAGCTTCGCCGTCGATTTCGCCGAGCGCCACCCGGAGACGCGGCCGCGCCTGTTCGGGTGGTTCGGCCAGACGGGGCCCCGCGAGGCGTTCCTGCGCCAGCTGCTGCTGAAGGCGCGGATACCCCCGGCGGCCCTGGTCGGACTCGGCAACGCGCTCCCGCGCCAGGAGCACAAACAACCCTGGTACGACTTCATCGCCCGCTACGCGTTCTGGTTCGCCGTCAGGCGCGAGATGTCGAAGCGGCTCTGGTCGGAAATGACGCGCGGAGTCCCGGTGCTGATGTACCACGCCTTCAGCGACAGCGGCGAGGAGGATCGCTGGATCGCCAAGAAGCCCGCCTTCGAGCGCCAGATGCGGCTGCTGAAGGCGCTCCGCTACCGGACGATCTCGCTCGAGCAGCTGGCCACGGCACTCGCCGCCGGCGAGCCGCTGCCGAAGCGCACGGTCGTGATCACGATCGACGACGGCTACCGCGACAACTTCGAGATCGCCCGGCCGGTGCTGGAGCGGCTGCGGCTGGGCGCGACGCTGTTCCCAGTCAGCGGCCAGCTCGGTGCCGACAACGACTGGAACCGCAGCGAGGCCAACCGCGGCCGGCCGATGCTGAGCCCCGAGCAGCTGCGCGAGATGGCCGCCGACGGCTTCGAGGTCGGCGCCCACACCCGCACCCACCCCCACCTCTCGGGGCTCCCGGCCGAGACCAGCGCCGAGGAGATCGCCGGCTCACGCTCCGACCTCGAAGCGGTCCTCGGGGCGCCTGTGAGGACCTTCGCCTACCCCTACGGGGACCTGGCCGAGGAGACGGTGGCGGCGGTCGGCGCCGCCGGCTTCACCGCCGCCTGCACTACCGAGAACCGCCTGGCGCGGAGCAGCGACCACCCGCTGCGGATCCCGCGCCTGGAGATCATGGGCGGCGACAACATCCGCAACTTCGCCCGCAAGCTGTGGTTCGGTGGGCGTTGACCACGAGGCCGAGCCGAGCCAAATCCCTACCCCTGCTGGCGGCGCTGCTGCTCGCGCTGCTGGCGCTCGCCGCCCCGGCGGGCGCCGCCACGCGACCCTGGATCGGGGTCCGCGGCAACCAGCTGGTCAACGGCAAGGGCGTCCCGGTCCGCCTGCTCGGCGTCAACCGATCGGGCAGCGAGTACGAATGCCTCTACGGCTCCCGGGTCTTCGACGGCCCGACCGACCTCGAATCGATCCAGCGCTTCGTCAACTGGGGCGCGAACGCGGTCCGGCTGCCGCTGAACGAGACCTGCTGGCTCGGGATCAACGGGATCTCGGCCGAGGTCGGAGGGGCTGCCTACCGGGCGGCGATCAAGGGCTACGTGAAGCGGCTCGAGCGCAAGGGCCTCTACGTGATCCTCGACCTGCAGTGGTCCGCCCCCGGGACCCAGCGGGCGGAAAGCCTGGTGCCGCTGCCCGACGCCGAACACGGGCCCGCTTTCTGGACCAGCGTCGCCAGGGAGTTCAAGGGGAACCGCGGCGTCCTCTTCGACCTCTTCAACGAGCCGCGGCCCGGGGTCAGCTGGGAATGCTGGCGCTCCGGCTGCGAGGTGCACGACGAAGTCGTCGGCTCCTACCGGGCCGCCGGGATGCAGCAGCTGGTCAACGCGGTCCGCGGCACCGGCGCGAAGCAGCCGATCATGCTGCCGGGGACCGAATTCGCCCATAACCTCGGCGGCTGGCTCTCGCACCTGCCGACCGACCCCGCCCACGCGCTGGTCGCCTCGACCCACACCTACGACTTCCTGCCCTGCTACGGGCACTGCCGCCAGGTGCTGGTGACGATCTCCCGCCACCACCCGGTGGTCACCGACGAGCTCGGCGAGACCGACTGCGGCATCTCCTACATCACGCCCTACATGAAGTGGGCGGACCGCCACAAGATCGGCTACCTGGGCTGGGCCTGGACCGCCGGCAGCGGCTGGGGCTGCGAGGAAGGCCCCTCGTTGATCCGCAACTACCGCGGCCTGCCGACCGAATACGGGCTCGGCTTCCGCGAACACCTCCGCAAGGTCTCCAAGCGCGAAAGGGAACGCGTTCGGAAGGCGGAAGCACAGGCTGGCAGACGGTCCGCGGCAGCCTAGTGTCCTGAAGCATAAGTTGGGTGCCAGATCCGGCGAGAGGATCGCCGTTCATGGCAAGGACGCAGGATGCAGCCTTTACCGGTGGCAAAGGCAAATCCGAGGACGCCGCCACGGGCGGCGAGACGCCGCCGGGCTGGTGCTGAATTTATGCTTCAGGACACTAGGTGGAGGTCTGCGGTGGGAGGGGCTCGGGTGACTGTCCTCTCTCGGCCTGCCGGCTGGGGAGTATTCGGGCTAGCCCCGGTCGAGCTGCCGGCCTCAGCCGCAAAACGTTCGGACGGTCCCCCCGACCCTCCTCCCGAGATCATTCTGTCTGGCCCTTCGGCCCCGCAGCACGAAGCTTCGACCAGACGGGATGTCCCCGGCTCCTTTCGTTGGCTTCGAGACGTTGGGGGAGCAACCGGATTCGTTAGGCCCCCGCAAACCCTGACCCCTCGCGGCGTATCGCCGCCGATTCGAAACGAGCCCCGCTCTGGCCGTGAAGCGGTTCCCATGAAGCGCGTCCGGCCGCGTGCTCGTGTTGAGGTTGCCGCTTGCCGCCTATATGGCAGTGAACGGCAACCTCAAGAGAGGGGGGCATCCGTAGTTCGGGCGGGGATCAGGGTCCCTGGGCACCGCCACACACCAGCATCAGGCCGCCCCTCGCCCTACCTGACGAGACACGCCTAAAACGGCGGCAGCCGCCAGAGATGAGGCAGGACCACGTCGCCGTCGCCGCCAGTCTCCGGCATCGGCCGCCCGTCGACCAGCCCTGGCTCGACGTCGAAGTAAGCGGCGGCCTGGAGGCCGTCCTGAACCTCCTGGCGGGCCCGCAGGACGACGTCGATCCGGTAGCGGCCGGGGACCAGGGGCAGCCCCCCGAGCATGCATTCGATCTGGTTCGAGAGCTCCGGCTGCCGGCGGTCGGCCGGCGAGGAGAGCGAGCTGTCGAGGGTCGTGATCGGGTGGCCGAGGCTGTTGAGAATCGTCAGCTCGCACTCCATCATCGGAAGCTGCTCGGTGAACTCGACGACGATCCGCGCCGGCCGGCCGCCGACGACGACATCAGCGAGCCCGCTCTCGTCGTCGTAGAGGGCGACGCGGGAGATCCGCGTCACCTCCTGGCCGCGACCGTCGCGGTCGATCCGCTCGAGCAGGTCGTCGGAGGCGGAGCGCTCGAGCACCCGCAGGTAGTGGTTGACGCTCTCGCCGACGGGGCCATCGGCCACCACCTGGCCGCGTTCGAGCATGATCCCGCGCTGGCACAGGGCCTGGATCGTCGCCAGGTTGTGGGAGACGAAGATGACGGTGCTGCCGGCGCTGGCGACTTCGCTCATCTTCGCCAGCGACTTGCGCTGGAAGGCGGCGTCGCCGACCGCCAGCACCTCGTCGACCAGGAGGATCTCCGGTTCGAGGTGGGCGGCGACGGCAAAGGCCAGCCGCACCGACATCCCGCTCGAGTAGCGCTTGACCGGGGTATCGAGAAACCGGCCCATGTCGGCGAACTCGACGATCTCGTCGAAGCGAGCGCGGATCTCGGCCCGGCGCATACCGAGGATGGCGCCGTTGAGGAAGATGTTCTCGCGGCCGGTCAGCTCCGGGTGGAAGCCGGTCCCGACTTCGAGCAGCGAGCCGACCCGGCCGGTCACCTCGGCCCAGCCCTCGGTCGGCTCGATGATCCGCGAGAGGACTTTGAGGATCGTGCTCTTGCCGGCCCCGTTGTGGCCGATCAGGCCGACCGTTTCCCCACTCTCGATCTCGAAGGTGACGCCGCGCAGGGCCCAGAGCGAGTCGTGCTGCTTGCGCCCGCCCCTGCCGACCATGCGCTTGCCGGTCCGCTTGAGGCCGCCGACCAGGCTGTCGCGCAGGGTCCCGTAGCCGTAGGCGAGGCCGAGCTTGTAGCTCTTGCTGATCTCGTGGGTCTCGATCGCGACGTTGGGCACCGGCTGCTCAGATCACGTCGGCGAAGCTGCGCTCCACCCGGTCGAAGTAGGCGAGCCCGGCGAACACGATCACCATCGCGGACCCGAAGGAGATGCCGAGGATCGCCCACGAGGGGTGCGGCGTGTCGAGCACCGCCCAGCGGAACGCTTCGACCACGCCGACCATCGGGTTGATGGCGGCGATCGTCCGCCACGGCTCGCTGAGGACCGAGCTGCCGTAGACGATCGGGGTGATGAAGAACCAGGCCTGGATCGTGAACGGAACCGCGTAGCGGACGTCGCGATAGCGGACATTGATCGCGGCCAGCGCCGCCCCGGCCCCGAGGGCGAGCATCATCGTCACCAGGATCACCACCGGCAGGATCAGGATCGCGGCCGAGGGGACGATGCCGTAGATCAGCACGATCGCCAGCAGGATCACCAGCCCGACCAGGAAGTCGATGCCGCCGGCGCCCACGACCCCGAGCGGCATGAAGATCCTCGGGAAGTAGATTTTCGCGACCAGCTGGGTGTTGATCACGAGGCTTTCGGCCGCCTGCAGGAGCGCGTTGGAGAAGTAGATCCAGGGGACGATGCCGGCGAGCGCGAAGAGCGCGTAGGGGACGCCTTCGGTCGAATCGCCCGCGATGCGGGCGAAGAAGATCGAGAAGATCGCCATGAAGGCGACCGGCTGCAGGATCGCCCAGGCGGCTCCGAGCGCAGTCTGCCGGTAGCGCAGGGTGATGTCGCGGACGACCAGCTGCAGAGCCAGATCGCGGTAGCGCCAGAGTTCGCTCGGCGAGAGCACCCGGCTGAACCCGTGCGTCGGTTCCAGCCGGATCGTCCGCGGGGGCGGCGCGAGCGCACGCTCGGCGGCCTGATCGGGGGGGATCGTCTCGGTCGGGGGCATCTTGGGGCAGGTTAGTTCGGGCGCTCGGACGAGGCTCCAAACGCCGCTCTGTAGGGCTATCGGCCGCTCCCGCCGCGCTTCTTTAGGCGCGAATCGAGGGCTGCGCGGTAGGCGGCTTCGAACTGCGGGACGACGACGTCGGGGCTGAACTCCAGCGCCCGCCGGCGGGCGGCCTCGCCGAGGCGCTGCCGCAGCTCGGCGTCGGCAAAGAGGCGCCGCAGCGCCGTCCGCAGCGCGGTGACGTCCCCCGGTCGCACCAGCAGCCCGGTCTCGCCGTCGCGGACGACGTCGGTCAGCCCGCCGATCGCCGAGACGATCGCCGGCTTGCCGGCCGCGGCTGCCTCCAGGGCGACGATCCCGAAGGACTCGGGCAGGAGCGTCGGCGCCACCGTGAACTGCGAGCGCCGCAGCGCCTCGATCGCCAGCGGGTGCGGGAGCCGGCCCAGGGCGACCACCCCCGGGACGGCGGGCAGCTCGAGCAGCGGCCGCCCGACGAGGACCAGCGGCGGCGCGCCCTCGAGGCCGGCGTAGGCCTCGACCAGCTTCCCGACCCCCTTGTCCTCGGTGACATCACCGAAATAGAGGGCGAACGGCCCCTCCGGGAGTCGCTCCAGCTCCGGCGCCACCGCCGGCGACGGCGGCAGCTCGCCGATGAAGTTCGGGATCACCCGGCTCGGCGCCGTGCCCAGCGAGTTGAGCTCGCGGACCGCCTCGCTGACCGGGAGGAAGAGGTCGACGCGGCGGCGCAGCCAGCGTTCGCAGACGGCGGTGCCGAGCGCGGTCGCGGCCCCCTTGGCGGCGCCGTAATGCTCGACCGCGTGGGCGAGGCACTTGCGCGCCGCCGGGCCGGAGCAGACGGCGCCGCGGTAGAAGAAGCGCTTGGTCGCGCAGCGCAGGCTGTAGTCGTGGAGCGAGAGGACGAAGGCCGGCCCGTCGCGGGAGTCGAGCGGCAGGTAGGCGTCCACCAGCCAGTTGTGGCCGTGGACGACGTCGGGCCGCCAGCGCTGCAGCAGCCGGCGCAGGTCGCGGACGGTGACCGGGTCGGGGGCCGGCGGCGCGTAACGGCGCTCGGGATCGCCGCTCAACCCCGGCAGGCGGTCGAGGCCGCTGCCGAGCAGCTCGACCTCGACGCCGCTGTCTCGCGGCGGCTCGCCAGCCGGCTGCGCCAGGGTCGCGACAACCACCTCGTGGCCGCGCCGGACAAGCTCCCGCGAGAGATCCTCGACGATCCGCTCCTCACCGCCGACGACAGGCGAGTACGACTGGGCCAGCATCAGGATGCGCATGGGGGCGGCGATCCTGTCAGAAGCTGCCGCGGACCTTCAAGGCCCGGCGAACCCCTCACCGGGACTGAAGGAATCGCTCCTGCCAGAATCTCGCACCGTGCCCGACTCCCGCCGGGACCCCGACCCCTCGTCCGCACCCCCGATCTCGGTGGTGATCTGCGCCTACACGCCCGAGCGCCTGCCCTCGATGCGCGAAGCCGTCGCAGCGCTCGAAGCCGGGACCATCGCCCCGGCGCAGATCGTGATCGCGATCGACCACTCCCCCGAGGTGCTGGCGAGCGCCCGCGAGCTCTGGCCGGCGCACACGGTGGTCGAGAACGACGGCCCCCGCGGGCTCTCCGGCGCCCGCAACAGCGGCGTCGCCGCCGCGACGGCGGCGGTGGTCGCCTTCCTCGACGACGACGCCGTCCCCGACCCCGACTGGGTCGAGCGGCTCGGCGAGGCATACGCGGACCCGGCGGTGCTCGGGGTCGGCGGCACCGTGCGGCCGCGCTGGGTCGAAGGCGAGCCGCGCTGGTTCCCGCCCGAGTTCGCCTGGGTGGTCGGATGCACCCACTCGGGGATGCCGGAGGAGCGGCGGGCGGTGCGCAACGTGATCGGCGCCAACATGTCTTTCCGCCGCGCCAACCTGGTCGAGGTCGGCGGCTTCCGGACCGAGTTCGGCCGGGTCGGCAAGGACACCGCCGGGGCCGAGGAGACCGACCTCTGCATCCGCATCGGCGCCCGCCACCCGGAGGGCGAGATCGTCTTCGAGCCGCGGGCGGCGGTCGAGCACATCGTCCCCGGCGCCCGCAGCAACGTCGGCTACTTCCTGCGCCGCTGCCGCGGCGAGGGACGCTCGAAGGCGGTGCTGGCGCGGCTGGTGGGAGCCGGCGACGGGCTCTCCGACGAGCGCGCCTACGTCCGCCGAACGCTGCCGCTCGGGGTCCTGCACGGCCTTCGCCGCCTCGCCGGCGGCGAACTGGGCGGCCTCGAGCGGTCGGCGATGATCGTCGCCGGGCTGCTGACCACGACCTACGGCTACGCGAGCGCCCCGCGCCCGGCCAAGACCGAGGAGCTCGAGGCGGTGATCGAGGACGAGCGCCTGCGGGTGCTGATGGTGACCCCGCGCAGCCCCCTCCTGCAGGGAGGGGTCGAGCGCCACGTGATGGAGGTGAGCAAGCGGATCGCCGCCGCGGGCGAGGAGGTCGAGGTCCTCTGCACCGACCCCGGCGGCCCGGCCCTCGCGGTCGAGCACCGCGACGGGGTCGAGATCCGCGCCGCCCGCGCCCGGCCAGCGAATCGCGACTGGTGCCTGGCGCCACGCCTCTGGCCCGAGATCCGGCGTGCCTATCCCGACGTCGTGCACGTCCAGAGCTACCACACCCTGGTCGCGCCGCTGGCGATGCTGCGGGCGCTGGTCCTGCGCGTCCCCTACGTCGTCACCTTCCACGGCGGCGGCCACTCGCTCGCCCACCGCAACCGGGCGCGCCGGCTGCAGCGCCGGCTGCTGCGGCCGCTGCTGGCCCGCGCCGCCCGCCTCGTCGCCGTCGCCAGCTTCGAGATCGAGGAGTACGGCACCGAGCTCGGACTGCCGCCGGATCGCTTCGTCCTCATCCCCAACGGCACCGACCTCAGCTTCAGCGCCAACGGCGCTGCCGCCCCGGAGCCGCGCGAGGGCCCGCCGCTGATCGCGACGATCGGCCGTCTCGAGCGCTACAAGGGCCACCAGGCGGCGATCGCCGCTCTTCCGGAGATCCGCCGCCGGATCCCCGACGCCCGCCTCTTGGTCATCGGCACCGGGCCCTACGAAGCGGAGCTGAGAGAGCAGGCGGCGCAGCTCGGGCTCGGCGAGAGCGTCGAGTTCACCAGCACCCCGCCGGACCGGCCCGAGGCGATGGCCGAGCTGATGCGGCGGATCTCCGTCGTCGTCCTGATGAGCGAGTTCGAGACTCACCCGCTGGTCGCCCTAGAGGCGGCGGCGGCGGGCTGCCGCCTGGTCGTCGCCGACGCCAGCGGACTCGGTGAGCTGGCCGCCCAGGGGCTGGCCCGGCCGGTGCCGCCGACCGCGGCGCCAGCAGAGGTTGCCGCCGCGGTCGAGGCGGAGCTGGCGCGGACCGAGCTGCCGCCGCGACCCGATCTGAGCTCCTGGGACGACTGCGCGCGATCGCTGCTCGAGCTCTACCGCTCTGTTACCGAAAATTAGGTAGAAGGGATCGGCCCTTCGTCCGCGGAGCTCGGCGACCCCGCGCTTCGGCCCCGCCTCCCCCGCGAGCTGAACGACGGCTCCCATTCCCCTCGAACAAACGTCCAGAGCTGGCTGATCTCGCTCGACCGCGGGTGCTTGCGGCCGATGGCAGGGCGTGCCCTCCAATCGCCGCTCCCGCGCCGCCCTCCTCTCGCTCGCGGTACTTGCCTGCCTGCTGATCGCCGCCCTGGCCAGCCCCGCCGGCTCGCTCGCCAAGCAGCCGGTGACCGCGCTCGGCAACGCCCGCGCCGTCCAGCAGCCGGGTGGCTGCCAGCCCAACGCCCGCCGCAACCTCGCCCGCGCCGCGGTCCTGCCGGCACGCTGCGGCCAGCGCGCCAGCGACAGCGCCGTGCGGCCGCACCCGCTCTACTGGGGCGCCTGGATCGGCAGCCAGCTGACCGGGACCGCGGCGCCCTGGGACATGAACGCGGTCACCAAGTTCGCCGGTCTGACCGGGAAGGGCCTCTCGTTGATCAACTTCTCCGCGCCCTTCGCCGACTGCTCGCAGTCGCCCTGCTCCTTCTTCCACTTTCCGGCGAAGGAAATGGAAAACATCCGCGGCTACGGGGCGATTCCGGTCTTCAGTTGGGCCTCCGACTCGATTCCGGTGCAGATGGAACAGCCCGATTTCCAGCTCTCCGACGTGATCGAAGGCCGCTACGACACCTACATCCGCCAGTTCGCCGAAGAAGCGAGGGCCTGGGGCCACCCCTTCTTCCTCCGCTTCAACTGGGAGATGAACGGCAACTGGTTCCCCTGGGACGAGGGCGTCAACGGCAACCAGCCGGGCCAGTACGTCGCCGCGTGGCGCCACGTCCACGACATCTTCACCCAGGTCGGGGCGACCAACGCGAACTGGGTCTGGTGCCCCAACGTCGATCCCGAAAACCGCCTCCAGGACCTCGCCTCGCTCTACCCGGGCAACGAATACGTCGACTGGACCGGCCTCGACGGCTACAACTGGGGAACCAACCCGGCCGCGCCGGATCGCTGGCGAACCTTCAACCAGCTCTTCTCCTCCACCTACGCCGAAATCACCGAACGGATCGCCCCCTCGAAGCCGCTGCTGATCAGCGAGGTCGGCTCGACCGAGTACGGCGGCTCGAAGGCGGCCTGGATCGAAGAAGCGCTGCACTCGGCGAGCACGGAATATCCGAAGCTCGGCGGCCTGATCTGGTTCGACAACTACGCCGACGGGATGGACTGGCCACTCGAGACCTCGGCCGCTGCCAGCTCGGCCTTCGCCTCGGCGGTCGCCGCCCCGGCCTTCCAGCCGAATTCCTATGCCGCCCTGGGAGGGAGCAAGGTTCAGCCGCCGAGCTGATCGCGGGTCGCGCCTCACGCATCCCTAAACTCCCGGGCTTGCCTTCTCGGGGACACAGCGGGCGCCGGTGGCGCTGATCCGCAGACTGGCCCTTGGCCTGGCGACGGCGCTGGCGCTGCTTGCCTGCTCGGCCGGGATCGCGAGCGCAGCCGGCAACCATCGCTCCGGCGGTGAGCATCGGGCTCTGGGCGCCGCGCAAGGCATCTACTGGGGCGCCTGGATCGGACCTCAGCTGACCGGCGAACAGCCGCCCTGGGACATGTCGGCGGCGACCCGGTTCGGCCGGCTCCTCGGCAAGCGGCCGTCGCTGCTCGAGTTCTCCCAGCCGTTCGCCAACTGCGGCGAAAGCTGCGAATCGATGCCGTTCCCGACCGCGGAGATGACCGCGATCCGCAAGTTCGGTTCGATCCCCCTGCTGAGCTGGGGCTCACAGGCCAACGGAGCCCCCCTGGTCCAGCCCGAATACACGATGGCCGGGATCGCCGCTGGCTCCCAGGACGCCTACGTCCGGAGCTTCGCCGAAGCGGCGAAGGCCTGGGGCCACCCCTTCTTCCTCCGCTTCAACTGGGAGATGAACGGCAACTGGTTCCCCTGGGGCGCCCGAACCAACGGCAACACGCCGGCGACGATCGTCGCCGCCTGGCGCCACGTCCACGACATCTTCACCCAGGTCGGAGCCACCAACGCGACCTGGGTCTGGTGCCCGTACGCAGACAGCACCGGCCGCTTCGGCAACCTGAGCCGCTTCTATCCCGGCAACCGCTACGTCGACTGGACCTGCCTCGACGGCTACAACTGGGGGACCAACGCGGTCAACCCGGCCCCCTGGCGGAGCTTCGACCAGATCTTCGGGGCGAGCTACGCGCAGCTGACCAAGAAGATCGCCCCCGGCAAGCCGGTGATGCTCGGCGAGGTGGCCAGCAACGGCAGCGCCCGGATCAAGTCGCGCTGGATCCGGCAGATGTTCAAGGCGATCGCCCAGCGCTACCAGCAGGTGCGGGCGCTTGCCTGGTTCGACCAGTCCGACCGTGACCTCAACTGGTCGCTTGAGACTTCACCCCAGGTCCTCAAGGCGTTCTCCCGGGGCATCCACAGCCGCTCCTTCCAGGCGGCCCGCTTCGGCGCTCTCAACGGAAGTCCGATCCCGCCGCCGCGCTGATCGCGCGAAAACCGGGTTTCCTATTCGAATGATCGGATTGGGGTCAAGAAGGAGCTGCGCCAAAAGCCTCGGCTCGCTGGTGCTCGCCGCCACCGTCGCGCTGGCCTGCCTGTTCCCCAGCGGCGCCGCCGCGGCGAAGCCGCCGCCGCTCTACTGGGGGGCGATGATCGGATCGCAGCTGACCGGCACCGCGGCCCCCTGGGACATGAACGCGGTCACGGCCTTCGAAAAGTACACGCGCAAGTCACCCTCGCTGGTCGAGTTCTCGGCGCCGTTCGCGGAATGCTACGAAAAGCCCTGCAAGTCCTATCCGTTCGCGTTCACTGCAATGCAGCAGATCCGTGAACGCGGCGCCATCCCGTTCTTCAGCTGGGGCTCGCAGTCGATTCCCTCCAGCGTCAACGAGAAGGCCTATCGGCTGAAGCGGATCGCCAACGGCGCCTTCGACCCCTACATCCGCCAGTTCGCGGAAGAAGCTAAGGCCTGGGGCCACCCCTTCTTCCTCCGCTTCAACTGGGAGATGAACGGCTTCTGGTTCCCCTGGGGTGCCGGTGCCAACGGCAACACCCCGAAGGAGTTCGTCGCCGCCTGGCGGCACGTCCACAACATCTTCAGCCGAGTCGGGGCCAACAACGCGACCTGGGTCTGGTGCCCAAACGTCGACTTCACCCGCAAGCTGGAACCGCTGAACGCCCTCTACCCGGGCAACCGCTACGTCGACTGGACTTGCGTCGACGGCTTCAACTGGGGCAACACCGAATTATCCGCGGGCTGGATGAGCTTCAACGAAATCTTCAGCGAAACCTACGAGCGAATCCTCAAGATCGCCCCGAAGAAGCCGATGGTGATCGGCGAGACCGCGTCCGAAGAGCGCGGCGGGTCGAAGGCGGCGTGGATCCGGCGCATGCTCGAACTGATCCCGCAGAAGTACAAGAAGGTGCGAGCGCTGGCCTGGCTCGACGAGCGCGACCAGGGGATGAACTGGCCGCTCGAGAGCTCACCCAGCGCGGCTTCCGCGTTCGCCAAGGGCATCGGCCGCTCGATCTACCGGCCGGGGATCTACAGCCACCTGCGGAACGGCAAGATCAAGCCCCCGACCTGGGGCCCGCCGCCGACCGAACCGGAACCCCTGAGCGCCGAAGCGGGCAGCTGAGACCCGACCGGCGGCTGCACCGAAACCCCCGCGCAAATGTTGGGCAAGGAGCGTCGTTACTGAGATATGTCGGTTCTTGACAACGGGGGAGCGATCACCCACGCCAGGGCCGCCGCCTGCGAGCTGATCGTGATCGCGGAGCCGGTGCGGCTGCGCCGCCAGATCGCCTCGGTGCTGGAGGCGGCCGGCAGCCCGGCGGAGGCGATCGCGCGGCCACAGGCGCTGGCCGAGTACGTGGTCGGCGCGGCGACGATCGTGATCTTCGCCTGCGACGTCGACCGGCCCGCCGAGATGACCGCCCTGCGCCGCCTGCGCCGCGACAACCGCGAGCCGGCGATCGTCGTCATCTCCCCGCAGTCGACCGCGACCGCGGTCCGCCGCACCCTCGACGCCGGCGCCGACGCGCTCGTCTTCGAGCCGGAGATCCCGCTCGCCCTGGTCGCCAGCGTGCGCGCGGTCGAAAGCGGCCAGTCGGTGGTGCCACGGCGGCTGCGGGCCGGGGTCGAGCGCCCGAACCTCTCCCACCGCGAGCGCCAGGTCCTGGCTCTGGTCTGCGAGGGCCGCACCAACGCCGAGATCGCCGACGCGCTGTTCCTCGCCGAAAGCACGATCAAAAGCCACATGGCATCGATCTTCACCAAATTGGGAGTCCACTCGAGGAAGGAGGCCGGCGCCGCGTTCCTCGATCTCCACCCGGAGCTGGCCGGCAGGGAGACCGAAACCGAGCTCGACCTCGAGGAGATGCAGGCATGACGGCACCAAGCCCCCACCAACGGCGCGGACTCGTCTGATCCGTCAGCAACTTAGGAAGCACTGAGGGTTCGGCGCTAGAACCGGGTACGTGCCTGGATTCGACCCGGACGCTGATGCAGCCTCTGCCCTCCCCGCCCGGTCGCGGCGCCCGGTCGCAACGGCGGCGCTGCTGACCTGCGCGGCGCTGAGCGCACTCGTGCTCAGCGGCTGCGGTGGCGGCGGCTCAGAAACCGCCGCGGCAAGCCTGCCGCGGCTGCCCGGCGCCGACGCGGTCCCGGCCAGGCCGGCGCCGCCGATCGAGCTCACCGATTACCACGGGCACCGGGTCGACCTCGCGCAGCTGAGGGGGAAGCCGGTCCTCGTCGCCTTCCTCTACACCCACTGCCACGACCTCTGCCCGATCGTCGCCGCCAAGGTCCACACCGCCTACGCCCACCTCGACCCCGCCCAGAGGCCGCTCTTCCTCGCGGTCTCGGTCGACCCCGCCCACGACACCGCCGCCAGCGCCGCCGCCTTCAACCGCCGCCACCGCACCGTGGGCGAGATCGACTGGCTGCTCGGCTCGCGGCAAGAACTGGAAAAGGTATGGGAGGCCTGGAGCGTGAAGCCCGAACACTCACGGGCCGCCCCGGAGCAGATCGAGCACTCCGCCGAAATCTTCGCCGTCGACCCGCAGGGCCGCATCCGCGCCCTTTACCCGCCCGAATTCAAGCCGGCCCTCCTCGCCGCCGGGGCCCAGCGCCTGGCCGGGCTCTAGCGCCGTGCGGCGCTGGCTGCCCATCGGCCTCGTGCTCGCCGCCGTCCTCGGCCTGGCCGCGGCCGAGCTGCTGAGCGGCGGCGCGGCCCCCCGCGCGCGGCCGGCGCCAGCCCTCCCCACCGCCACCCTGCGCCCGCCCCAGGTCTCGCTCGCCGCCCTCCGCGGCAAGCCGGCCCTGGTCGCCTTCTGGGCGAGCTGGTGCGGCCCCTGCCACGAAGACGCGGCGGCGCTGCGCGAGGCGGCCCGTGAGCTCGGCTCGCGCGCCCGGGTCGTCGCCGTCGACTGGGACGACGGCAGCGCCGCCGCCCGCGCCTTCGTCCGCCGCTACGGCTGGCGGTTCCCGGTCCTCAGCGACAGCGAAGGGACAGCTGGCGAACGCTACGGCGTCGCCGGCCTGCCGACAACCTTCGTCCTCGACGCCGGCGGCGAGATCGTGCAGACGCTGCGCGGCCCGCAATCGGCCGCCACCTTCACCCGCGCCGTCCTGGCGGCCGGCGGCGGGGCCTAGGACGACGGAACGGACCCCACGGAACGGCGCGCGGCGACGCTGTCCCGCACCCCTCAAACCCGCTTGCAGAGCCGCGAAAGCGCCCCTCCATCCCCGAAACATGTCCCAGATTGGACAGATATCGAGGATTGACAAGTACGACATTCGACCTCATTCTCTCTCCCACCTCCCAGCAGATCCCCGGTCCATCCGCGCGGGTCTCGCAATCCACGAAAACCCAGCAGTACCCGCATGCGGTGAGCATGCAGGAGAACTCCATGAGCACGCCGAGCACCGGCGTTGGTTCCGCCGAAAGCCTCCTCGTGCAGGAGGCGGTTCGCCGGGCGAAGCAGGGCGACAGGGAGGGAATCCGCCTCCTCTACGTCCGCTTCTCGGGCGACGTCCTGCGCTACGTCAACAGCTTCGTCCGCGACTACCACGAGGCCGAAGACATCACCCACAACGTCTTCGCCAAGCTGATCACGGCGATCACCAGGTACGAGGAACGCGCCACCCCATTCGCGGCCTGGATCATGCGGGTCGCCCGCAACGCCGCCCTCGACTACCTACGGGCCCGGCGCGCGATCCCGACCGATGAACTGAGGATCGCCGACAGCGACGAAGGCGACCCCGGGCTCGAACGAGGCCTCGACATCCGCGAAGCCCTCGAAGAGCTGCCGACCGACCAGCGTGAAGTCCTGGTCCTGCGCCACGTGATGGGCCTCACCCCGGTCGAGATCGCCGGAACCCTGGCGCGAACCGAGAGCTCGATCCACGGCCTCCACCACCGCGGCCGCCGGGCCCTGCAGGGCGCGCTGGAAGCGAGGGGAGCGGCTCCCATCGTCCTTCAGGCGGCGTGAAGCCGGAGACCCCCGTCGGCACAAATCGGTACCGCCTTGTCTAATATGGATGAATGTCGTTCGGGAGGCGACGCGGCGGCGGCCTGCTGGTCGCAATCATGCTCTTCGGCGTGGGTCACGGGGTCGGCCCGGCCGAAGCAGGGACCGGGCTGGGCTCGGCCAGATCGACGCATGGTCTGTTGCACTGCAAAGTCCAGCGGAGGCACGTCGGCTCGAAGCTGGAGCGCGCCTGCTACTCCCCTTCGCTCAACCGGCTGCCGCGCGGCGGCGCTCACCGGCCGAAGCCGCCACGCCTCCGGTCCCCGACTCGCGTCGCCCCCTCGCTCGAAGGCGAGCCGGTCCCCCGCCTAGATTCGACCGGCCCGGCCGGGTCCGCAGCCGACCCTGGAGAACAGCTCCCCGCGAGCCGGTCGTCCTCGTCATCGCCGAGCGTCGAAGAACCGCCAACCCAGGAACCGCCACCGGCTGGTGAACCTCCGCCGGAACTGCCACCGGCCGAAGAACCCGCCGCGTCGAAACCGCCACCGCTGACCTTTGACGGCGCCTTCCTCCCCGGCTTCCCGGGTTGGTACGTGCAGGCATTGCAGGCACGGGTGACGCTGCTCTCGACCGACCCATTCCGCGGCCAGAACGCCGCCCGGTTCGAAGTTCGCGAAGGCGACGTCGAGCCTGACACGGGCTCCAGCCGCGCCGAGGTCACGGGCCCGACCTTCGACGAAGGCCAGGACATCTACGTCCGCGACGCGATCCGGATCCCTGCGGGGAACACCTTCAGCGCCCCATGGCAGCTGATCGACCAGCTGCACGAGAAGCCCTGGACGGGCTCACCGGGGATCGCCGTCTTCCTCGACGCCGAACGCCGGATCTCGATCTCGAACGGCACCGGCTCCCCCTTCTACTGGCAGGGCCCGCGGCTCGAACTCGAACGCTGGTACGAACTGATCTACCGAGACAACCTTTCGCAGGACCCGACCCAGGGCTTCGTCGAAGTCTGGCTGAACGGGCATCCGCAGACGCTCACGAACGGAGCGACCCGCATGTACGGCAGGACGATCGAGACGCCCGAAACGTACCTCAAGGCCGGCATCTACCGGTCCAAGTTCAGCACCGGAACCAGCATCGTCGAACATGCCGACCTCGGCGTCGGCCCCACCCTCGCCTCCGTGCTGGGGCGCTGAGGCCACCAGACCGCGACCTCATCACCCGAGGACCGCTCGATTAGGGTAGGCGCCGTGTGCGGCGTCGCGGCGATACTGGACTCCGGCGCCGACCCCCTGTCTGAGGTGGCGCTGGAGGCAATCTGCGAGTCGCTGCGGCACCGCGGGCCTGACGGTCGCTCGGTAAGCCGGTACGGACCCGCGACGCTGGTCCATACCCGGCTCGCGATCATCGACCTGGCGGGCGGCGACCAGCCACTCTCGTCAGAGGACGGCCGCTGCCACGTGGTCGCCAACGGCGAGATCTACAACCACCTCGATCTCCGGGCCGAGCTCGAGGCCGCGGGCCACAAGTTCACCACCCACTCCGACTGCGAGGTCATCGTCCACGCCTACGAGGAGTGGGGGCCGGACTGCGTCACGCACCTCAACGGGATCTTCGCCTTCGCCCTCTGGGACGAGGGGCGCCGGCGGCTCCTGGCCGCCCGCGATCCGTTCGGCGTCAAGCCCCTCTACTGGTTCGAGAAGGCGGGGAGGCTGGGCGTCGCCTCGGAGGTCGGCGCCTTCCTGGCCGCCGATCTGATCGAGCCCGCCGTCGACGAGGTGTCGCTCGAGCACTTCCTCACCTGGCGTTTCACCCCCTCACCACGGACGATGTTCGCGGGAGTCTCGCGGCTGCCGGCCGCCTCCCTCCTGCTCGCCGACGCCGATGGCACCGAGGTCCGCTCCTACCGGGCCGCACCCGGGGAGCGCCTCGCCGAGAAGCCGGAGCGGTTGGCCGACGAGCTGACCGCGCGCTTCGAAGCCGCGGTCGGACGGCAGATGATGTCCGACGTCCCCTACGGCGCCTTCCTCAGCGGCGGTCTCGACTCGGCCGCCATCGCCGTGGCGATGCGCCGCAACGCGGCCGAGCCCCCCCTCACCTTCACGATCGGTTTCCCCGGCCACGGCGACTCCCTCGACGAGCGCTCTGCCGCGGCGGAGACCGCCGAGCTGATCGGTACCCGCCACCACGCGACTGCGATGGAGCAGGGCGACTTCACGGCCGAGCTCGACGCCTGCGTTCGTCACCTCGAGGAACCGACGGGCGCCGCCTCGGCCCCAGCGGCGTTTCAGCTCTCCCGCTTCGCAGCGCAGTCGGTCAAAGTCGTGCTCTCGGGTCAGGGCGCCGACGAGCCTCTCGGCGGGTACGAGCGCCACCAGGCCGGCGCGATGCTCAACCTGATCGCCTCGGTCCCCTCGGCATTGGCGCGCCCACTGGTCGCCGCCGCGGAGGCGGTACCGCGGAACGAGCGCCTGAAGCGAGCAGCCCGCCTGCTCTCCCCCGACGACCACCTCGACCGCGTCCTACAGATCTTCGAGATCGCCGACGCCCCCACCCGCGCCCGCCTCACCCACGGTCCGGCGGCCGCCGCGGCCGACGAGAGGCGCGGGCTGGCGGCCGACGTGCTTGCCGACCTCGGCGACGCCGGGGACCCGCTCTCCCAGGTCCTCTACCTCGACACCCATATGTTCCTGCCCGACAGCCTGCTCCTCTACGGCGACAAGACCTCGATGGCGGCGAGCCTCGAGCAACGGGTCCCCTTCCTCGACGTCGAGCTGATGCGGTTCCTCGAGCGAATCCCCGCCCGGGTCAGGGTCCGCGGGCTCAAACGCAAGTGGCTTTATCGCAAGGCGCTCCACGGATACGTGCCCGAATCCGCTCTGAACCGCCGCAAGCACCCGTTTGCGACCCCCTACGACGACTGGTTCCGCACCTCGCTCGGGGCCGAGCTCGACCGCCTCTACGCACCGGGGAAACCGGTCGCGGAGCACATCGATCCCACCGAGGTGCACCGGCTGACGGACGAGCACCGGCGCGGCCGGGCCGACCACAAGCGCATCCTCTACTGCCTGCTCGAGTTCGCCTACTGGCACCGGGCGTTCATCGAGCGGCCGTAGCGCCGCGCGGCGCGCCCGCCCCGACGCAGCTGTCGACGAAGTCGGCCAGCTCGCTCCCCACGGTCGACCACGAGTCCGCCGGCGGCGGCGCCAGCTCGGCGGCGGTCCAGGGGTGCTCGACGTGCTCGCCGATCAGCCGCGCCGCGTCGGGGTCGCCGGGCGCGACCGCGAGCCAGGCGACATGGTCGCGGGCGAAGTCGGCGAGGGCATCGTCGCGCTCGGTATCGGTGATCGCGATCCGCGGGATCGGCAGGGTCAGGTATTGGATCGCCTTGCTCGGAAGCAGTTCGCCGAGCTCATTGCCGAGGACCAGCGCGGCATCGAACTCGCCGGTCCGCGCAACGACCTCGGCCCAGGGGATCGCGGTGTGGTTGCGGACCTCGACCCCGGCGGGCGCGTCGGCGAGCATCCCCTCTGGATCGCCTCCGAACTGGTCGAATCGGATCGTCTTCCAGCGGCCGCTGTCCCGAAGACGAACGAGGAGGGGCATCGGGTCGAGCCGCGCCGCGTAGATGACGCCGAGGTGGACGAGCCGCAGGACGGTGGGATCTGGAGCGGGCGGCTCCACCGGGGCCGCAACCTTCACGGGAGCTTCGTAGCCGTTCGGGCGCGCCAGGATCGGCAGGTTCGGATACCTCGCCTGCATCCGCGACGCCTGCTGGGGGGTGGTCAGGATCCCCCCCGCCGCGCCCTCCCAGATCGGCCTCTCGGCGCGGAGGCCGCGGCGAGCGGCGATGGTCCCCCCGGGCTCGGCCAGGCCGACCGCCCAAGGATCCCCGGCGTCGATCACGTACGGCACGTCCGCACCGCGCAACTGCGGCGCGGCGATCGCAGCGAGCGACCAAGGGGCGACGATCAGCACCGCCGCGTCGGCGTCCGGCCGCCAACGCGAGAACCGCCGCCGGGCCCAGAGCTCCCAACGATCGAACAGCGTCTGCTGCACCCCCCAGCTCGCCAGCTGCCTGGCGAGGCTCCGCCCGGTCGTCCCGCCCCCACCCCGATGCCCCTGCGCCGGCATCGAGATCAGCTCGATGTCCCAATCTCGCCCCAGCGCCGCGATCAGTTGCTGCGTGCGCTGCCCACGCGGCGTCATCGCATCCCCCCCGAATCCCGATACGACGACCATCCGCCGACGGCTCCGCGAAGCTCCGGATTTGGCGGCGGAGGGGTCCGACATCGGCGTCGGCGGCGAGGATAGACGATCGTGAGCCGACTCCCGCGACTAGACTTGCCGCCGCGTTGAGCTCCAACCGGCGCAGCCCCGAGGCGTTGTTGAGGCGGGTGCGGTCCGCCGGGCCGCGCGGGTTGACGGCGGCCGCGAGCAGGCGGACGACCGAGCCACTGCGGGCGCGGGCGCGGGCGTGGCGGCTCAGCCGGAACCCGTTGACGGTCGGTGGGGACGAGCTGCGGCGGGCACTCGGCGGCCTGGAGCTTGCCGACGCGCTGCGCGGGTCGGCCCTGCGCGCGCTGCCCACCGTGGCCGCGTTCGAGCGCTCGCTCGACGGCCTGGACGACGATTCCCGTCGCGACCTGCTCGGCCGCGCCGACGCGATCGTGGCGCATCGCTACGACCTGCTCGGCTCCGGCCCGACCGACCTCGGTGAGGAGATCGATTGGAGCGCCGACTTCCTGCACGGCTACCGGTGGCCGATGAAGCACAGTCGCCTCCTCCCGGCGAACGTCCCCGGAGCAGACGTGAAGATGCCCTGGGAGCTGTCTCGGTGCCAACACCTGCCGCTCCTGTCCGCAGCCTTCCGGGTCAGCGGCGAGGAGATCTACCTGGACGAGCTCGGCGCCCAGCTGACCAGTTGGATCGAGGCGAACCCGGTCGAGTTCGGCGTCAACTGGATCTGCACGATGGACGTCGCGATCCGCGCCGCGAACTGGGTCGCGGCCCTGGTCATCGCCGCCCCCGAGGCGGCGGCCCGACCCTGGGCAGAACGGGTCGCCGGCAGCCTTCTCCTACACGGGCGGTTCATCCGTGCCAACCCCGAGTGGGCCCCGATCCGCAGCAATCACTACCTGTCCGACGTGGTCGGTCTGCTGGTCGTCTCCGCCCTCTTCGCGGCGGGCCAAGAGGGCAGAGGGTGGCACGAGTGGGCGACCGGCGAGCTGCTCGCCGAGATGGAGCACGAGGTGCGCGAGGACGGCTGCAGCCACGAGGCCTCGATCCCCTACCACCGCCTCGTCACCGAGCTCTTCCTCTGCGGCACGCAGGTCGTCGAGTCCACCGGCGCGGCGCTCCCGCCCTCCTACTCGGAACGACTCGAGCTGATGCTCGATTTCGTGGCCGCTTACACGCGGCCCGACGGCCTCGCGCCGCAAGTCGGCGACAACGACGACGGCCGCTTCCTGCCGCTGGACGACTACGCCCGAGCGGATCCCCGCTCCCATCTGCACCTATTCCGCCAGGCCGGCCGGACGCCGCCCCCGGCGCCTGGATCGACAGCGTTCCCGCGCGGCGGCTACTACGTCCTGCGAGCCGGGGAGATCTTCTTGTTCGTCCGCTGCGGCGACACTGGGCTCGGAGGCCAGGGCGGCCATGCTCACAACGACCAGCTCTCGTTCGAGCTCTGCCACCGAGGAGAGGCGCTGGTCGAGGATCCCGGCGCATACCGCTACGCCCCGGACGCGCGCCTGCGCAAGCTGTTCCGGTCGACGTCCTTCCATGCGACCCTGCTGCCCGACGGTGAGGAGCAGAACCCGATACCGGAGCCGCCGCGATTCCCGTTCGGGGATCGCACCCGCGCCGAGGCGATCGAATGGTCACCGGACGCCCCGCGCCCCAGCTTCGTCGGCCGCCACCACGGCTTCGAGCACCTGCAGGAGCCGGTCGAGTACCAGCGCCACTTCGAGCTCGATCCGACGGCCTCGCGGCTGACGATCGTCGACCGCGTGGCCGGGACCGCAAGCCACCGACTCGAGTGGACCTTCCCACTGGCCCCGAGCCACGGGATCGCCGCCGGCGAGGGCCGCGCCGACGTCGAGTTCGCCGCGACGCGGATGGCGATTCAGGCGCCCGAAGTCGACTTCGAGGTCGTCGAAGGCCTCTACTCGCCCCGCTACGGAGCCAGGGAATCGCGCCCATTCCTGTGCGGCCGCGCCCGCAGCACCCCCGGCGAGCAAACCTTCCGGTTTGAGATCCAGCTCTCCGATCGCGTCGAGGGCGGCGTTTGAGGGAACTTTAGGCTCTCTGCCTAGACTGAAGACCGTGCCGCGCCGCCAACGGTCGTCCTCCCGCCGGGTCTTCCTGCTCGGCCTTGCCGCAATCGTCGGCGCGATCGCGGCGGTCGCCGTGGCCCTCACCGTCGGCGGCGCCGGTAACCGCTCGTCGACCACGACTGCGCAAGTGGTCAGGGTCGACCCGTCGCGCGCGCAGAACCCCAAGCTGCCCGGCCGCGTCGTCTTCGTCAGCAACTTCGAACGCGGCAAGTTCCCCGAATGGTTCAAGCAGGCGCTGCCCAATCGCATCCGCCTCGTCCACAACAGTCCGTACGAAGGGCGCTCGAATGCGCTGTTCGAAGTCCGCCCCGGCGACATCGAGCCGCAGACCGGCTCCCCGCGCGCCGAGCTCACCGGTCCGACCTTCGAAGAAGGCGACGACATCTATGTCCGCACCGCCTTCCGCGTTCCCGAGGCCAATACCTTCCAGGGCCCGTGGCAGTTGATCCAGCAGTTCCACGAGGCCGAAGAGTGGGGTGGCTCGCCGGGAACGGCCATCTTCCTCACCTCCAAGCGCCGGATCAGGATCGGCCACGGCGACGGCACCGAGGTTGATTGGCAATCAAAGCCCCTGGTCGACAACCGCTGGTACGTCCTCACCTACCGGGTGAAGTTCTCCCAAAATCCCAAGGTCGGCTTCATGGAAGTCTGGCTCAACGGCAAGCACCAGCGACTCCGCGACGGCCACTTCCGCCAATACGGCTTCACGATGCAGAAGCCGCACTCCTATCTGAAGACCGGGATCTACCGCTCCAGGTACAGCACGGGCATCAGCTTGATCGAAGACGACTCGCTGACCATCACCCAGCTGCCCCACTGACGCCACTACCAGACCCGCCTCTGGACGGCTCTCGAGCGGACGAATATTCCATCGGCGGAGTGGACATTCGTTCGATGATTTTCGGTCGCGGTCAGAGAAGTTCGGCCAATCTCCGATACGGCGGCCATGAAATCGCCAAGGAGCTACGTCGCCGTCGTCCTGTCCCTCCTCCTCTGTGCTTTCCTGACGCCGGCATTGGCCGGTGCGATCGGGCGCAGCTCGAATGACCACCCGGACGAGCAGAGCGTCGGCCAGGCGATGCAGGCCCAGACTCATCCGCTCCTCACCCGCGGTCACGCGGTTGCACCCGCGGTGGCAAGCATCAGCCGCAGCCGCGCTTCCGGCCCACCGAAGAAGGGCGGGGGCAACGGCTCCACCGGTAGCGGCAGCGGCTCCACCGGTAGCGGCAGCGGCGAAAGCGGCCTCGGCAGCGGCGTGCCGGTGAGCGGCGGCGGTAGTTCGTCGGGCGGCTCGGGCTCCACGACCCCGCCGGCCCCCACGGAACCGACCCCGCCGACGTCGCCGACGGAACCGACCGCGCCGACGCCCCCCGCCACTACGACGGAACCGACCCCGCCAACGGCGCCCACCGAACCGACGACGCCGGCCCCGCCGAGCCCCGCGCCGGAAGGGAAAGTGCTCTTCAACGGCAGCTTCGACGGCAGCTTCGCCGGCTGGTACGTGCAGTCCCTCCCCTACCGGGCGACGATCTCGACCGCGCACCCCTACATGGGCAGCGGCGCCGGCCGCTTTGAAGTCCAGCCCGGCGACGTCGAGCCCGATACCGGCTCGCAGCGCTCCGAGGTGACCGGCCCGACCTTCCACGAAGGCGAAGACATCTACGTGCGCGACGACATCCGGGTCCCGGTCGGCTACACGTTCCAGGGGAACTGGCAGCTGATCAACCAGCTGCACGAGAAGCCCTGGGGCGGATCACCGGGCAATGCGACCTTCCTCGACCCGAACCGGCGGATCAGCTTCGGCCACGGCGATTCCTCGACGATCTACTGGCGTGGCCCGCAGCTCGAAACGGAACGCTGGTACGACCTCGTCTACCGCGTCAACCTCTCGCAGAATCCGAGCGCCGGCTTCGTGGAACTCTGGTTCAACGGAGTCCAGCAGACGCTGACCAACGGGCAGACCCGCATGTACGCGCAGACGATCCTGACGCCTGAAACGTACCTCAAGGCGGGCATCTACCGGAGCATCACGAGCACCGGCATCAGCATCGTCGAACACGACAACATCGTCGTCGGGACGAGCCTTGCCGCCGTCATGGGGGCCTGAGCAAGCGCCCCCGGGCCGGGTCTGATCTGGCCTCATCGGCCGCCGGCCTCTATCGTTGTCGGTAGCCCGATTTCAAGTTCAAGGCTTGGCTTGGCCCGGACGATATTTAGGTGCATGAGTCCACCCCCGCAGCAAAAGCGATGGACCTCCGTGCCGCCTGACGAAAGACAACGGTGATGGAGAGTTCGATGGCAACGAGTCACGGTGCAAAGGCCGCGGGGCTGCGGGTGCCCGACTCCGCGTCCAGGGCTCGCCGCCGTGGCGTGGTCTTAGGCCACCGACTTTGGGTCGCCGACCTGACAGCCGCCATCCTCGCCGGGATCTTGGCGCCTCTGATATTCGATCCGGGCTCCGGCGCACCCGCGATCGCCGGCTTCGCCGTGTTGACCGCGGGCCTCTGGCTCTTCCTCGCGTTCAGCCTCGGCCTGCACGGCGGCGACCGGCTCGGCTCGTGGGCGTCCTCGATCGGTGAAGTCGCCCCGTATTGCGTCGGGCTGATGCTGCTCAGCTGGCCGGTGTTCGGCGCCGCCGCCGCCCTCGGCATCGGTACTCCCGCAATCACCAGCCTTGCCTGCGTCTTCCTCCTCGCCCTGCTCGACACCGGCGCCCGGACGATCGTGCGCGCTCGCATCCACCGCGTCGCCGACCTGCGGCAGCGGACCCTGATCCTCGGCTCGGGCATGGTCGCCGGACAGCTGGTGGGAAAGATCAAGAACAACGACCAGTACGGACTCGTGCCGATCGGCATCGTCGACGACGAATACCACTCCCTCGGCGAAGTGGACCTGCCGCTGCTCGGCGGCTTCTCCGAATTGAGGCAGATCCTCGCCGGCCGGGAGATCGATCGGGTGATCATCGCCTTCTCCCGAGCCAGCCACGAACAGCTCCTCAGCGCGATCCGCACCTGCCGCGACGCCGGAGTCGCGATCGACGTCGTCCCGCGCCTATTCGAGTTCCTCGACGGAGCCCAGGCCCTCGACCAGGTCGGTGGCCTGCCGCTGATCTCGCTCGGTCCCGCTCAGCTGTCCAGGGTCGCGAGCGGCGCCAAGCGGACCCTGGACTTCTGCGGCTCGTTCGTCGCCCTGCTCGTCCTCTCGCCGCTGCTCCTCACCGTGGCGGTCGCGATCAAGCTCGAGTCGCGCGGCCCCGTCTTCTTCCGTCAGCGACGAGCGGGTCGCGACAACCTGCCGTTCGAGGTTCTCAAGTTCCGCTCGATGTACGCCGATGCCGAGGAGCGTAAGGCGGCCCTCGAACGTGAGAACGAATCGACCGACGGGGTGATGTTCAAGATCCGCAAGGATCCGCGGATCACCAAGGTTGGCCGGGTGATCCGCCGCACCTCGATCGACGAGCTCCCGCAGCTGGTCAACGTCCTCCGCGGGGACATGAGCCTGGTTGGGCCCCGACCGATCATCTTCCGCGAGGCGAACGCACTCGAAGACTGGCACCTGCGGCGTGCCGAGCTGCGCCCGGGGCTGACCGGGCCGTGGCAGATCTACGGCCGCTCGCAGAGCCCGTTCCAGGAGATGGTCCGCTTCGACTACCAATACGTCGCGGGATGGTCGCTCGCCCGCGACATCGAGATCCTCCTCGCCACCCTGCCCGCCGTCTTCTCCGGGCGAGGCGCCTACTAGGGTCTCTCGCTTCCCTAATCCCGCCCTTATCAACCGAGACTAAGATGCCCGCGCCCCAGATGACCTCCGACCATTCCGAGCAGAAGCCGACGCTGAAACGCGAGCTGGCGACTCTGCGCCGCAACTGGGTCATCGTGCTGATCTGCGTGGTCGTCGCGCCGATCGTCGCCTACGCCTACTCGAAGGCCCAAACGCCGGAATACACGGCCGCCGCCTCCCTCCTCTTCACCAACCAGGCGGTCGAATCGCGCATCCTCGGAGTCGAATCCTCCGTCAACGCCGAACCGGCCCGGGAAGCCGCGACGAATCTGAAACTGGCCTCGCTGACGGCGCTCTCGGTGCGGACGGCCAAGGCCATGGGCTCCGGGTTGACCGGGCAGGAGGTCACCGAAAAGGTCTCCGTCAGCCCTGAGGGCGAATCCGAATTGGTCTCGGTTGCGGCCACCGATCCTTCACCCACCTTTGCCGCCCGGCTGGCCAACGAATTCGCGAAGCAGTTCGTGGCGTTCGGTCGCGAACTCGAAACCGCCAAGGTGGAGCGTGCGCAGAAGCTGGCCGAAGCCCAGCTCGAAAGCCTGCCCGAAGCCGAACGCAACGCGGCCTCGGGGCGGGCGCTCGAGCGTCGGATCCTCGAACTGAAGGCCCTTTCGACGATCCAGACGGGCCGCGCGGAAATCGCGCAGCGGGCGACCAGGCCTGAATCGCCGTCCTCCCCGAACACCAAACGCAACGTTGCGCTCGGCATCGTCGTCGGCATCCTGCTGGCGATCGCGGGGGTCTTCCTGCGCGAGCAGTTCGACCGCCGTCTGCGCGACGCCGACGAAATCGAAGAGCTCTACGGCGTCCCCGCCCTGGCGACGATCCCGGGCAGCAAGTCGTTGCCGCGCGGCGGCCACGACGCCGCTGTGGGCGAGGCCGTGAAGATGCTCCGCGCAAACCTTCGCCTGCTCGGGACGGGACAGCCGCGACGATCGCTGTTGATCACCTCGGCGGCGCCGAAAGAGGGCAAGACGATGGTCGCCTGGAGCCTCGCCCGCGCGGGCGCAGCCGCCGGCGAGAGCGTCCTCGTGATCGAGGCTGACATGCGCCGGCCGACGCTGGCCCAGCTCGCCGGGACGACGGAAGGCGTCGGCCTCGGCATGGTGCTGGCGGGCGGTGAGACCCCAGAGCGGGCGATCCGCAGCGTCGGCGGTGTCGATCTACTGCCTGCCGGGCCGTTGCCGCCGAATCCAGCCGAGCTGCTCGAGGGCAAGCGGATGTCCGAGCTGCTCGAGTGGGGCGAAGAATCCTACGACCGCGTGATCGTCGACACGCCACCGGCGTCGCTCGTTGCCGACGCCCTGCCGCTGTTCGACGTGGTGGGAGCTGTGGTGGTGGTGGCCCGCCTCGGGGTCAGCACGCGGGACTCGATCGAGCACCTGCGCGATCACCTGCGGCGCCTTGGCGCACCTCTGGTCGGGGTGGTAGTCAACGGCACCGGCCGGCCCAGCGAGACGAGCTATTACCGCTCCTTCGCAACGGATGAAGCGCCGAAGTCCCGGCGCCGCACGGAGGGTAAGGAGCCAGCGCAGGATCCGGACCGTCGCTCGAACGGGCGGCCGCGGCGCCCCGCCAACCGATCCACCCGCAGCTGAGGCTCGCGATGGCGGCCCGGCCCACGCCTGGAGAGCGGGTGGAGCTGCTCGGATCCCCCCTGGACATCGTCAACATGGATGAAGCGGTGGCGCGCTGCCGCGCGGCGATCGACTCGCGTGGCTACCTCCAGCACATGAGCATCAACGCCGCCAAGCTGGTCTCGATGCGAAGCGACGAGGAGCTCCGAAGCTCGGTCGAGGCCTGTGGGCTGATCACCGCCGACGGTCAGAGCGTCGTCTGGGCCGCGCGCCTGCTCGGCTCGAGGCTCCCCGAACGGGTGGCGGGAATCGACCTGATGCACCGGATGCTCGAGGCGGCCAACGCGCACGGATACCGGGTCTACTTCCTCGGCGCCCGGCCAGAGGTCCTCGAGGCGGCGATCAGCAACCTGCGGGCGCAGCTCCCCGACCTCGTCGTTGCTGGGTCCCAGCACGGCTACTTCAGCGACGGGGAAACCGACGCGGTGGCGGAGGCGATCCGCAGCGCCGAAGCCGACATCCTCTTCGTCGCCATGAGCTCGCCGCGCAAGGAGCACTTCCTCGGCCGCCTCGGCCGCGACCTCGGAGCGCCCTTCACGATGGGCGTCGGCGGCTCGGTCGACGTCGTCGCCGGGGTCACGAGCCGTGCCCCGGTCGTGCTCCAACGGGCGGGCCTGGAGTGGCTCTACCGGATGCTTCAAGAGCCGGGGCGCCTCGGTAGGCGCTACCTGACCACCAACTTCCAGTTCATCCGGATGGTGATCGGCGAAATGGCTACTCGGCGTTCGAGTAGACCTGGTGGCGCCGCAGCTTCCGGACCAACGGGCGCAGCTGCGAAAAGAGCACCGTCCGACCCGCAACGCTGACCTTCGCCCTGAACCTTGGCACGGTGTCGCGGTCGTCCACCGTCAGGCGGGGGATCGACAGTGGGCTGGCCTGCGACTGGGAGTCGATCGGCAACGTGAAGGCGTAGCGGTATCCAACATCGGCGGCAGCCCGCTCGACCCGCGCGTCCCAGGCTCCGAATGGGTAGGCGAGCGTGTCGCAGCGACCGAGCCGAGCCTCGACCAATTGCCGCGACCCCTCCAGCTCCTCCCGGAGCGCCCCGTCGTCGAGCTCGGTCAGCCGCGGGTGGGTCAGGGTGTGACTGCCGATCTCCCAGCCGGACTGAGCCAACTCGCCGGCCATATCCCAGGTCATCGAGCGCATCACCTCCGGGTGCCGCCGCACCTCGCCGGCCACCTCCGGCCAGGCCAAGGCGCCGCCATCCTCGACCTGTCGCGGCAGCACGAAGACGAAACCCGTGAAGCCGCGCTCGGCAAGCATCGGGGCGGCGACCGAGAACGTGTCGATGAAACCGTCGTCGAAGGTGAGGAACGCGCGCCGACCAGGCAGCCGTCGGCCCGCGGCGACCGCGTCAAGGTCCGCCCGGGTCCCACTCCTATAGCTCTTGGCGACGAGGAAGTCGAGCTGGGCCTCGAAGCTCCGCGGGCTGAGCGAGAGGAAGGCCGGGCCGTTCTCGGCGATCGCGTGGTAGCCGAGGAAGACCGCGTCGGCGGTTCGACCAAGGCGGCTGACCCGACTCATCCGGCCAGTTCCTGGTAGAGCCCGTCGAGGCGACCCCAGACCGCCTCCTCGCCAAAATCGGCCGAGCGCCGTTCGGCCCCGCGAGCGAGGCGTCGGCGCAGCTCAGGGTCCTCGAGCAGGCGGCGCAGGGCGGCGGTCAGGCCGGGCGAGTCAGCGGGAGCGACCAGGAGGCCGTCCTCGTCGTCGGCGATCAGGTCGAGGACCCCGCCCATTGCGCTGGCGACGATCGACCGCCCCCACGCCATTGCCTCCAGCAAGGCCATCGGCAAGCCCTCGGAGATCGAGGGGAGGACGAAGACCGTCGCGCCGCGAAAGCTCTCCTGCTTGGCCTCCGCGTCGAGCCAGCCGCCCCAGCGGACGTTCTCCGCTCGCCCCGCGAGGTCAAGGAGTGCGGGCGGCGGATCGCCAGGGCCGAAGAACTCGAAGCGGTCCTGCGGGCGCTCGCCCGCCAACGAAGCGATGGCGTCAACCAGGACCTCGCCCCCCTTCGCCGGGTCGGCAAAGCCGCCGAGGTACAGCACCCGCCCCGGCCCGGCGCCAACGTCCACGCCACCACCGGCAACGGGCGGCACGGGGTTGGGAAGCACCCCGACCCGAGCGGCGCCGAAGCAGCGCTCGACCGCGCGGGCGCTCTCGCTGGAGACTGCGACGGTCCGGGTCGCCCGGCGCAGCGCTGTCGCGAAGACGGCGCGACGGACGGGATCGAGGCGGGCGACGAAGTCTTCGATGTCGCCCGGGCCGGCGTGAACCTGGAAGAGGACCGGCCGGCGCAGCAGCCGGGCGACGAAGACGCAGATCGACTTGCGGTAGAGGCTGCCGCGCACGGCGCCCTGGATGTGGACCAACCGCGGGCCCGGCCCGAGGCACCACACAGTCAGTTCGACCAGTGCCGCGACGAAGCGGAGCAGGCGCCGCCAGGGCGAGACCAGAGCGTAGGTGACGATCATCCGCATCCGGTAGCGCTGCGCCAGAGGCGAGGCGAGCAGTGAGCGGAGCACCTCGGCCATGCCCCCCTCCCCGGTCGGGTCCAGACTCACGCAGGCGACGGCTGGCCCGCGCGGTTGCTCGCTGGTGGAAGGTATCGTCGCGCCGGGCAAGACTGGAGCCCAAGCATAATGGGCGACTTGGCCGCCACGAAACAGACCGATCCGGCGATCGTCCCCGAGCCGGCGGCGCCGATCAGGATGGTGATCGAGGCCAAACGAGCGATCCTGGCGATGGTCGGCAGCGGCGTCGATTTCTCCCCCCAGCCGCTGGGGAGGCACATCGACCCGAACGGCATCGCCGGCTACTACTGCGACCTCAGCGGGAAGACGCGGCTCCCAGAAGAGCGGATGCGTGAATCCGAATACGACTGGGTGATCCCGATCGCCCAGTTCGCTCTCGGCCTTTGGGAACGGCGGCTTGACGGCGAGGACACCGACGCGGCGTTCCTGCGAGCCGTCGAGTGGCTGTTGGAGGACTCCGTCGAGGAGGGCGACCAGGTCGTATGGCGCATCGGGCTGCCAGTGCCGAAGTACGGGCTCGAGCCGGGCTGGATCTCGGCGATGGGCCAGGGCCAGGCGATCTCGACCCTCCTGCGCGCCCACGCCCTAACCGGCGACGAGCGCTACTTCGAGATCGCCAGCAAGGCCCTGCGCCCGCTGCTCCTCCCGATCGCCGACGGCGGCGCCCAGCGCGATATCGACGGTGCCGTTGTCCTCGAGGAGTACTCGACCGAGGACCCCTGCGCGGTGCTGAACGGCTGGATCTTCGCCCTCTGGGGTGTCCACGAGATAGCCCTCGCGGGCGGCGACCAGGATGCCCGCGCGCTCTTCCAGCAGAGCGCCGCCGGACTGGTCGAGCTGCTTCCCCGTTACGACGTCGGATGGTGGTCGCGCTACAGCCTTTACAACCACGGCCGGCCGGACCTGGCCAAGCCGTTCTACCAGCGCCTCCACCCGGTGATGCTGGAAGGCCTCGAGCTGATCACCCATGACCCCACGTTGGGCGAGTACGCGCGGCGGTGGCGCGCCCAGATGACGCGCCTGGCAACCGCCCGCGCAGGCCTCGACAAGGTCTCCTTCCGCGTCGCGCGCGCCCTGCGCTCAGCCTGAGGGCGGGGACGATGACGAGCCGGCGCGCCGCCCTCCGGCGAAGCAGGCGGCGAGGACCAGTCCGATGGTCAGCGAGGAGACGTATTCGAGCGAGCCGTTGACGGCGCCGAAGGCGAGGATCGGCACGAGGATGATCGAGTTAGAGGGCGAGCGCAGCAGGCCGAGCCAGATGCCGAGGAAGCCGGCGAAGCCGATAACTCCGAACTGCACAAGCACCTCGACGATGTCGCTGTGGCCGATCAGTTCGACCCCGAGTTCCTTGAGCTCGAAGGCGGGGATCGAACGCAACCCGGTGCCGAGGCCCCAGGCCCAGGGCCCAGCGTGTTCCCAGCCCCTCAGGGCCGCGGTCCAGATCTCGCCGCGACCCGAGCCCGCGGTGGCGAGGGAGGAGAATTCGCTCCCCTGGTTGGCGATGCGGTGGGTGAGGACGTCGAGCGCCCCCGTGGCAAAGGCGACGGTGGCGATCACACCGAGGACCAGCGCCGCCCTCAGCTTGGCGTCGGATTTGCCGAGGAAGGTCAGCAGCGCCGCGAACAGGCCGAAGAGGGCGGAGCGAACGCCGGTGAACGCCGAGGGAACCGCACCGAGGGCGAAGAGCAGTCCTTTGCGCAGGCTGGTGCTGGTGCAGAGCCCCGCAGCGGCGATCACCATCGTCATCAACGCCAGCGGGTGGGGCGCCTCACCGGTGAAGCCAAGCCGCTCACCGGCGTGGTAGTAGGTGCCGACCCTGCCCAGTCCGGCCATGATCACCAGCAACTGCACACCCATCGCCGCCACGCAGCTCCCGTAGACCGGGCGCTTGAAGCGCGGCATCAGCTCCCTGCCCCGGGTCGACGTCGTCGCCAGCGCGACACCGGCGAAATCGAGGTATTTGGCCGCCTGGAAGAACTGTTCTTTGTCAGAGGAGAGGGCCAGGTGCCCGAGGGTCACGCCGACGAAGAGGAAAGCGGCGAAGGGAATCAGGCGCGACTCGAATTCGAGCGGCCAAACCAAGGTCAGCAGCACCGCCGCTCCGGCCGAGGCGATCAAGGTCCCGACCTGGTTGGGCAGAACGCCTTCGAACGTCACCATCCAGGGAAGCAGCGCGAAGGCCGAGGCGGCGGCGGCGAAGGTGCCGTAGCGGAGCGTCGCGATCCCGACCGCGATCAGCCCGACGAAAGCGACCGCGGCGGGCGGAGACTTGACCACGAGGACGCCGACGATGATCGCGCCAAGGCCGGCCAGCAGGGCCGGGAACACGTCGATCGACAGGCGCGGCGCGGCGCGGTTCACGACGATCGTTGCGATAGCGAGGATCCCATTCGACCCCCGAATTATCGGCATCGCGCGAGGAATCGCGAGTCGCGACCGAAAATCAACAAGATAGGTAGTCGGTGACCAAGCAACGGAAGAAACTCTCGACGTTCCGCAGGGGCTTCGTCTCCACCTTCGTCCTCGACCTGGTCGGACGTGGCTTCAGCGCGCTGGCGACGGTCTTCTTCATCCGCGCGCTGGACACGGACGCCTTCGCCTATCTGGTCCTCTTCCTGAATATCGGGCAGTTCGCCGGCGCCGCGCTCACGGGCGGCATCCGCATGCGCTACATGCGGACCGAGGCCGAGCGGGTCTCGCGCGGCGATGCGGAAGCGACCGGGTTCGGGCTGGCGGCGGCTGCGAGCCTCCTCCTCGTCCTCGCGGTCGGCACGCTGGCCATCACCGGCGTCGCGATCGCCGGCGGCAGCGGAACCAGTGGGGGCCTGCTCTTCGTCGCCCTCACCGCCGCCTACACGGCCGGCTACGCCGCCGTTGAACTCGGGATCTATCACCATCAGGCACATCTCTCCTTCGCCCGCGCGGGTTGGATCGGGGTCGGCCGGGGCGGTGCCCTGATCGTCGTTGGAATCGCGGCGATCGTCGGCGTCGTCGACGCCGGGGCGGTAACGGCGGGTGCCGTGGCGGGCATCACCTGCCTGGTCGGCCTGGTCGTTTGCGCCCCCCTTCTCCGCGACAGCGCAGGCGGCTCGATCCGGTCGAGCGTCTCGCGTGAGTTCGGCCGCGAGTCGGCCTGGCTCACCCTCTACTACCTCGCCTCGGCAGGGTTCGCCTACGCCGACATCTTCATCGTCGCCGGCTTTCTCGACGCCGAAGCCGTGGCGAGCTACGGCGCGGCGCTCCGCTACATCGCGATCGTGATGGGGCCGCTGCCCTCCCTGCTCGCGGTGATGAGGGTACGCACCTCGCAGCGTGACGTGATCGACTCGGCGCACGCCCAGGTGGACATGCTGAGGAACTGGATGAAGCAGAGCATCGTCCCGGTCTCGGTCCTGATCGGGGTCGCGGCGGCGGCGGCCCCGTTCGCGATCCCGCTGGTCGACGGCGGCCGCTACCCCGACTCGATCCCGATCTTCGAGTTCATGCTGCTGCCGGCGCTGATCAACTACGCGACGCTGCCCAGCTCGGGCCTGCTGATGTCGCAGAAACGCTACCCGCTGATGGCGGTGATCTACGTCTCGCTGCTCGCCCTCCAGCTGGTCGTCGCCGGCGGTGTCGCCACCACCGCCGGCGTCGTCGCGGTCGCCGGGGTCGCCTGCGCCGTCGGCGCGGTCGAGCCCGTCGTCGTCGCGATCGTCGCTTCCCGCCTGGCCAGGCGGGACGCCTCGGCCCCGGCCGCAGCCGCTTGAACCGGCCCGCAGCTAAAGGAGGAGGGCTGAGGTGACGATCTAGACTCCGCACCATGAAGATCGCGATCGTCGGACTTGGTTACGTGGGCCTTCCATTGGCCGTTGCCTTCGCCGAGGAGGGCCACGAGGTCGTGTGCTTCGACCTCGACGCGAAGAAGACGGCGGCACTGGGGGAAGGCCGCTCCTACATCGAGGACATCAGCGACGAGTCGCTCGGGGCGGTCCGCGAGCGCCTCCACCCCACCTCGCGACATGCGGACCTGGCGACCTGCGAGGCGATCGTGATCTGCGTGCCGACCCCGTTGACGCGCTCGCGCGAACCCGACCTCACCTATCTGCTCGACGCCGCGACGGCGCTGTCCCAGGTCCTGCAGCAGGGGCAGCTGGTCGTGCTCGAGTCGACCACCTACCCGGGAACCACTCGCGAGCAGGTGGCCCCGATCCTCGAGGAGTCGGGGATGAAGGTCGGCCGCGACTTCCACCTTGCCTTCTCACCAGAGCGGATCGACCCCGGCCGCACCGACTACACGGTGCGGACGACGCCGAAGCTGGTCGGCGGCCTGACCGACACCTGCACCGAGAAGGCGCGGGCGCTCTACGCAGAGATCTGCGAGACCGTCGTCGTCCTCTCCTCGCCCGAGGCGGCCGAGCTCTCGAAGCTCCTCGAGAACATCTTCCGGTCGGTCAATATCGCCCTCGTCAACGAGCTGGCGCAGCTCTGCGACCGTCTCGGCATCGACGTCTGGGAGGTGATCGACGCCGCCTCGACCAAGCCCTTCGGCTTCATGCGCTTCGAGCCGGGCCCCGGGATGGGTGGCCACTGTCTGCCGGTCGATCCCTTCTACCTCGCCTTCAAGGCACGCGAGCACGACTTCTACCCGGAGTTCATCGAGCTCGCCGGCAAGGTCAACCAGGCCCAGCCGGCCTACTGCGTCGAGCGCATCGAGCGGGCGCTGAACCTCTCCGGCAAGCCCGTAAAGGGCTCGAAGGTGATGCTCATCGGCGCCGCCTACAAGGCCGGCTCCGGGGACATCCGCGAGTCCCCGGCGCTGAAGATGATGCGCTTGCTGGAGGCCCTCGAAGCCGACCTCTCCTACCACGACCCCTACGTTCCGGAGCTGAACAAAATGGGGCTCCGGTCGGTCGATCTCGAAACCGGGTTGGCCGAAGCCGACATCGTCGCGGTGATCACCGCCCACAAGGAGGTCGACTACGAGCTGGTGGTCGAGAAGGCGCCGCTGGTGATCGACTTCCGCGGCGTCACCCGCTCGATCTCCGCGGGCAACCTCGTCCGCCTTTAGTCAGCCGTTTTGGCGGCGGTCTACGGCTCTAATGCGGCTCTAATGTCGGAGCTGCCAACGCATCGGTTCTTTGAACGAAACTTAGGTATCAGGTGTAATACGTGCTGGTGGAACGCAACCAGGCTGTCTTCGATGGGGTCGCCAGCGCCTATACCGACCTCGCGCTGATGGGCGCCGAGCGCGTCATGCTGCATCGCCTGCGCGATCGCCTGCCGCAGCTCGAGATGCTCGACCTCGGCGTCGGCAGCGGCCGCACCGGCTATACCTTTGCGCCGCTGGTCCGTCGCTATGTCGGCGTCGATTACTCGCCGCACATGATCGAGCGCGCCCGCGACCTGCTCGGTGACGACGACGACACCGAGCTCCTGGTCGGCGACGCGCGCGATCTCTCGCCGATCCCGGGGAGCTTCGACTTCGCCCTCTTCAGCTTCAACGGCATCGACGCCGTCGGGCACGAGGACCGGCTGCGAATCCTCACCGAGGTGCGCCATAAGCTCAACCCCGGCGGCCTCTTCCTCTTCTCCTCCCACTCGCTCGGCGCCCTGCCGCTCTCGGCGCGGCGCCGCCGCGGTCGCAACCGCTCGCGGCTGCAGCCGGTGCAGATGTTCGAATTCGCCCGCGACGTGCGCTACGGCTGCTACGCCCGCCGCAGCAACCGCGAACTCGACCTCGACGACGCGCGGCAGCGCGGCTGGACCATCGTCCGCGACCCCGCGCACCGCTTCAGCCTGGACGTCTACTACGTCGATCCCCCGACGCAGCTGGCGCAACTGGCCGAGGCCGGCCTCGAGCCGGTCGCCGTTATCGCCGAGAGCGGCGAAGAGGTGGACCCGGGGGCGAGTCGCCGCGACGCCTGGCTCAACTATCTCTGCCGCCTACCAGGCTGACGCGCGGCGACGATCCATCTCGAGATCGTCGCCGACCACCTCGACTATCGCCGCTTCATCCCCACCGTCCCGGCCCGCGCCGGCTCTTCGGTCAATTTCATGTAGGGAATCGGCGCTAATAGTGGGGCGGCCAATTGACGATGGACCCTTATTGGATGCTTCCACCCACGACTCCCGATATGGTCGCAGCCGCCGAGGTAAGCAGCGTATGGGGACGCTGAGCGCAGAACTAATAGATGATCTCGTCCAGATGGAGCCGGTCGAAGACCGGTGGCGTGACCTTGCCGAAAGCCGCTCCAACGCCTTCGTCACCCCGGACTGGTTCCACAGCTGGTGGGAGTTCCAGGGCTCGAGGTCTTCCTCGCCGCTGATCTCGGTCGTGCGCCGCGAGGATGGCTCGATCGCCGGCCTGATGCCCCTCGTGCTCGACCGCTCGAGCCGGCCGCGAGCGATCCGCTTCGCCGGCGCCTCGATCGGCGATCGCTTCCACCCGATCGCCGAGGTCGAGGACGAGGACGAGGTGGCGGCGGCGACGCTGGCGGCGCTGGAGGGCGCAGGGCTCGACGGAACGATGTTGCTGTTCGAGCATGCCAGCTCCGAGTCCCGGTGGTGGCGGATGCAGAACGGGCCTCCGGCCAAGCGGAAGATCGTCGAGCAGCAGCAGACGGTCGCCCCCTACATCGACCTGCGCGGGCTCGACTGGGACGGGTACCTGGCCAAGCGCAGTCGCAAATTCCGCAAGCAGGTGCGTCGCGCCGAGCGAACGCTGACTCGCGAGCATGGGATGCGGATCCGCACCACCGATGCCGAGACCCTCGACAGCGACCTGGCTGTCCTCTTCCGGCTCCATGACCTGCGCCGCAACATGCTCGGCGGCTCCTCGCTCGGCCCACCCGCACGGCGTTCGCTGCGTCGGTTCGCGCTGGCGGCGCAGCGGCGCGACTGGCTGCGGCTGATCGTCCTCGAAGCCGACGGCGGGCCGATCGCCGCCTTCCTCGGCTGGCGGTTTGGCGACTCCTTCGTCTCCTACCAGGGGGGCTTCGACCCCGCCTGGTCGAAGCAGAGCGTCGGCTTCGCCCTTGAGGCGCTGGCGATCCGCGCAGCGATCGAGGAGGGCGCCGCCGAATACGACTTCCTGCTCGGCACCGAGGATTGGAAGCGCCGTTTCACCGACGAAGAGCGGCCTAGCCAGACCGCGATCGTGCTCCGCGCGGGCCGGCCGGTCTGGGCACTGGTCGCGGCCGAGGCGCGGTTGCGGGCCCTGGCGGACCGATTCGAGCGCCGGCCGGCGACGCGGAAGCTGGTGCGATCTATGCACGGGCTGATACCGACCGCGCGCCGTTCCTGAATCCGAATAGCTTTCCCGCCATGCGCCTCCTCTACGTCGTCGGCACCCGCCCGAATTTCGTCAAGACGGCACCGGTGATCAGCGCTCTGCGCGAGCGCCATCCCGAAGGCCACCACGTCCTCGTCCACACCGGCCAGCACTACGACGAGGCGATGTCGGCGATCTTCTTCGACGAGCTCGGCGTCGCCGCCCCGGACCACATGCTCGAGGTCGGCTCCGGCAGCCATGCGGTGCAGACGGCGCGAACGATGGAGCGCTTGGAGCCGGTGCTGCTGTCCGAGCGGCCGGACCTGCTGGTCGTCCCCGGCGACGTCAACTCGACCCTGGCCGCGGCCTTGGTCGCTGTGAAGCTGGGCATCCCGGTCGCCCACGTCGAGTCGGGGCTGCGCTCTTTCGACATGACGATGCCCGAGGAGGTGAACCGGATCGTCGCCGACCGCTTCGCTTCTCAACTCTTCACCCACAGCGCCGAGGCGGCCGAGAACCTCGCGGCCGAAGGGATCCCGGCGGACCGCCAGCACTTCGTCGGCAACACGATGATCGACACCCTGGTCGCGCTCGAAGAGCGCTTCCGCGGCGCAGGAGCAGCGGCAAAGCTGGGCCTGAGCGCCGGCGAGTACGTGCTCGTCACCTTGCACCGGCCGGCCCTGGTCGACGGGCCGCTCCTGGGCGAGACGGTCGCCCAGCTCGTCGCCCTCTCCGCCCAGCTGCCCGTCGTCTTCCCGGTCCACCCGCGAACGCGGAAGATGATGGAGGCGGCCGGTGGCGGTGCCGAGGCGCCGGGGCTGATCCTCTCCGAGCCGCTCGGCTACCTCGACTTCCTCTCGCTGCTCGCCGACTCGGGCGCGGTCCTCACCGACTCCGGCGGAATCCAGGAGGAGACGACCTACCTCGGCATCCCCTGCTTCACCCTGCGCGCCAACACCGAGCGCCCGGTGACGATCAGCGCCGGCACCAACACCCTGCTCGGGCTCGACCCCGCCGCGATCTCCGGGATCCCCGCTTCACTTGACGGCCGCCCCCCTCGCGTCGCCGACCCTCCCCCGCTCTGGGACGGCCACGCGGCGGAGCGGATCGCCGACGTCATCCTCCGCGTAGAGGCCTAACCGGATCTGTCCCCAGCCGGCTGGGGTCTAACTCGGCCGCGCCTCGGCCGTCCTCGGTCTAGCCCGGAACGCGATCGCCGCCGCGCAAACGCTCCAGGGCGCCGTCCAGCAGGTCCCTGGTCGCCCGCTGGGCCGAAAGCGCCCGCAGCGTGTGGTCGGAGCCGGGCAGGGTCGCAAACTCGACGTTGGGCCAGCGCTCGCCGCGCCCGGCGAGGCGGTCGCGCTCGACTTCGATCCCGAGCGGCTCTTCGCCGGAGAAGGCGATCAGGACGCTGGTCTGGGCCTCTTGCAGCCGGTCGAGGTCAGCTTCGACTCCGGCCAGGATCGTCGCTGGCGCCGCCTCGCGCCGGAACGGCCGCACGAGGGTCTGCCGCGCGTTGACGAGTAGCGAGCGCAGCAGTTCGCGGATCCGCCGCACTTCAACCTCGCTGCTGAGCAGCTTCCGCCACCAGTGGAGATCGAACGCGCGCGAGCCCTTGTGCGCTTCGCGGCGAACGAGCAGGTCATCGTGCCAGCGCAGGGCGCCGGCGTTGAGGTGGACGGTGCCGACCACCCGCGGATCCTCGACCGCGGCCCGGAACGCCCAGAAGCCGCCGGCGCAGAGGCCGACGAGGACGAACCGCCGCCCCACCTCGCGCCTTTCGAGCTGGTCGAGGACCTCGATCACCTGGCGTTCGTAGCGGGGCACGTAGAAGTCGGCCACCTGCAGGGTGCCGCCCGCATCGCCATCCGCCTCGCCGATCCCCTCGAGGTCGAGCCGCAGAGAGGACACGCCCCTCCCCGCCCAGCGGCGCGCGGTCTCGACCCAGAGCCGGTTGGGGCCGGTGCAGCGCACCGCGCCGGCGTTGAGGAAGACCGCGCAGAGATCCGAATCGACGCCCGCGGCGGGCTCAGTGAGGACACCGATCGTGCGGCCCCAACGTTGCTCCAGCGCGAGCGCCGTCTCGCGCACGGCGCCGACGCCGACGCCGACGTCCTCGACGGCCTCGAGCTCGAGCGTCTCGGCGGCAGCCACCGGCGGCGCCGGCCGCTCCGGCGGCGCCTCGCCCGAGGCCCCGTCCGGCGCCGCAACCAGCCAGCGCTCGACGTCCATCGCCACCGGCCGCGGCAGCGTCGCCTGCTCGGGGTGGGAGACGAGGTTTCCCCAACCTGGACCCGGCGCGGTAGTCACCTCGACCCCGCCCGCCTCGAGCGCTTCCACCAGCGCCGGTTCCGGCGGAACGCCGTCGCGATCGAGCAGCAGCGCCCGCTCCAGGCTCGTGCCAGGCTCGAGCGCCGGTTTCAACTTGCCGAGCCCGGCCAGCGTCTCCGGACTGAGCGCGAAGCCGCCGGCCTCGACCCAGCCCTCGGGCACGCCCGGGTCGAAGTCGGCGGCGTCGTCGCCGTACCACGCCTGCATCCCCGAGAAGGCCTTGGTCTCGCGGGCAAAGCGACGGCCGCTCCCCGGGGTCCCCCAGAGCGCCAGCGCCGCGATCGGCGCTCCAGCCGCAACCGCCAGCAGCGCCAACAGGCCGCCGAGCCCGAACCCGATCGCGGCGACACCGGCGACGTCCTGGGTCTCCGCCAGCCAGCCCGCGGCAGCCGCGACCGAGGTCACCCAGCTGCCGGGGACGTCGCCGTCGCGAACCGTCCCGGCGCTGTTGCCGGTCGCCGGCAGGTCGAAGCGCAGGGTCGGAAAGCCGCCGGCGGCGAACCGTGCCGCCCATTCGCGCCGCACCCGGTAGGAGGCGACGTCCTCCCAGCCCCATGGCGAGCAGAAGAGGACCGGCGGTTTCCGCGCCTCCCCGTCCAGCTCGGAGGCAGGATGGAAGACCGCGAAGCTCGCGCTTTCTCCGGAGCCGATGTAGAAGGGACGCGGCAAGGTCGGCCCAATATCATCGCGCAGCGCGGCTACTCGATGGGCGCCGAGACCCTGCCGCTGAGGTTGAGGGCGCCGACGCCGACCGCGCTCGGCGGCTCCTCGCCGGCCAGGGGGCGCAGCGCCAGCCGCCGCTCGACGCCCGGCTCGACGCAGGTCCACGGCTCCTCGGCGCGCAGCCCCCGCGCCTCGGCGCGGAGCCCGTAGAGGAAGCGCCGCGAGCGCACGGTCAGCGTCACCTCCCCCCCGGCTGCCCGCGCCGCCTCGGCCTCGACCCCGAGCCGCGCCGCCGTTTCGGCGCCCGCGGGCCGCCCGGCTGGGAAGTGGACCGCCTGGGCGAGCGGCGCCGGGTCGGGCCCCTCGACCTCGAGCCGATCGAGGCTGGCGAGGACGACGTCCTGCGCCGGCGGCCCGAAGCGGTAGGCCCAGGAGGCGTCGGCGAAGCGCCCCAGCAGCGCCTCGAGGTCGCGCTCGATACAGCCGTGCGGGGGGATCTCGACCTCCTCCTCCGCCGTGCCGACCGCTCGTTCGAAATCGCTGTAGAGGGCGATGCGGAGGCGGGCCCGGAGCGGCTCGGGACCGTCGTTGGCGGCGTGGACGGCGAGCCCGCCGAGCCCCTCGTCGGTGATCCAGGCCGCGGTCGGCGCCAGCGCCGGGCGCAGCCGCTGCAGCACCCGCTTCGGCGCCCCCTGGGCGTCGACCAGGCCCCAGCCGGCGCCGGGGACGAGGTCGCGCAGCCAGAGGACGAGGCCGCCGCCGCTGGGTGAGCCGGCCCGCCGCCACTCGCCGAAGACCGCGGCCATCGCCTCGCCGGAGACCGCCCGCGAGAGCTCGAGGTAGCGCTCGTGGTCGTAGCGGCGCAGCTCCCCGGCCTCGACCCCGAACAGCTCGCCCAGGTAGTGGTCGCGGACGTCGTCGAAGTCCCAGCCGGTGCCGGCGTCGCGCGGCACCCCCGCCTTCCAGCGCGGGTGGTGGACGACGACGTCGGCCGGCGCCTCGGGCAGGATCGCCTCGACCCCGCTCGGCTCGGGCACGTTGGCGAAGGCCAGGCACTCGCCGGCGAACCTGACCGCGGCGAGGCGGGCGTCGCTCAGCGGCCGCCTGTAGCCGCCGACGCCGTAGTAATTGGCGATGCCCCGGTCGGGCCGAAACGGCAGCTCGCCGCCGCAGGGAGAGGAGGGAACGTAGGGCGCGTCGACCGTCGCGCCGGCGAGCCGCGGCAGCAGCTCGCCGAACAGCTCGCCGCGCCCCAGCTCCGGGTCGAGCCCGAGCATCGCCACCTGCTGCTCGACCTCGCTGTTTCCGCACAGCACCGCCAGGCTCGGGTGTCCGGCCAGCGCCGACAGCTGCTCGCGCGCCTCGGCCTCGACCGCCGCCCGGAAGCCCTCCTCGGCGATCGGGTAGTCGAAGTTGGCGAAGGCGAAGTCCTGCCAGACGAGGATCCCGAGCTCGTCGCAGAGGTCGTGGAAGGCCTGCGGCTCATAGGCCGCCGTGCCGGGGATCCGGACCATGTTCATGCCGGCCTCGCGGACCTGCTCGAGCGCCGCCCGCAGCCGCTCGCGAGAGGGCGCCAGCCCGACCGGGTCGACCGGCGTCCAGACGGCGCCGCGGGCGAAGGTGCGGACGCCGTTGAGGTGGAGGTCGAGACCGTCCTCGAGCGGGTCGTGGCCCGGCCCGGCGCCGGTGGCGAGCGAGCGGAAGCCGACCCGGCCGGCGTCGATCCCCGCCTCCCACTCGGCACCGGCGACCCGCAGCGTCACCTCGTGCAGCGCCGGCTCGCCGTGGGTGTGGGGCCACCAGCGCGCGACCGCGGGCAGGCGCACCTCGCCTTCGACCTCGGCGACGCCGCCGTCCTCGCGGCGGACCCGCAGCGCCGCCTCGGCTTCGCCGGCGCCGGAGACGACGAGGTCGGCGGCGCTCACCGTCCCCTTCCCCAGCGTCCGCAGCCGCGCCCGCACCGCCAGCACCCCGTCCTCCCCCTCGCAGCGGGGCCGCAGCTCGAGCTCCTCGACCGCGAACGCCCGCCGGCGCTCGATCCAGACCGGCCGCCACGGCCCGACCGCGGCCGGGCCCGGAGCGAAGCCGGGGCAGCGGCCGAGCAGCATCGTGCGGAAGAAGCGCAGGCCGTTATCGGCGAGGCGGGTGCGCCAGCGCGCCCGCGGCTTGCGCCGCACCCGCAGCAACGGCCCCAGCGCCCGGCAGCGGATCGCCAGCTCGCTGCCGCCGGCCCGCAGCAGCGGACCGAGATCGACCGCCGCCGCCGCGAACATCGAGTCCCCCTCGTGCACCAGCTCGCCGTCGAGGAAGACCTCGTGCACGGTGGCGACGCCGCCGAGGCAGAGCACCATCTCCTCGCCGGCCGCCGCCGGCGCCGCCTCGAAGCGGGTCCGGAACCACCAGTCCTCGGCGTCGAGGTCGCGCTCCTCGCCGGGCCGCCAGCGGCCGGCGTCGCGCAGCGCCCCCGCCGCCGTCCCCGGCACGGTGGCGGGCAGCCACTCGAGCCCGGCGGCCGCCGCCTCGGCCGGCGTCGCGCAGGCGTCCGGCGCGCAGGAAGCCGCCTCCCAGCCCTCCCCCAGCTCCGTCCGCTGGTGCCCGTCGACGCGGACGCGGGCCGGCGTCAGCGCCGCCCGCCGAGCCGCCGCCGGATCAGGCGACGGCATCGTCGAGCCGCGCGAAGGCCTCGTCCCAGGCGGCGGCCAGCGCCTCGATCCGCGACGCCGGGTCGAACTCGCGCCGCCGCGCCAGCTTGAACGAGAGCGTCTTGCAGCCGTCGACGATCTCGCGCATCGGGCCCGCCGCATCCCCCCCGCCCTCGCCCAGCACCCACTCGACGTGGTCGGCGCCGGCCTCGAAGGCGGAGCCGACCATCCGCACGGTCGCGAAGGCGTAGTCGTGGTAGCGCTGCGCGTCGCCGGCCAGCAACTCGGGCAGCTCGCGCCCCAGCTGCTCGCCGAAGCGGCCGAACGGGTTGTCGTCAGGCCGCCGGCTCACCTGGGCGCGGAGCAGCTCGCGCGCCGTCGCCCGCAGCTCCTCGCCCTCCAGCCGCGGCCCGGCGTCGAGCCGCGCCAGCTCGGTGTAGGGCGGCAGCACGTCCCCCGGCAGGTCGAGCCCGATCCGGAAGATGCCGCGGTAGTCCTCGCCCGTCAGCTCGTGGTACCCGGCGCCGTGGAAGTAGCGCAGCCGCTCCCCGGCGAGGTCGATCGCCTCGGCCACCACCGAGCTCTTGACGTGCTCCTTGCGGTAGCTGGTCGCCGCCGTGTCGGGCATGTAGAAGGAGTCGAGCTCGACGATCAGCGTCCGCCCGGCGGCGATCTGCTCGGCGATCTGCTCGGGGAGCGGCCGGTAGGGCTGCATCTCGTGGATGTCGATCCCGTAGAGCCGTTCGACGTCCTCGGGCCGCGGCTTGAAGAAGGTCCACTGGTCGCCCTCGAAGTCGACCGGGAGCGCGCAGCCCATCATCGCCAGCGGCTCGTCCCCGCGGGCGTGGACGAACTCGATCAGGATGTCGGTGTAGCAGTTGGTTTCGAGGTAGGTGCGATCGGAGCCGTGGAGCGAGTGCGGCGCGTAGGTCGCCGGATCGAGGCCGAGCAGGCTGGCGGTGCCGGTCCCGGTCGCACTCACAGGCCGAGCTCCTCCCTCACCTCGCCCGGCCACTCGTCGGAGTCGAGGCCGTGGGTCCGCAGCAGCGCCAGCGTGATCCGCTCCAGCCCGAAGCCGAGGCAGGCGGTGTGGGCGGTCGGGTCCGGGGCGTCCATCTCGAGCCCGTAGGTGCTGGAGAAATGATCCTGGTGGTAGTTGAAGGAGGCGACCGCGGTCGGCTCCGGCCCGGCGATCTGGACCAGCACCTCGAACTTCAGCGCCTGCGCCTTCTGGCTGCGGGCGAGGAGCCGGCCGCTGCGGCCGAAGAAGGGGTCGCTGGCGACGTCGAAGGAGGCGTCGAGCCCGACCGAGCGCAGCAGCTCGATCGAGCGGTCGCGCCAGGCGTCGCGCCAGGCGGCGACCGTGGCCGGCTCGCCGATCCGGACGATCTCGCGCTGGTGGAACATCTGCAGCCGCGCCGGGTCGCCGGAGGGCTCGCGGCGGAAGACGTAGGAGCCGCCGGCGTCGACCATCAGCCCGCCCGGCGCCAGCTTGCCGCGGGCGGCGATCGCCGGGTAGACCGGGTAGCAGGCGGCCGGGGTGAGGCAGAGGTCGGTCTGGGTCTGGAACTCGCTCCAGTCCTCGTGCCGCTCCGCCGTCGCCTCCTGCGCGGCGGCCTGCTCCTCGTCGCCCTCGAAGGAGAAGATCGTCCCGGCCAGGTGCGGGAACGACTTCAGGTAGCCGATCTCCTCGATCTGGCGCCGCGGCAGCACCGGCGGGAAGGCGAGCCGCTCGGGCTCGTCGGCCGCCGCCGCGGCGGTCACCCGCGCGTCGAAGGCGCTCCGCACCCGCTCGAACCCCTCGCCGCGCCCGTAGACGCCGGGGATGCCGCTGTCGATCAGCAGGCGTGCGTCCAGCAGCTCCTGCAGGAACGCGGTCTGCTCCGGGTCCCCAGGACGAAACTCGGCCACCGCGGACCTCAGACTTCCTTCGCGATGAGCAGCAGGCTGGCGTCGGTTTTGTGGATGCGCTCGTTGGCGACCATCAGGCAGGCCGACATCGAGTCGCGCAGGTGGCGGCCGACGCTGAACGGGGTGTCGTTCTTGTAGGCGACGATGCCGCCCACCGCCATCGCGCCCTGGCAGACCACCGGGGCCTGTTCGGAGGCGGCGATCTTGAGGTTGTTGAAGCGCAGGATCGTCGCCATCTCCGAGAGCTTGGCGCGGTCGGAGGAGATCAGGGTGCCGTACTCCTCGAGCGCCAGCGAGACCTCGGCCCGCAGCAGCGAGAGTTCGCTCATCAGCTCGGAGAGTCGGATCGCCGCCGGCAGCGGCTCGCCCGGCTTGCGCTTGGCGGCGGCGCGGACGAAGGCGCGGGCGCGGTCGAAGGCGTCGGTCGCGATCCCCAACCAGACGTGCGACCAGAGAACGTGCGAGAGCGGCGTCATCGACTCGTTCGAGATCTGCGCGAAGGGCGTCGAGAGGATCTGCTCGGTCGGGAAGCTGGCGCGGGCGACGAAGCCGGGCGAGCAGGTCCCGCGCATGCCCAGCGGGTCCCAGGTTCCCTGCGGCTCCATCTCCATCTGCTCGCGCTTGGTCAGGACCAGGACCTGGTCGCCGCCGTCGGCGTCGGGGGCGCGGCGCACCGTGGTGAGGAAGGCGTCCGCGTACTCGCCGTAGGAGACGGTCGGCGCCTGCTTCTCGAAGCTGGCCTGGCCGTCGGCCGGCTCGGAGACCGCCGCCACCGACTTGCCGAGGTCGCCGCCGGTGCCGACCTCGGAGGTGATCGAGGCGACCAGCCGCTGCTCGGCGACCACCTCGCGCAGGTAGTCCTCGAACCAGGCGGAGCCGTCGAGGTGGTTGACCATGCAGCCGATCTGGATCTGGTGCATCGCCAGCACCATCGCGCTGGCGCCGCAGCTGCGGCCGAGCTCGAAGCAGGCCTCCGCCGCCGCGGCGACCGAGGCGCCGCCGCCGCCGAGCGCGGTCGGGACCAGCGAGGAGAGCACCCCGGCCTCGCGCATCGCCTCCACCGCCTCGCGCGGGAAGCGGGCGTTGCGGTCGACGTCGTCGGCGTTCGGCGCCGCGAACTCGGCAGCGATCCGGCGCGCCGCCTCGGTCAGCGCCTCGTCGCCGGCCGTGACCGCGACGCTCAAGCCGGGACCCCGACTTCCTGCAGCGCGCCGGCGATCGAGTCGATGCTCTCGAAGACACTGCGCTTCAACATCGAGTCGAGGAATTCGACGTCGAAAGTGTCCTCCAGCGCGATCATCACGTTGACGCTGGCGTGCGAGGTCATGCCGGCCTGGTAGAGGTCGGCGTCGTCGCCGAGGGTCTCGACGTCGACCGACAGGTGGGCGTGCTCCCTGATGACTTGTCGGATCTGGTCCTTCATCCGTATTTGTTACTCGGCTATCCGGGCGGTTTGACTTTAACCCGGGAAGTACCGCCCAGGCGAGGTGGCAACCGGCGAAACCCTACGCGATGACGACCGTCGCGGCGGCGAAGCCGGCTTCGTGGGTGAGGCTGACCGCGATTTCGCTGGCGCCGGCCTGCTCGGCCAGCTCGGCGGCGCGGCCGGAGAGCTCGAGCTCCACCTGGCCGGACTCGTCGGCGACAACCTCGATCGACGTCAACCGCACCCCCTCGCCGGCACCCGGGAGGGCCTTGATCGTCGCCTCCTTGGCGGCGAAGCGAGCGGCGAGGCGCTCGGGCTCGACCCGGCCCGAGGGGCCCCGGCAGTCGTCGACCTCGCGCTCGGTGTAGATCCGCTGCAGGTAGTGCTCGCGGTGCTCCCCGCGCAGGGTCTCGGCGACGGCCGCCACCGAGACCAGGTCGATTCCGACGCGGAGAGCCATCGCGCGCTCCCCCTAGCTCAGCCGCGCCTCGAGCGCCGCCAGCTGAGCTTCGAGCTCGCTCGGCAGCGTCTCGCCGAACTGCGCCAGGTGCTCCTTCACCTGCGGCAGCTGCCCGCGCAGCAGCTCGGTGTCGACCGAGAGCAGGTCCTGCATCGCCTGGTCGGAGATCTCGAGGCCGCTGGTGTCGATGTCGGTCGGCACCGGCAGCCGCCCGATCGCCGTCTCGACCGCCTCGCCCTCGCCTTCGCAACGGCGGAAGATCCACTCGAGGACGCGGCTGTTCTCGCCGTAGCCGGGCCAGAGGAACTTGCCGTCGGCGTCCTTGCGGAACCAGTTGACGTAGAAGACGCGCGGCAGCTTCGCCCCCTCGCGTTCGCCGGCCTTGAGCCAGTGGGCGAAGTAGTCGGCCATGTTGTAGCCGCAGAAGGGCAGCATCGCCATCGGGTCGAAGCGCAGCTTGCCGACCTCGCCGGCGGCGGCG
>JAFDWC010000040.1 GCA_018268655.1 Actinomycetota bacterium
CGAAGCCAAGGGGGTGGCGATTTCATGCGTTTCGTGAGAGGGGCGTCGGGGTCCCCTCCCAAAACACTCCAGCGGAGCCGCAAGGCGGAGCGTTTTGGGTGGGGACCCCGAGGACCCTCTCACGCCCAACCCCAACCCCGATCCCTAGCCCGCCCCCCGCCCCAACACCTGCGCCGCCGCCCGCCGCCCACTCCGCAGCGCCCCCTCCATCAGCCCGTGCCAGGCCCCGGCGGTGTGCTCGCCGGCGAAGTGGAGGGGGCCGATCGGCTGCGCCAGCTCGGCGTCGCGGATCGGCGCGGAGAGGCTGCGGGCCGAGTAGGCGCCGCCGACCCAGGGGTCGTCGTGCCAGCTCGAGAGCAGGGCGGCGGCCGGGTCGGGATCGAGGTCGAGGTCGGTGCGGTGGGCGCGCAGGGCGGCGAGCCAGCGCTCCGGGTCCTCGCTGCCGCCGAGCGCCTCGATCGCCTCGCGGGTGCCGGTGTAGCCGACGACGAAGGGGGCCGGCTCGCCGCCGGCGCCGAGCTGGGTGTAGGACCAGTAGTGGCCGGCCACCGACATGATCGCGCTCGGCGGCGCCGGCGAGCGCAGGCGCACGAACAGCTTCGAGTTCTGGCCGCAGCGGACCACCCGCAGCGCCTCCGCGGTGGCGCCGGCGAGCGGCGGGTCGAACTCGATCGCGGCCAGCGGCAGGGTCGGGACCGCGATCACCGCCGCCTCCGCCTCGACCTCGCCGACGTCGGTGGCGACGCTGACCCCGTCCGGCGACCAGCGCACCCGCCGCGCCGCTGCGCCGAGGTGGACGGCCGCGCCGAGCTCGGTCGCAAGCGCCTCGGCCAGGCGCATGTTGCCGCCGGCCAGGGTCCAGTTCTCGAAGTCGCCGAAGGTCGAGGCCGACTCGGCGAGGACGGAGGCCTCGAGGTCGTCGACCGGGTGACCGTTGCTGATCGCGACCCGGGTCCGCAGCAGGGTTGCCAGCCGCGGCTCGAGCTCGGCGGCGGCGATCGCGGCGCCGGCGCTGGCGGCGTCCGCGGCCGCCGCGGCGACCCGCGCGAACGCCGCCTCCAGCTCGGCCTGGGTGACCGCCTCCTCGCCGGTCGGCACCCGCCGCCCGTAGGGCGTGCCCTTCCTCACCAGGGCGATCCCGAAGCGCGCCGCCAGCTCCTCCATCACCTCGTAGCCGGGGAGGATGAACTCGGCCCCGCGCTCGACCACGGCGCCGTCGCCGAACGGCACCGACCAGACCCGGCCGCCGACCCGCTCTCGCGCCTCCAGAACCGTCACCTCCGCCCCGCCGGCGCGGAGGGCGTCGGCCGCGGCCAGGCCGGCGAAGCCGGCGCCGAGGACGACGACGCGCGTCATCGCGCCGCGGCCAGCGCCGCGAGCTCGCCGCGGCCGCCGGCGCCGGTCTTCTCGTAAGCGGACTTGAGGTGGTCGGAGACGGTCCAGGGGGAGAGGTGAAGGGAGGCGGCGATCGCCCGGTCGGTCTTGCCCTGGGCCGCCAGCGCGGCGACCTCGCGCTCGCGCTCGCTGAGCCCGAAGCCGCGGAGGACGGCGTCGAGCGTCCCGTGCTCCGGGGCGGCGCGGAGGACGACGGCGACGTCGGCGCCCGGCCCCTCGCCGAGCAGCGAGGCGTCGAGCGCGAGCCAGGCGCCGTCGCCGGTGCGGGTACGGCCACTGGCGGGGTCGAGCGGGTCACCGCCGCGGGCCTTGGCGGCGAGGAAGGTGAGGACGCCGGGCAGCTCCCCGTCGCCGCCGACCCCGAGCCGGGCCAGCAGCTCCCGCGCCACGCGGTCCGCCCCGCGCAGCCGATCCTCGGCGTCGATCACCACGACCGCCGGAGCGGCGGGGGCCGAACCGTCGACGAACAGGGGCGCCGCCGCCAGCCGCACCGCGACCGTGGCGCTCGGCAGCACCGCGCGGACCAGCTCGAGGTCGTCCTCGTCGAGCCGCCGCCGCGAGAACAGCACCGCGGCGCTCCAGTGGCCGAAGGGGTCGGAGAGGGCGATCCGGAGCTCGTCGGCGACGCCGTGGGGCTCGATCATCTCGCGAAAGCGGGGGCTCTCCGCCGGCCGCCCCGCGGTCGCCAGGGCGAGCGCGTGCAGCGCCGGCCCGCGGCCCCAGAGCTCGGCGAAGCGGCCGACCTCGCCGGCCGCGAACTCGTAGCCGAGCGCCTCCTCGAAGGAGCCGGGCGGGTCACCGGCCGCGGCGGCGGTGACCGGGAAGCCGGTGGCGGGGTCGCAGGCGTGCCAGCAGGCGCTGTCGAGGTCGAGGGCGGCGGTGAGGCCCTCGAGCAGCTCCCGGTGGACGGCGTCGAGGTCCGCCCCGGCGCCCAGCAGGCGTCGCCCGATCCGCTCGGCGAGCCGCCGCCGTCGCCCATCCATGGGGCCATCTTGGCAGAGCCCCGAGCCACCGCACAATCCCCGGAACCTGGGGATGGACGCGGTGCCGCGGGCGGGTGAGGCTGGTCCCATGAACCAAACCGACACCACTCCCCAGGGCCTGCTTCAGGCCGCCGCCGAGGCCGATCGCATCGAGATCCTCGGCGGCTCGATATCCATCCGGGTCCGCGCCGAGGACAGCGACGGCCGCCTGGCGCTGGTCGAGCAGCGCCTCCCCGGCGGCTACCCGGGGCCGCCGCTGCACGTCCACCCCGAGTTCGACGAGCTCTTCTACGTCCTCGACGGCGAGCTCAGCCTGCGGATCGGCGAGCGCACCGAGACGGTCGGCGCCGGCGGCGTCGCCTTCGTCCCGCGCGGCGTCCCGCACACCTTCGCCAACCGCTCCGGGCGCCCGGCCCACTCCCTGGTCCTCGTCACCCCGGCCGGTCTCGAGCGCTACTTCGAGAGCCTGGTGGACCTGCTCGCCGCCAGCGAGGGGATGCCCGACCCCGAGCGCCTGGCGGCGCTGAACGAAGCCCACGGCACCGTGGTCCTCGCCTAGCCCCGACCCCTCGTCGTTTGTCAACCACAGGGTGACAAACGACGAGGGGGGTGCCGGTGCGTCCCGCTGGGGACGGCCGGCGACCGGGCTCGGCTCGCCGCTCTCCTCTATTTGGTACCTGATCAAATCGTTGTTACGATGCGTTAGCAGCGGCCGCCGAACTACGGGGGAGGTGAAGTGCGTGCTGTTCAGCATCTATAGCGAGCTCCAATACCACGGGGAAAAGCCGGAGCCACAGCTATACGAGGAGGTCCTCGAACAGATCGTCCACGCCGACCGGCTCGGGTTCGACTGCTACACGATCATCGAGCACTACTTCTTTCCCCAGTTCTCGATCGCCGCCAACCCGTGGCTCCTGTTCGGCAAGGCCTCCGAGCGGACCGACCGCATCAACTTCCGCACCCTCGGCCACCCGCTGCCCTACATCAACCCGGCGCTGCTCGCCTCCCAGATCGCCCAGTTCGAGCTGATGGTCCCCGGTCGCTACGAGTTCGGCGCCGTCCGCGGCCACGGCTGGCTGCCGCCGAAGGCGGGCGTCCCGGTCGAGGAGACCCGCGAGATCTACGAGGAGAGCCTGCAGGTTCTGATTGAGGCGCTCGAGAACGAGCGCTTCTCCTTCGACGGCAAGCACTTCCAGATCGAAGACAGCCACATCGTGCCGCGACCGCCGGAGGGGCGGAAGTTCCGGGTCTTCCTCGGCGGCACCAGCGACCGCACCTACACCCTCGCCGGCGAACGCGGCTGGGCGGTGGCGGTACCGCCGCTGCTGCCGCTGGCGGCGCTCCAGGACCAGCTCGACCTCTACCGCGAGACCTGCGCCGCCCACGGCAACGACCCCGACATCGTCTGGATCCACGCCTGCTACATCGACGAGGACCGCGAGACCGCCCGGCGCGAGGCGGAGCGCTGGATGCGCGGCTTCCTCGTCGGCAACGCCTCGCCGCTGCTCGCCGGCAACGAGCTGGCGGCGCCGGAGCGGATGGAAGCGGCGGGATACGGCTTCTACCTCTCGGGGATCATGGAGAAGCTGTCGGAGATGCCGTACGGGGAGATGATCGACGGCGACGTGGTCTGGGTCGGGACGCCGGATGACATCAGCGAGCGGATCGAAGCTGTGCGGGACGCCTGCCCGGGGCTGACCGAGGTCGCGATCACGGTCAACGCGGGCGGCGCCGAGCACTGGAAGGCGATCAAGGCGCAGGAACTCTTCGCGACCGAGGTGATGCCGCGGTTCCGGGCTGGAGACTTGGCTTGACAACACAAAACACGTGTCGACGAACTGCTGGCGTCGGGACAGAATGAGATGAGGAGGCAGTGATGAAGTCAGCGATGACTCGCACGGCAGTGGCTTTGGCGGTCCTGGTCGGGGCACTTGGGCTCGCCGCCTGTGGGGGTGGGAGCTCGAGCACCACCGGCTCGAACACCGGCTCCGAAACGTCGGAAACGTCCGGCGGCGGCGGGGAAACCGCCTCCAACAAGGGCCCGATCAAAATCGGCGCCGCGATCGACGAAACCAACCTGATGAAATTCTTCGACGGGCCGGCCCTGGCCGCCGCCGAAATCGAGGCCGAAAAAATCAACAAAGAAGGCGGCGTCGACGGGCGCAAAATCGAATTCACCGTCGAAAACACGCAGCTGGAACCGGCGAAAACGAAGTCGGTCGCCGAAAACGAGGTCAACGGCGGCGCCGAAATCATGTGGGTCACCTGCGACGTCGACTGGGCCACCCCGTCGATCCAGGTTGGCCTGAAGGCGGGCCTGCTGACGGTCTCGCCCTGCATCGGCACCGACCAGATGGGCCCGAAACGGTTCGGCAGCGAGGGTGAACTCGCCTTCAGCTACGGCAACGTCGCCCAGGACGAAGGCGCGGCGCTGGCGGCCCTGTTCAAGAAGCACGGCTGGAAGACGGTCGACATCGTGCCCGACCAGTCGATCGCCTTCACCCAGAACGTCTGCGAATCGTTCAAGAACCGGTTCGAAGAAAACGGCGGCAAGGTCGTCGTCGAAGAAAAATTCACCGAGGGTGACGGCACGATCGGCAGCGTGGCCAACCACGTCAACAGCAGCCCGGCCGACGCGATCCTGATCTGCGCGACGACGCAGAACGATCTGCCGACGTTCGTCTCCGGTGTCCGCAGCGCCGGTAACCAGACCCCGATCGTCGGCCCCTGGTCGATCGACGGCTCCTTCTGGCTGCCGAAAAGCCCGAAGATCTCGAACAACATCTGGGTGACGACGTACGCCTCGATCTACGGCGACGACCCGAATCCGGAAGTCCGGGAACTGATCTCCGAAATGGACAAAAAGGGAGCCGAACCGGCGACCGGCGGCTTCGTCACCGGCGCCTCGGCGATCGACGGGATCAAAGCCGCGGTCGAAGAAAACGAAGGCTCGACCGAAGGCAAGGCCCTGGCCGAATCGATGGTCAATTTCAAGGACCTGCCGACGATCTCCGGCGAAATCAGCTTCTCGCCGGAACTGCACACCGTCTTCGGTCGCGAATACCGCGTGATCGAAATCAAAGATGGGAAACCGCACTACGTGGAAATGGTCAAGGCGGGGACCCCGGCGGAACTCTGAGCGAGCTCCGCGAACACCAGCTACGGCCCGGAAGCGAGGGCTTCCGGGCCGTTGGCGTCTCCCGCGCCTTCGATGGCGTGCAGGCGCTCAGCGACGTCAGCTTCGAGCTGGGCCGCGGCGAGATCGTCGGCCTGATCGGGCCCAATGGCGCCGGCAAGACGACGCTGGTCAACATCATGAGCGGCTTCGACGCCCCGGACACCGGCCGGATCGAGATGGAGGGCGAGGACATCACCTCCTGGAAGCCGACCAAGCGGGCGACGGCGGGCCTCGCCCGCACCTTCCAGCAGGGCCACCTCTTCGCCGGGATGAACGTGCGCGAGAACATCGCCGTCGCCGCGCTCGGGGTCGGCGCCCGCGGCCGCGCCGCCGGCCGCCGCGCGGCCGAGCTGCTGACCCTGCTCGACCTCGAGCACCGGGCCGACTCCGAGGCGCGCTCGCTGCCGCACGGCGAGGCCTCGAAGCTCGGCGTTGCCCGGGCGCTGGCGACCGATCCCAACTACCTGTTGATGGACGAGCCGGCGGCCGGCCTCTCCGAGCCGGAGGTGCCGCCCTTCGTCGAGATCCTCAACTCGCTGCGCAGCGACCACGGGATCGGGGTGCTGCTGATCGACCACAACATCGAGCTGATCGTCGAGGTCTGCGACCGCATCGTCGTCCTCGACCAGGGCCGGGTGCTGGTCGCGGGCGCGGCCCGCGAGGTCCGTGACAACCCGGCGGTCGCCGCCGCCTACCTCGGTGGCAGCAGCGTGATCGGGGAGGCGGGCGATGCCTGAGCCGGCCGCCGCCGCGACCGCCGCGACCGCGACCCCGGCGCCGCCGGTGCTCGAGATCGACCGTCTCGCCGTCTCCTTCGCCGGCGTCCCCGCCGTGCGCGAGATCTCCTTCTCCGTCAAGCGGGGGGAGATGGTCGGCCTGATCGGCCCCAACGGCGCCGGCAAGAGCACGACCCTGCTCTCGATCATGGGCGCGGCCCCGGTCGTCGGCGGCGAGGTCCGGGTCGACGGCGCCAGCCTGCGCGGCCGCCGCACCGAGGACATCGCCCGCTCCGGCGTCGCCCTCGTCCCCGAGGGGCGCCACATCTTCCCCGGGCTGACCGTCGCCGAGAACCTCGAGCTGGGCGAAATCTCACGTCGCGACGACGGCAGCCACCCCGATTCCGAGATCGACGTCCGCGAGCTGTTCCCGATCGTCGAGGAGTTCCGCCACCGCCAGGCCGGCGCGCTCTCCGGCGGCCAGCAGCAGCAGCTGGCGATCGCCCGGGCGCTGCTCTCGCGGCCGCACCTGCTGCTGCTCGACGAGCCCAGCCTCGGCCTCGCGCCCTCGGTCGTCGAGGTGGTCTGGTCGGCGCTGCGGCAGATCCGCGAGCGCGGGGTGACGATCCTGCTGGTCGAGCAGCGGGCGCAGATCACCGTCCAGCTCGCCGACCGCAGCTACGTGATGAACAACGGCGAGCTGCGGGCGGAGCTGGCGCCGTCGGAAGCCGAGGACTTGGAGAAGATCACCACCGCCTATTTCGGCGCCACCGCGGAGGGGGAGCGATGAACTGGATCCAGACCCTGGTCGACGCGATCGGGCTCGGCAGCGTCTACGCCCTCGTCGCGATCGGCCTGGCCCTGATCTTCGGCGTCATGCGGCTGGTCAACTTCGCCCACGGCGAGCTGATCACCGCCGCCGGCTACACCCTGGTGGTCGCCCACGCGCTGCCGGTGCCGGTGGCGATCGCCCTCGCCGTCCTGGTCGCCGTCGTCCTCGCCTGGCTGATGGAGCGGGTCGCCTTCCGCCGCCTCCGCAACGCCCAGCCGGCGACCACCCTGGTCGCGACCTTCGCCGTCGCCTTCGCGCTCGAGGCGGTCTGGCTGATCGCCTTCGGCGCCCGCGGCGAAAGCGCCGACCTCCTCTCCAGCCTCAACGAACCGGCGATCCAGACCGGCGGCGTCACGATCCGCTGGGTGACGATCGCGATGCTCGGGGTCGGCGGCATCCTCCTCGGGGCGACGACGCTGCTGTTGAACCGGACCAAGATCGGGCTGCAGATGCGGGCCGCCGCCGCCGACTTCCGCGCCGCCCGGCTGCTCGGGGTCCGCGCCGACGCGGTGATCTCGGCCGCCTTCGTGATCTCCGGGGTGATGGCGGCGGCGGTGGCGATCCTGCTGACCGCGCAGCAGCCGCTGGTGACCCCGACCTTCGGCCTCGAAATCACGATCCTGGCCCTGGTCGGGATCGTCGTCGGCGGCATGGACCGGCTGACCACGGCGACGATGGGCGGCTTCGCGATCGGCTTCCTCAACTCGCTGCTCGGCAACCTCCTGCCCTCGAGCGAGCGCGTCTACCTGCCCTCGGCGGTCTTCCTGATCGTCATCATCGTCCTCCTCGTCCGCCCGGTCGGGCTCTTCGCCCCGCGCGGCGCCAGCACGGCGGAGCGGCTATGAGCGCGGAGCGACCAAGCGTCCATATCTGGCTCTTCGCGCCGGGAGCGAAGCGCGAGGATTGGTCATGAGCGCGGAGCGACCAAGCGTCCATATCTGGCTCTTCGCGCCGGGAGCGAAGCGCGAGGATTGGTCATGAGCGCGGCCCGCGAAAAAGTCCTGCAGCTGCTGCCGCCGCTGCTGCTGATCGTCCTCATTGGCCTCGTCGGGACGACCGTCTCGGCCGGCACCAAGACCGAATTCACCGGTGTCCTGGTCAACATCGCGATCGTGATCGCGCTCTACGTCTTCATCGGCAACTCGGGCGTGATCTCCTTCGGCCAGATCGCCTTCGTCGCGATCGGCGCCTTCGCCGCCGGGGTGATGACGATCCCCTCCGAAGTCAAGCCGACCCTGATGCCGGAACTCTTCCCGTTCATCGCCAACCACTCGATCTCGAGCTTCGAGTCGCTGATCCTGGCCTCGCTGCTGGGGGCCTTCATCGCCTTCGTCGCCGGGATCGCGCTGATGCGGCTGAACGGGCTCGCCGCCGGAATCGCCACCTTCGCCGTGCTGGAGATCGTCCACAACGTGCTCCGCTTCTGGGAAAAGATCGGGCCGGGGGCGAAATCGCTGGCCCTGATCCCGGAAACGACCGGGCTCTGGGAGGCGGTGCTCGGGGCCCTGTTCTGCGCCGTGATCGCCTTCCTCTACCAGCACAGCCGCTCCGGCCGGCTGCTGCGGGCCGCCCGCGAAGACGCCCCGGCGGCGCGGGCGATCGGCGTCAACATCCACCTCCACCGGCTCTTCGCCTTCACCCTCAGCGGTGCCCTCGCCGGCCTCGCCGGCGGCCTCCTCGTCCACCAGATCGGCAGCATCACGACCGAACAGGTCTTCCTGCAGCTGACCTTCATCACCCTGGCGATGCTGGTGGTCGGGGGCATGGGCAGCCTCTGGGGAGCGGTCGTCGGCGGCGCCCTGGTCAGCTTCCTCAACGTCTACCTGCTGAAACTCGAGGCGGGGGCGTCGGTGGGGCCGATCCACATCGACCTCCCCAACGGCAGCACCCTGCTGATCATCGGCGTGGTGATGGCATCGATCGTGATCCTGCGCCCGCAGGGAATCACCGGCAGCCGCGAACTCTCGCCCCGGCGCTGGCTCGGGCGCCGCCGGCGGGGCGCCAGCACCTCGCCGCCGCCCCCCGTCGCCGACGCCCCCAAAGCGGGCTGAGCTGGTTGCCGGGTAGCGTGGCCGCCGTCTGGGAGACGTCGTTCACGCGCCTGCTCGGCTGCCGGGTCCCGATTCAGCAGGCCGGGTTCGGGTCCTCGCTCAACGTCGAGCTGGCGGCGGCGGTCAGCGGCGCCGGCGGGCTCGGGATGCTGGGCGGGGCGCTGGCCGACGAGGCGGCGCTGAGCGCCGCCTGCGACGAGGTCGAGCGGCGCACCGACGGGCCGGTCGGCGTCAACTACGTCGAGCCCTTCTTTGACCGCGACGCCCACCGCGGGCGGCTCGAGGTGGCGGCGGCGCGCTGCGCCGTCGTCGAGTTCTTCTTCGGCGAGCCGGACCCGGCGCTGGTCGCGGCGATCCACGCCGGGCCGGCGCTGGCGGCCTGGCAGGTCGGCTCGGTCGACGAGGCGCTGCGGGCCGAGGCGGCCGGGGTCGACCTCGTCGTCCTGCAGGGGATCGAGGCAGGCGGCCACGTGCGGGCGACCGCCGGGCTCTGGCCGCTGTTGGCCGAGGCGCTCGAGGTCCTGGCCGTGCCGGTGGTGGCGGCGGGCGGGATCGCCACGGGGCGGACGATGGCGGCGGCGCTCGCCGCCGGCGCCGCCGCGGTCCGGCTCGGCACCCGCTTCGTCGCCTCCCGCGAGGCCGACTTCCACCGCGACTACCAGGCGCTGCTGGTCGCCGCCGAGGCCGGCGACACCGTCTACACCGACCGCTTCCGCGAGTTCTGGCCCGACGCCCCGCACCGGGTCCTGCGCCGTTCGATCGTCGCCGCCGAGGCCGCCGGGCCGGTGGTGGGGACGATGAGCGCCGGCCCGGAGCGGATCGAGGTGCCGCGCTTCGCCGGCTTCGCCCCGGTCGCCGACGCCGAGGGCGAGGTCGAGGCGATGGCCTGCTTCGCCGGCGAGGGCGTCGGCGCGATCGACGCGGTCCGCCCGGCGGCCGAGATCGTCGCCGACCTCTCGGCCGAAGCGGCCGCCCTGCTCGGCGCCGGCGCGGCGGCGGCCGGCCGGCACCCCCAGTCCTAGCCGCGCCTCAGCGCCGTGGTTTCCTTTTCCGCCGGCGGCCTCAACCGTTCAACGCAACAGCTCCGCCATCTTCTCAGCCGGCGTCGAGGGGCCGTCAGTCGGCCGCGGCGACGGGCTCGGGGCCGGCGGCGGTCTCCGCCGGCGGTTCGAGCAGCTTCTGCGGCGGCAGGAAGCAGCCGGCGACGATGCAGACGGCGCTGCAGGCGGCGAACCCGATCAGGCCGTGGCCGGGCAGCGAGAGGGTGAGGCCGACCAGGGGGGTGCCGACGATGATCAGGGTCAGGGCGTAGGTGTTCATCGCCCCGAAGGCGGCGCCGGGGGAGTCGGGGAAGACGCGGCCGATGCCGGCGACGAGGGTGCCGAAGGGGGCGCCGGAGGAGAAGCCGATCAGCAGCGTCGCCACCAGCGCGAAAGGTAGCGCCGGCGCCAGGCCGAGGACGAAGCTGCCGACCGCCCCGGCGCTGACCACCGCCATCAGCAGCGCCCGCGCCCGCTGCGGCCGCAGGTGGACGAAGAGGCCGCCGCCGGGGCGGCTGAAGATGCCGAGGACGAGGATCATCGCGCCGATCAGCCCGGCGGCCTTTTCGCTGTAGCCGCCGTCGCCGCTGAGCACGTTGACGACCCAGTTGGAGAGGATGATGCTGAGCCCGAACGAGGCCGAGTGGACGAGCGCGAAGCGCATCAGCCGCCGGTCCTTGATCAGCTCGTAGGCCGAGCGTTCGCGGGGGTGATCGGCGGGCGGCCGCACCGCGGTGCCGACGAAGATGAGGGGCAGCGTCGCCGCCCCGGCGACGATCGCGAAGACGTAGGGCGCTTCCCAGCCGAGCGAGCCGGTCAGCACCGGCACGATCGCCACCGCCGAGCCGCCGGCGGCGAGCGAGACGCCGCCGTAGATCCCCTGGTGCAGGGCGCCGCCTCCGGAGCGCTGGACGTAGGCGGAGCCGCAGACGAAGCCCCAGCCGACGCCGGCGCCGATGATCAGCCGCAGGAGCAGGGCGAGGGCGACGCCGCCGCCGAGCAGGAGCACCAGGTTGCCGGCGATGCAGAGGGAGACCGCGAGGACGCCCAGCCACTTGGCGCCAAACCGGGCCAGCGCGCGATCGATCGTCGCCATCGCGATGAACTCGCCGGCGAAGACGGTGGTGGTGAAGAAGCCGACGATCGCGACCGCGATCCCGTAGTGGGCGGCGATCTGGTCGGCGCCGGGGCCGACGTTGGCGATGTTCCAGCTGGAGCCGACCCCGATCGCGCAGGCAGCGAGGAAGTCGCGACGATTTGTTCCTCCTGCCTCCCTCAAACCGAGCTATTTGATCACATATACGTCAATCTCGTTGCCTGGCGGTCGCGGCAAGGCGGATCACTCGCCGCAGGGCCGCCATCGACTCCTCGATCTCGGCCTCCTCGCCGAGGATCAGGCGCTGCAGGGTGAGCCCGTCGATGGCGCCGAAGATGACCCGGGCCAGGGCCGGATCGTCCTCGACCCCGAACTCGTGCAGCGCCTCTTCGATCGTCGTCACGTAGTTGCGGTAGAGGTCGGCGATCGGCTCCAGCAGCTTCTCGTTGCGCAGCGCTTCGGTGGCGAGGTCGAACTGGAAGATCTGCGCCTCGCGGTCTTCTTCGATCAGCTTGGTCAGGCCGCGGGCGAAGTCGTCGAGCTCGCCGCTGCGCGGGACCAGCTCCGACTTCGAGATCGCCTCCTCGGCGGCGAACCGGGCGGCGTCCTCGATCAGCGCCTCGCGCGAGCCGAAGTGGTAGCTGATCAGGCCGTAGGTGACTCCGGCCTCCTTGGCCAGGGCGCGGTAGGTGAGGCCGCGGAAGCCCGAGCGGGCGACGGTGCGGGGGACCGCACGCAGCAGCGCCCAGTAGCCGGCGCGCTTGGTCGCTCGGCCGGACTGCTCGGCGACGCTGCTCGAACGTGCGGGCACGGGTCGCCGATGGTAGAGATCTGCGGCCCAACGCCGTTTTGCGGGCCGTCGGCGGCCTGGTTCGAGACGGCGACGGCGCCAATCAGAAACTATGCAAATGTGCAGTTGATATGTGATCCCGGACCGGCTAGCGTGACCCAACCCGGGGGTTTGATACATGATCCGCCGGCGATCTGGGATTCCACAATCGGCTTGGGAAAGCGAGTTGGAGATGTCTGAGGGGATTGGTCAAGCCAATCAACCGTTGGTTGCGGTGGAGGGCGTGACGGTGGTCTTTCCGGGCGTGGTCGCGCTCGACAACGTCGATTTCTCGATCGGCGCCGGTGAGGTCCACGCGCTGACCGGGGAGAACGGCTCCGGCAAGTCCACCCTCGCCCGGGTGATCAACGGAACCGTCACACCGGCGGCCGGGACGATCTACGTCGACGGCGAGCCGACGGTGATCGCCAACCCCCGCCAGGGCCTCGACCTCGGCATCGTCAACATCAGCCAGGAGCTGACGCTGGCCCAGACCCTCTCGGTCGGCGAGAACATCTTCCTCGGCCGCCTGCCCACCAACGGCGGCCGCATCAACTGGGCGAAGCTGCGCCGCGACTCGCGCGAGGTCCTCGAGCGGATCGGCGTCGAGGTCAGCGAGAGCGCCATCGTCGGCGGCCTCAACGTCGAGCTCCAGCAGATGGTCGAGATCTGCCGCGCCTTCTCCTCCGACGCCCGCCTGCTGATCCTCGACGAGGCGACCAGCTCGCTCTCCGAGGCGGCGACGCGGCGGCTGCTGCAGCTGGTCGCCGAGCAACGCGCCCAGGGCGTCGCCGTCCTGATGATCTCCCACCGGATGCCCGAGCTCTACGCGGCGGCCTCGATCGCCACCGTGCTGCGCGACGGCAAATTGGTCGGCACCGCTCCCCTGCCCGAGACCACCGAGAAGAAACTGGTCTCGATGATGGTCGGGCGCGAGCTCGAGGACTACTACAACAAGCGCCAGGTGGCGCAGGGTGACTGCGTGCTCGAGGTCGACGACCTCACCTCCGTCGACGGCGTCCTGCGGCCGACCTCGCTGCGGGTCAACCGCGGTGAGATCGTCGGCGTCGCCGGCCTGGTCGGCTCCGGCAAGGCCGAGCTCGGGCTGGCGCTAGGCGGCGCCGTCGCCTGCGACGGGCGGGTCGTGGTCGCCGGCCGCGAGGTCTCGCTGGGCGATCCCCGCAAGGCGATCGCCGGCGGCGTCGGCTTCGTCCCCGACGACCGCAAGCGCTCGGCGCTGCTGCCGAACCGCAGCGTCGGCGAGAACTTCTCGCTGGCCTGGGTCAAGCGGCTCTCGCGGCGGGGCCTCCTCAACCTGCGCGACGAGCGCAAGAAAGTCTCCGAGGCGATCCGGCGCTACCGCGTCATCACCGCCTCCGCCGCCAGCGTGATCACGACCCTCTCCGGCGGCAACCAGCAGAAGGTGGTGCTCGGCCGCACCTTCGAGCGCGACGTCGACGTCCTCGTCCTCAGCGAGCCGACCCGCGGCGTCGACGTCGGCGCCAAGAGCGAAATCTACGACCTGCTGCAGACCGCGGCGGAAGGCGGCGCCGGGATCGTCCTGATCTCCTCCGAGCTGCCCGAGCTGCTTGGAATCGCCGATCGCATCGTCGTCTTCTACGGCGGCGAGATCAAAGCCGAATTCAAGGGCCGCGACATGCAGGAGGAAGCGATCGCCCACGTTGCGGTGACCGGTTCGTCCGATGCCCCCGAGCAGACCCCCCAGAAAGGAACGTGACTGAAGTGAGTGATTCGGAGAGCTCTTCGGACACGCTGGCGGCGCCAGCGGACGAGGCACGGTCGAGGCCGTCGATGGGGGCGCTCGAACGCCTCGAGCTGGGCCGCTACGCAGGCGTCGTCGTGGCCCTGATCGTCGTCGCGGCCGCCCTCACCATCACCCAGAGCACGTTCCTCACCTGGGACAACATGAAAAACATCATCGGGGCCAACTCGGTGATCCTGATCCTGGCCCTGGGGGCGACCTTCGTCGTCATCACCGCCGGCATCGACCTCTCGACCGCCTCGCTGATGACCGCCTGCTCGATGATGCTGGCGATCGCCTTCAAGAGCGGCTGGGGCCTGGTCCCGGCGGTCCTGCTCGCGCTCGCCTTCGGCGCCGCCGGCGGCTTCGGCAACGGCTTCCTGATCGCCAAGGCGAAGATCTCCTTCCTCGCCGTCACCCTCGGTGCGCTGTCGATCTGGCAGAGCTTCGCGCTGGTGGTTCAGGAAGGGCAGACCGTCTCGGTCTTCTCCGACAAGGCGTTCGGCCCGATCCACAACCTCGTCACCAACTCGATCGGCCCGATCCCGCTGCTGCTGATCTTCGACATCATCCTCCTGCTCCTGGCCGGGGGCCTGCTGCGCTACACGACCTTCGGCCGCTCGCTGTTCGCGATCGGCTCCAACGAGGAGGCGGCCCGGCTCAGCGGCATCAACGTCTCCGCGATCCTGATCGGCGTCTACACGATCGCCGGCCTCGCCGCCGGCCTTGCCTGCCTGGTCTCGGTCGGCCGCCTCACCGCCGGCTCGCCGACCCCCGACCCGAACCTGCTGCTGACCGTGCTGGCGGCGGTGCTGATCGGCGGCACCAGCTTCAGCGGCGGCGTCGGCGGCGTCTTCGGCACCGTGATCGGCGTGATCTTCCTCGGGGTCGTCCAGAACGGGCTGACGCTGAGCAACGTCTCGAGCTTCTGGCAGGGCATCGTCAGCGGCTCGATCCTGATCATCGCCGTCGGCCTCGGCGTCCTCCGCGACCGCGGCTGGTCGCTGCGGCGCGCACGCGGCGCCAGTGCCGCGGTGACCGAAGGTCCGGTGCGGTGAGCGACGCGGTCGCGAGCGAACGCCAGCAGCTGGTCGCAGCGATCTGCGACACCCTGCTGCCGGCGCTGACGGCGGCGGGCGCCGACGGCAGCTGGGGTGCCTCGGCCTCGGCGCTCGGCATCTCCGAGCGGGTCGCCGCGGGCTGCGAGACGCTGCCGCCGCACGTCGCGGCGGCGGTCGAGTCGCTGCTCGGCAGCCTCGGCGAGGAGGGCTTCGCCGAGGCGCCGCTGGAGGCGCGTGAGCAGCGGCTGATCGAGGCGGGTGAGTCCGAGCCCGGCCGCTTCGCGCTGAAGCAGCTGAAGACGATGGTCTTCGGCGACCTCTTCGGCTCCTTCGACGAGAACCTCGGCAACCCGATCTGGGAGGAGATCTCCTACCCCGGCCCGAACTCGGCGCCGCCGAGCCCGCAGCAGGCGCCGAAGACGATCCCGCTGGAGACCGTGAGCGGCGCCGAGGCGACGCTGGAGGCCGACGTCTGCATCGTCGGCTCCGGCGCCGGCGGCGCCGTCATCGCCGCCCGCCTGGCAGCGGCCGGCAAGTCGGTGCTGGTCCTCGAGATGGGCGGCTACCGCAACGAGTCCGACTTCCGCCAGCTCGAGGCCGAGGGGGTGGCGATGTACCTCGGCGGCGGGCTCGGCTGGTCGGAGGGGGGAGAGCTCGGGCTGCTCGCCGGCTCGACCCTCGGCGGCGGCACCGTGATCAACTCGATGGCCTGCCGGCCGACCCCCGAGGACGTCCGCGCCGACTGGGCGACGATGGGGCTCGAGGGCGTCGACGGCCCCGAATGGGACGGCTACATGGAGACCGTCTGGGCCCAGCTCGGGGCCAACCTCGAGGCGACCCACTACAACAGCAACGCCGATACGCTGATCAGCGGGCTCCAGGCCTGCGGGCTCGAGCACCACCGGATCCCGCGCAACGCCGAGCTCAGCGACGACCCCCAGTTCTGCGGCTACTGCAACGCCGGCTGCCAGCACGGCTGCAAGCGCTCGGTGATGAAGACCTACCTGCAGGAAGCCGCCGACGCCGGCGCCCGCTTCGTCGTCGACTGCACCGTCGACCGGGTGACGACCAGTGGCGGCCGCGCCACCGGGGTCGAGGCGCGGGTGGGTGAGACGCGGCTGACCGTCTCCGCCCCGACCGTGGTCGTTGCCTGTGGCGGGATCGAGTCGCCGGCGCTGCTGCTGCGCTCGGGGATCGGCGGCCCGGCGGTCGGCAAGAACCTCCGCGTCCACCCCAGCTACATGGTCACCGGCGTCTACGACGAGCCGATCGAAGCCTGGAACGGGCAGCTGATCACGGTGATGTCGTTCGACTTCATGCACATCGACGAGGACGACTCCGGCTTCTACATCTCGCCGCTCGGGCTCAGCCCGGCGACCTGGGCGGGGCAGTCGCCGTGGGTCGACGGCCGCCAGATCCGCGACCACTTCCGCAAGTTCCCGATGATGGCGAGCTGGCACTCGATCACCCACGACCACGGCAGCGGCGAGGTCGTGCTCGGGGCCGACGGGCGGGCGCTGGTCCGCTGGAGCCTCGCCGACGAAGTCGACCGCCGGGTCGCGATCCGCGCCCACACCGAGCTCGCCAAGGTCCACCAGGCGGCGGGCGCGACGGAGGTGTTCACCTTCCACTGGCGGCCCCGGCACTGGCGCCGCGGCGAGGACTTCGACGCCTACCTCGAGCAGCTGGCGGCGACGCCGACCGCCGAGTACACGGCGTACTCGGCGCACCAGATGGGCTCCTGCCGGATGGGCTCCGAGGCGGCCACCGCTGTCGCCGACGGGCGCGGCGAGCTGCACGACACCAAGGGGGTCTGGGTCGGGGATGCCTCGGCGCTGCCGACCGCCCCCGGGGTCAACCCGATGGTCTCGATCATGGTCCTGGCCGAGCGCACGGCCGACCGGATCAAGGAGTCGGTTGCGTGAGCGATCTTCAAACGACCACCAGACGGCCAGGGGGGAGGTCCGAGAAGGGTGATGTCAGTGGGTGAGTACTGCCGATGAAAGGAACAGGCATGAAACGTTGGATGGCCCTTGCAGCAGCGCTGGCGCTGCTGGTCTTGGTGATCGCGGGCTGTGGCAGCTCCAGTAGCACGACCAGCTCGGAAGAAACCACGACGGAAGAAACGACTGAAGCGAGCGGTGGAGGCGGCAAGGAAGCCGCCAGCACCGGCAAATCCATCGTCTACATCAGCCCGGTTGCGGCGCAGCCGGGCCAGCAGCAGATCAACACCGGGCTGCAGCAGTCGGCGAAAGAAATCGGCTGGTCGGAGTTCGTGCTGGACTCGGCCCTGTCGGCGGAAAAGCAGGTCTCGAACGTCGAAGCCGCGATCAACAAAGGCGTCACGGCGATCGCCTCCTGGACCCTCGACCCGAACGCCGTCGCAGGCGCCTACCAGCAGGCCCAGTCCAAGAACATCCCGGTGATCGGGATGAACTCGGTCGGCTCCGGCGTCACCGCCACGGTCTGGTGGGAAACGCAGATCTGCGAACCGGGCAACCCGCAGCAGGTCTCGGCGGAAAAGATCGCCGAACTGAAGCCGCACGCGAAGACGATCGTGATCGGCCTCGAAGTCGCCGAATCGACCAAAGAGATCACCGACTGCTTCCTCCGGGAAGCGAAAAAAGTCGGCCTCGACATCATCAACAAGACGAACAACGAAGCCGACAACGCCTCCGGCTCGCAGAAAGTGTTCGAACCGCTGCTGACCAAATACCCGGAAGTCGAAGCGGTCTTCAACTACAACGACGAATCGGCGATGGGCGTCTCCGCGGCGCTGCTCGCGGGTGGCAAGACGATCGCCACGGTCGAAAAGCCCGAAGGCGTGATCGTCACCGGCTCCAACGGTGACAAGGACGCAATCGAAGCGGTCGAAGAAGGCCGCCTGTCGTGGACCTGGGACCCGGACAACCTCGCCAGCGGCTTCGCGGCGATGAAACTGGGCAGCGAAGCGGCGGAAGGCAAAAAGCCGAACAGCCTGATCGTCAAATCGATCCTGGTCGACGGCGAAACGGTCGGCGAATACGTCCCGGCCGAAGAACGCGAATACACGCTGAGCACGATCCCCGCGAAAGAAATCAAAGGGGAACCGGAAACGGCGAAATGAGGGTGTGGCGGGGCGGCGCGAGCCGCCCCGCCCTCGCTCCACGCACCTGAGGCTGCCGCGATGAGCTTCCTGCAGACCCCCGACGGCGCCCGCCTGCGCTACACCGAGCGCGGCGACGGACCGCAGACCGTGGTTCTCGTCCACGGCTGGAAAGGGTCCCACCGGATGTGGGACCCGGCGATGCACCGGCTCGCAGACGAGTTCCGGGTGATCTCCTTCGACAACCGCGGCATGGGCGAGTCGGATCGGCCCACGGGCCGCTACGACTTCGACCTGCTGGCCGACGACCTCGACTTCGTCCTGACCGAGCTCGGGGTCGAGGATGCGACCCTGGTCGGCTGGTCGATGGGCTGCTCGATCAGCCTCCAGTACCTCTCCCGCGGCGGCGCCCGGGCGGCGCGGCTGGTCCTGATCAACGGGCCGATCCGGCTCGAGAACGACGACGAGTGGGCCTGGGGCCTGCCGGCGGGGCAGCTCGACATCTTCGTCGAGGAGCTGGTCGCCGCCTGGCCCGGCTCCGAGCTCGAGTTCGCCCGCGGCGCCAACCTCGACCCAGACGGCGCCTACGCCGACCTCTACTACCGGGTGGCGCTGCAGACCGAGCTGATCGACTCGATCCGGATCGTCCGCGAGCAGCAGCGGCTCGACCACCGGCCGGTGCTGCGCGGGCTGCAGCTGCCGGTGCTGGCGATCTACGGCCGCCAGGATCCCTACTACGACGAGGGGCTGGCCCGCTACATCGCCGAGCAGGTGCCCGACGGTCGCTACCTGATGTTCGAGCAGAGCGCCCACCCGGTCCACTACGACGAGCCCGACCGCTTCCGCGAGGTGATCGCGGAGTTCGCCCAGGGCCGGCTGTGAAGCCGGCGCTGCTGGAGCTCGACCCAGCGGCGCTGCGCGAGGACGTCGAGACCTTCGCCGCGCTCGGCCCGCGCTTCTGCGGCAGCGAGGGCGAAGAGCGCGCCCGGGAGCTGCTGCTGGAGGAGTTCGCCGCCGCCGGGCTGACCGGGGTCGGCGGCGAGGAGTACCGGTACCTGGCCTACGAGCCGGGCCGGTGCGAGTGCCGGGCCGGCGGCGCGGAGCTGCCCTGCGTCGGCCTGCAGAGCTGCGCCGCCGGGACCGCCGAGGCGGAGGCGGTCTACGTCGGCGCCGGCGAGGAGGACGACCTGGCGACGCTCGCCGCGGCGGGCGCCGAGCTGAGGGGCCGGATCGCTGTCCTGCGCAGCGCGATGCCGGCGGCGGTCGCCGCTGATCTGGTCGCCCGCGGCGCCACCGGGTTGGTCCTGCTCTCGCCGACCCCGGACGGGCTGGTCGGCCACTTCACCGCCAGCTTCTACCCACCGCCGCCGGGGCCGCCCTGGGAGGGACGGGTCTTGCCGGTTCCCGGGGTCACGGTCGAGGCGGCGGCCGGTGAGCGGCTCCTCGCCCTGCTTTCGGCCGGGCCGGCGCGGGTGTGGATCGAGCACCGGGCCGAGTACCGCGAGCGCACCGCGGTCAACGTCGTCGGCGAGATCGCCGGCGTGCGCGAGCCCGGCGAGCGGGTCCTGCTCGGGGCCCACTACGACACCCAGCTCGAGAGCCCCGGCGCCGCCGACAACGGCAGCGGCCTCGCCGCCCTGCTGGCGATCGCCCGCGCCTGGGCCGGCGCCCGGCCACGGCGGACGGTCGCCTTCGCCGCCTTCGCCGGCGAGGAGCTTGCCTGCTGGGGAGCCAGCGCCTACGTCCGGGCCCACGCCGGCGAGCTGCCGCTGGCGATGGTCAACCTCGACGCGCTCGGGCCGCCCCTGCTGGCCAAGCGCACGATCGTCGCCTCGCCGGCGATCGCCGCCCACGCCGCGGCGGCCGCCGCGGCCAGCGGCTGGGAGGTCGAGGTAGAGGTCGCGGCCGGCGACTTCCCCTACTCCGACCTCGCGCCCTTCGCCGAGGCCGGCGTCCACGGCTGCCAGGCCTGGCGCTACCCGCCGCCGCACCCCTACTACCACTCGGCCGGGGACACGCCGCGCTGGGTCGACTACGACCTGCTCGCTGCCGACGCCCGCGCCGCCGCCAGCATCGCCTTCTCGCTGGTCGAGGCCGGGGTCGCCCCGGCCGCCGCGCCAGCACTCGATGATGACCCAGAACGGAGGATTGGAAATGCCGCCTGATGAGACCACCGTCGACCCCGACTCGGCCCGCCGGGCCGAGGGGATCGCCGCCTACGCGAGCCAGTTCGGGCTCGCCGAGGAGGACGTCGTCCCCCACATGGACGCGCTGCTCGGCCCGCGGATGGCCGCGGAGGCCCAGCACTCCGCCGCCGCGGCCTGGCGCGAGGGGGCGCTGAGCCGGCGCGACCGCAGCCTGATCGTGATCGCCAGCCTGGTCAGCCAGGGTGGGGTCGACGCGCGCCTGCGCGGGCACCTGCGCTGGGCGCCGGAGAACGGCGTCAGCTGGGACGAGCTCGACGAGCTGATGTCCCTGCTCGCCGTCTACGTCGGCTACCCGAAGGCCTCGGTCGGGGTCGAGGCGCTGCGCGAGGAGCTCGGCAACGGGGAGGGGGACGCCGATGCCGGCCAATGACCCCAACTCGCACTCGGCCAGCATCGAGGTCGCGGTCGATCCCCAGACCGCGTTCGAGTACATGGCCTCGGGGATGAACCAGCGGCGCTGGGCGCTCGGCAGCTGGGAGCGGGTCGACGAGGGCGACGGCCTCTTCAGCGGCACCTCGCTGTGGGACGCGAGCACCCTCTACGTGCGGCTCGAGCCGCACCCGGACCTGCTCCTCGTCGACTACCAGGTGGGGCCCGACCCGGACAACATGCGGCGGCTGACCCAGGCCCGGATCGTCCCCGGCGCCGAGCTCGGCCGCGACCCCGGCAGCTGCGTGATCACGCTCACCACCTGGCGCGGCGCCCGCGCCACCGACGCCGCCTGGGAACGGACCTACCATGCCTATAGGACCGAGATGCACCTGATCAAGGGCCGGCTCGAGAACGAGTTCCCAGAGGGGGTCTGACCTTGGCGGTGGCGGCTGAGCTGCATTCGCTCGGGGCCGGCGCGGCGCTGGCGGAGTTCGCCGCGCGGCGGCTCTCGCCGCTGGAGCTGCTCGACGGCCTGATCGCCCGCGCCGCCGCGGTCGAGCCCGCCGTCAACGCCTTCGCCGAGACCCTGTTCGAGCGGGCGCGGGCGGAGGCGGCCGAAGCCGAGGAGCGCTGGCTGAGCGGCACCGCGCGGCCGCTCGAGGGGCTGCCGGTGGCGGCCAAGGAGGCGCAGGCGCTGGCCGGGCACGTCGTCAGCGACGGTCTCGCCGAGCCGCTCGAACCGGCGCCGGCGGCCCGCTCCGCCTTCGTCCTGCAGCGGCTGCGCGACGCCGGCGCGATCATCCACGCCCGCACCACCACCTCGGAGCTCTGCTGCATGCCGGCCTCGCACGCCAGCCGCTGGGGGGTGACTCGCAACCCCTGGGACCTCGGCACCGCGGTCGGCGGCTCCTCCGGCGGCTCGGCCGCCGCCCTCGCCGCCGGCACGACGCCGCTCGCCACCGGCACCGACCTCGGCGGCTCGATCCGCGCCCCCGCCTGCCTCGCCGGCGTCGTCGGCTTCAAGCCGCCCCACGGCCGGGTGCCGGTGGAGCCGCCGCTCAACCTCGAGACCTGGCTCCACGTCGGCCCGCTGGCTCGCTCGGTCGCCGACGCGGCGCTCCTCGCCAACGCGATGGCGGGGCCCCACGGCGGCGACCAGGCGTCGCTGTCGGCGGCGCCGCCGCTGCCGGCCGAGCCGGGTGCGGCGACCGGACTCCGCGTCGCCGTCTGCCCGCGGCCCGGCGATCTGCCGGTGGCGACCGAGGTCGCCGCCAACGCGATGGCGGTTGCCCTCGCCCTGGCCGAGGCGGGGGTCGAGGTCGAGGAGGTCAGGCTCGAGTGGCGGCTGGAGGAAATCGGGGCGGCGATGTGGGGGCACGGCGACCTCAGCCGGGCCGAAGCCGCCCTCGCCGCCGAGCGCGACCGCCCCGGCACCCTCTCGCCCTACGCGGTCGAGTGCTTCAACCGCTCCCTCGCCGGCGCCGCCGCCCTGGCGCCGACCCAGCGCACCGCGCTCGAGCGCCGCCTGGCCCGCTCGGTGATCGGGCTCTTCGATCGCTTCGACGCCCTCATCGTCCCGACCATGGGCGTCGCCGCCCTGGCCGCCGGTGAGGACTACGTCGAGCGCCCGCTCCTGGTCGACGGCGTCCCCCTCGACCACTTCTGCGACGCCGCCCTGACCCCGATCTTCAACATCGCCAGCAGCTGCCCCGTGATCACCGTCCCCTCCGGCCTGGTCCAGCTCCCCAACCCCGGCCCCACCGCCACCGGCGCGCCCTCGCCCGGCGTCCCCACCGGCATCCAGATCGCCGGCCCCCCGCACGCCGACGCGATCGCCTTCCGCCTCGCCGCCGCCGTCGAACGCGTCGCCCCCTGGCCCCAGCTGGCGCCGTAGGGGTCCTTCGGCCAGCGGCCGATATGGCGGAGAGCAGGCCCACCTGCCGCAGCCCCACCGCCCATCCGCCGCAACCCCCGCCCATCTGTCAACACCCCCGACCCTAGAAACCGCCAAAGGGGACGGGGTGCCTCCCCCCGCTTGCTGGGTTTTTCGCTGGGGAG
>JAFDWC010000041.1 GCA_018268655.1 Actinomycetota bacterium
GGGACACCTGGACCGACGAGCGACTGGATGACCTCAACCGCAAGGTCGACCAGGGCTTCGCCGACACGCGCACGGAATTCCGCGCGCTGCGGCAGGACATGCGTGATGAATTCACGAACGTCCGCGGCGAGATCGGTTCCGTCCGCGGCGAGCTCAGCGGCGAGATCGGTTCCGTCCGCAATGAGATCGGTGGAGTGCGCGCGGAGATCGGGGAGGTGCGTAGCGAGCTCGCGGCGATGAACCGCACCTTCCTGCAGCTTGCCTGGGGCCTGATCGGAGCGATACTCGTCGGCTTCCTCAGCACCGCCGCGGCGATCGTCACCCAGCTCTGAGCCGGCGGCTCAGACGACGAACCTGCCGTCCTCCTGCATCACGACGCCGTCGACTTCGAGCTTGCCGCCGAGCCGGAGGTCGCAGACGAGATCGGTGTGGACGGCGGAGTCGTTGGTGCCACCAGACTCCGGGTAGGCGGCGCCGACCGCCATGTGGACGGTGCCGCCGAGCTTCTCGTCGAGCAGGACCTCGCGGGTGCCGCGATCGATCGAGTAGTTGGTGCCGATCCCGAGCTCGCCGAGGGTGCGGGCGCCCTCGTCGGTGTCGAGCAGGGCAACGAGGTACTCCTCACCGCGCTCGGCGCTGGCGTCGACGACGCGGCCCGACTCGAACTTGAGGTGGACACCGGAAACCTCGCGCCCGCCGATCACCGCCGGTAGGTGGAAGCTCACCTCCCCCTGCACCGAGTCCTCGACCGGTCCCGTGAAGAACTCGCCGTCGGGCATGTTGTTGTCGCCGACGCAGGGGATGAACCTGCGGCCGGCGACGCCGAGGGTGATGTCGGTGCCGGGAGCTGTGACCCGCACCTCCTCGTGGCCCTCGATCCAGTCGGCGAGGCGGACCGTCTCCTCGGAAGCGCGCTTCCAGGCGCTCAGCGGCTCGCCGTCGTCGGCAAGGCAGGCGCCGTAGTAGAAGTCTTCGTAGTCGGCCAGGCTCATCTCCGCCTCTGAGGCGTAGGCGCTGGTCGGGAACAGCGTGTAGACCCAGCGGAAGTCGCCGTCGGCGGCGCGCTTCATCGCCCGGGTCATCAGCTCGCCGGTGGCCGCCTGCCGCTTCGTCTGCTTCTCCGGCGGGACCCCGGAGAGCTCGCGGGTGTTGGTGCTGGCGCCGATCGCGATCCGCACGTCGACGTTGTCGACCATCCACTCGGCGAAGGGGGAGATCCATTCCAGCTGCGGGTCGGCGGCGAGCTTGAAGTAGGCGGCGATCTGGCCGTCGAGGGCGACGTTCATGACCGCGTGGGCGCCTGCCTTCAGCACCTCCTCGTAGACCGCGAGGAGCAGCGGCGCGGCGGCGGTCTCGCCGTCGATCGCGACGACCTCGCCCTCCTTCACCTCGGTCGAGTAGCCGACCAGGATCTTCGCCAGGTTCGTCACCCGCGGGTCGCTCATCGTCTCGCTCCTTCCTCCGCGCCGGCCGCGGCGCTGGTCGTCGTCATCGCCATGAAGATCGCGTGGAAACGGGGGTCGTCGGTCAGCTCCGGGTGGAAGGCGCAGGCCAGGACGGTGCCCTCGCGGATCGCCACCGGGTGACCGTCGTAGGAGGCGATCACGTCGACCCCCGGGCCCCAGGTCTCGACCCAGGGGGCGCGGATGAAAACCGCCCGCAACGGCTCGTCCCCCGCCCCCTCGACGTCGAGGTCGGCCTCGAAGCTCTGCAGCTGGCGGCCGAAGGCGTTGCGCCGCGCGGTCGCGTCGATGAAGCCGAGGTGCTCGGAGTCGCAGACGATCATCCCGGCACAGGTTCCGAGGATCGGGCGCCCCGCCGCGTGGTGGGCGCGCAACCCCGCCTCCAACCCGGCGGAGGCGATCAGCTTGCCGATCGCGGTCGACTCGCCGCCCGGGATGACCAGGCCGTCCAGCCCGTCGAGCTGGTCCGGGGTCCGGACCTCGACCGGCACCCCGCCAAGCGCCCGCAGCACCTTCGTGTGCGCTTCGAAATCGCCCTGCAGCGCCAGGACGCCGACCTTCAGCCCGGAAGGCGGCGTCGGCTCGCTCACTGGCGGCACTAGCCCCCGCGGTGCTGCAGCAGGGCGTCGGCGGCTTCGAGCGGCCCGATCTCCAGCCCCGACATCGCCTCGCCGAGGCCGATCGAGGCTGCGGCGACCCGCTCGGGGTCGTTGTAGTGGGTGGTCGCCTCGACGATCGCCCGCGCCCGCCGCCGTGGGTCCTCGCTCTTGAAGATCCCCGAGCCGACGAAGTTGCCCTCGGCCCCCAGCTGCATCATCAGCGCCGCGTCGGCCGGGGTGGCGATGCCGCCGGCGCAGAACAGCGGCACCGGCAGGCGACCGGCGGCGGCGACCTCCTGGACGACTTCGAGCGGCGCCGGCAGCTCTTTCGCGGCGGCGGCCAGCTCCTCGGGGCGCAGCTGCGAGAGCCGCCTGATCCCGGAGGTGATCTCGCGCATGTGGCGCACCGCCTCGACCACGTTGCCGGTCCCGGCCTCGCCCTTGGAGCGGATCATCGCGGCGCCCTCGCCGATCCGCCGCAGCGCCTCGCCGAGGTTGGTGGCACCGCAGACGAACGGCACCTCGAAGGCCAGCTTGTCGATGTGGTTGACCTCGTCGGCCGGGGTCAGGACCTCGGACTCGTCGATGTAGTCGACCGCCAGCGCTTCCAGCACCTGGGCCTCTGCGAAGTGGCCGATCCGGGCCTTCGCCATCACCGGGATCGAGACCGCCTCCTGGATCCCCTTGATCATCGCCGGGTCGGACATGCGGGCGACGCCGCCGTCACGGCGGATGTCGGCGGGGACGCGCTCCAGCGCCATCACCGCGACCGCCCCGGCCTCCTCGGCGATCTTCGCCTCCTCGGGCGTGACCACGTCCATGATCACCCCGCCTTTGAGCATCTCGGCGAGACCGGTCTTGATGCGGAAGGTTGCGCGCTCGGCCATGGGGCCCATATTACGGAGGCCGCCGCCCGGACAGCTACGACGCGTTGGCCAAACTTCGGCCGGCGCTCGTTCCCCGTCGGTGTGGGCTACTTCAGTTTGTAGGCGCGGATGCGGTCTTTATGGGCGGCTTCGTCACGGGCGTAGAGGCCGTGCGCGAGAGCCTGCACGAGCGCCATCAGGGCCGTGTTGGAGCGGGTGAAGCTGGGGCTGTTGGACGAGAAGTAGAGCGTCATCTCGGCGTGCTCCCCGACCTCCGACATCGTCGCGTCGGAGATCGCCAGGGTGCGGGCACCACGGTGCAGGGCGAGCTTCATCGCCCGCAGCAGGAGGGGGTGGGCGCGGCCCGCGGAGAGGGTGATGACCAGGGTGTTCTCGTCGATCCGGCCGAGCCGCTGAAGGCTCTCGCCGCCGGTCGAGGCGACGATTTCGGCACGAATGTCCAGCAGGCTGAGGGTGTGCCGCAGGTAGCTGGCGAAGAACGCCATCTGGTCGACGCCGACGATCACGATCCGCTGCGCTTCGGCCAGGGCGGCGACCGAGTCGTTGACCTGTTCGGTGGTCAGCTTGCGCGCGGTTTCCTCGAGGTTCGAGTAGTCGGCGCTGAGCGAACCCTCGAGCTCGGAGTGGTCGAAGCTGAAGAGCGGACCGCCATTGGCGGCGCCGGCGGTCGCGATCGTCGTCCTGTACTCCTCGATCGCGGCCTGCTGCAGCTCCGGGTAGCCCTCGAAACCGAGCGCCTGCGAGAAGCGGACGACGGTCGAGGAGGAGGTGCTGGCGCGGCGGGCGAGCTCCTCGGCGGTGAGGAAGGCCGCCTCGTCGAGGTGGTCGACGATGTAGCGGGCGACGTCTTTCTGGGAGCGCGAGAACTCTTCGAAACGCTCCTGGATGTAGTCGGAAAGGCTTTTGAGTTGTGGGGACTTCGTCGCGGTCTTGGTCACGGCCGTCCACTTCGCCTCGCCCGCCGCTTTCCCTTCTGAAAAACTCGCGGCGATGGAGCTCGTGACCCTCGTCCGCATCGTCAACCGCCAGATGATCGGCTTCGACCTGGTGCTGGGCGGCGCCGCGCTGGTGGCGCCGGCGGCGACCCTGCGGCTGCTCGGCCACGACGAGCCCTCGCCCGACGCAAAGCACCTGTTCCGCCGCTGCGCGCCAGTCTGGCTGACCTTCGCCGCCGCCCACGCGGTCGCTGAGCGCCGCGGCTCCGCCGCCGACTGGCAGTCGCTGGCCTGGCTGCGCGGTACCGAGATCGCGACCGACGCCCTCTGGTCTGCCTCTCCGGCGCTCAGCCGCCCCGGTGCCAGGGCGGCGCTGCGGCTGGCCAGCGCCTCGAACCTGGCGATGGCCGCCGCCTTCGCCTGGATGTCGCGGCGCGGAGGGGGTCGGGCGTGAGCGAGTTCGACGGCCTCCCGAGCGTGCGCTGGAGCCTCCGCGGCCTGACCGAAGAGGGCGACGAGGCCTGGTTGATCCGCGGCATCGCCCGCAAGCGCTACCACTGCCCGGGCTGCCACGGCGACGTCGAGATCGGCGACGAGCACACCGTCGTCCAGTACGTACGCAGGCTCGGCGGCAGCGACCATCACCACTGGCACCGCCGCTGTGCCGAAGAGATCCTCGTCCCCGAGCTCGGCCGGCTGCGCCGGGTCCCGGCCGGCGACTCGAGCCAGACCAAGCTCGAACGGCGCGGCCGCTACCCGTCGGGCCGCCGGCGCCGGTAGGCGTCGGGTGGCCAGCGCGCGCCGGCGCCCGGCGCTCCCCCGCAGGGTCGGCCGGGTCTACCTCGACATCGGCCGGGTCTACCGGGACTGGTGGTCGGGGATCCTCCTGCTCGCGGTGGTCGTCTTCGTCCCGCTGGGGCTGATCGACGCCGCCGCCGCCCAGGTCGACGTCGAATCGCTCCAGCTCGACAGCGGGATCAAAGTCTTCGCCCTGATCGCCGCCGCCGGGGCGGTGACGACGACCGGGCTGCTCGGTGAGGTCTTCTTCGCCGGGGCGATCTCGATCTCGCTCACCCATCCCGAGGGCGACGGGCCGCCGCGCGTCCGCCAGATCGCCCGCCGGATCAACTACTGGCGGCTGATCCTGCTCGACATCGCCTACGTGGTGATGGTCGCGGCCGGCCTGCTCCTGCTGCTGCTGCCGGGGATTGCGGCATTCGTCCTCTTCGGCCTCTCCGGGCCCGCGGTCGAGCTCGAGGAGCGGACCGTGCGCGGCGCCCTGGCCCGCAGCTACCGCCTCGTCCGCACCGACTTCTGGCTCGTCTTCTGGGTTCTGGTCCCGATCGAGCTCGCCGGCGACGCCCTCGGCAGCGGCGCCGAGCACCTCGTCCACAACCTCCTCGGCGACACCTTCTTCTCAACCTGGCTCGCCGAGGTCGCCTCGAACATCATCCTCTCCCCCCTCTTCGCGGTCGCCGCGGTGCTGCTCCTGGTCGGCCTGATCGGCGCAAGTGGGGGTTCGGGACCGCGGATAAGGTCGCTCAGCGGCGGCGAAGAGGAGGAGTTGAGGCTGGTCGCATGACGGGGCTCAGCGCGGCGTCGATCTTCTCCTTCTACGGCCATCTCGTCGACCACGAAGAGCAGGGCCTGTTCTGGGTCCTCGCCGGCTTCCTCGGCTCCTTCGCCTTCATCCGCATGAGCACCCGGCTGATGCGCAGCCCGAAGGTGCCCTGGTGGCCGGGCAGCGTCGTCAGCGAGAGCGGCGTCCACCTCCATCACCTCGTCTTCGGGATCGTGACCATGATCACCGCCGGGGCGCTCGGCTTCCTCGCCTACGGCCGCAGCCCGGCGACCGAGATCTGCGCCGCCTTCTTCGGGATCGGCGTCGGCCTGACGATCGACGAGTTCGCGCTCTGGGTCCATCTCGAGGACGTCTACTGGGCGCAGGAGGGGCGGAGCTCGATCGACGCCACCGTGATCGCCGCCGCGGCGATGGGCCTGGTGCTGCTGGGGTTCAGCCCGCTGACCTTCGAAACCGGCTCGGCCGGGGCGATCGTCGGCAGCCTGCTCAGCGCCGCGATCATCCTCGCCCTGGTCGCGATCTGCTTTGCCAAGGGGCGGATCCTCCACGGCGCGATCGGCTTCTTCGTCTTCCCGATCGCGCTCTACGGAGCCTGCCGGATCGGCAAGCCGGACTCGGCCTGGGGGCGCCGCCGCTACGGCGAGCGGCGTCCGCAGAAGCAGGCCAAGGCGGAGGCGCGGTTCCGACCCGACCGCCGCACCGAGCGCTTCAAGGAAGCCTTCCGCGACATCGTCGGCGGCAAGCCCAGCGAGGGGCTCGAAAGCGCCGCCGGGGAGGCGCTGGCGGCGACCCGGGAGGCGACCGCCGAAGTGCGCGAGCGGGCCGAACGGGTGGCGCGTGCGGCCGACCCCTCCCGACGCGACCGCTAGATGGTCGAGCGGCGGAGCCGGCGTTCGAGGTTGGCCCGGACCGCGGGCCACTCGGAGTCGATCACGCTGTAGTAGGCACTGTCGCGGAGGCCGATGCCAGGGACGATCATGTGATTGCGGAGGACGCCCTCGAAATGGGCCGGCAGCGCCGCCATCGCGCCCCGCGAGCGCTCGTTGCGGGCGTCGGTCTTGAGCTCGACCCGGACGCACCCAAGGGTCTCGAAGGCGTGTGTCATCAGCAGCAGTTTGGTCTCGATGTTGACGCCGCTGCGCCAGACCCGTGGGTTGAACCAGGTCCAGCCGATCTCGACCACACGATCGGTGGGACGGACGTTGAGGAAGCGGCTGCTGCCGATGAGCTCGCCGCTGGCCAGCTGGCGGACCGCGAAGGCCCCCTCGCTGCCCGCACGCGTCGCCGCCACCGAGGTCTCGAGCCAGTGGTCGAACTCCTCGCGGCTCCCGTTCAGGGCCGTGATCCAGGCCCAGATCTCCTCCCCCTGCGCCGCCTGCCAGAGGCCGTCGGCATGGTCGAGACGGAGTGGCTCGAGCGCGACCAGCTCGCCCCGCAGGGGCAGCGCAAGCTCGGCCGGCCAGCCGCCGCCCGCCCGCTCGTCTCCCTGATTGAGGTCCGTCTCGCTCATGCCTTGCTTCCGCTGCAGACGTGGAACCCAACCGCTTCGGCCAGCTGTTGGCGTTCCGCGGCGGTTTCGTCGCGAGTTTGGCGGGCCTGGGCGTAGGCGGTCGCGTCGCCTTCACCGGCTGCGCGCAGGGCATCCCGATCCCAGCCGGCGACTTCTTCCTGGGCCTTGACGTAGGCCTGGTACTGCGAGCTCAGCGCCGCTGGCGGCACCAGCGCCCGAAATTCCCGCACGGCGTTCCTCGAGATCCCGACCAGGAGCCGCGAGTAGAGGACGTTGGGTTCTTCCTCGCCGGTAGGAATCGAGGCACGGTCTTCTTTGTATTTCGCCTGGCTCGTTTCGCAGACCTGATCACCCTGGGCGATCAGCTCCGAGCGGCTCAACGTCTGCGGCTGCTTCTGCTTCGTTTCGTGCGTTTCGGTCGGTTTGCGGTCGGCGGCCGTCTCTCCTTCGGACGAGTTTCGCGCGCCCGTCGTCGCGCCGGTGCCCGCGGGCCCTCCGGAATCGCCGCCGCTGGCGAGGATGACTCCGACCACGACCACCGCGACCAGCGCCAAGACGGCGCCGGCGAGGTAGAGCCGGCGCCGGCGGTTGGGGCGGCCGGCCGGCTCGGTCGCGGTCGAGGGCCGCGACTTTCCTCCCGCTGACGTCGGCCCCTCCCCGGCCGGCGCCGGTGGCGGCTCCGATTCCCGGGTCGCCGCCAAGCCGGTCGCGACCGTCCGCTCCGGCACCGTCACCGGGCCACCGCTGAGCGCCGCCTCGGCGGCGCGGCCGAGGTCGCCCGCCGAGGGGTAGCGATCCTCGGGCCGCTTCGCCATCGCCCGTGCCACGACCTCGGCCAGCGCCGCCGGCACCGCCGGCGCGAACAGCGACGGGTTCGGCGGCGGGTCGTTGAGGTGGGCGTAGAGCCGCGCCGCCTCGCCTTCGCGCGGGAACGGCACCTGCCCGGTCAGAAGCTTGTAGAGGAGGCAGCCGAGGGCGTAGACGTCGACCCGGGCGTCGATCTCGCCGCCGGCGATCTGCTCGGGGGCGACGTAGTCGATCGTGCCGACGAAGCGACCGGTCTGGGTCAGACCGGAGCGGGTGGCGACGTTGCGGGCGACGCCGAAGTCGGTGATGTAGGCGTGCTCGGCTCCCTCCTCTCCGCTTAGCAGAACATTGGCCGGCTTGACGTCGCGGTGGACGAGACCGGCGGCGTGGATCGCATCGAGCCCGTGCGCGACCTGGGTGATCAGCGCCACCGCGGCCTCCGGCTCGAGCCGCCCCTCGCGGTTGAGCCGCCGCCCCAGGTCGGAGCCGGCGACGAAGCGCATCGCGATCCAGGCGACGCCGTCCTGCTCCCCGGCGGCGTAGATCGGGACGACGTTGGGGTGCTCGATCGAGGCGGCGATCCGTGACTCCTCGGCGAAGCGCCGGGCGAAGACCTCCTCCTCGGCCGCCTCGGGGGCGATCAGCTTCAGCGCCACCCGCCGCGCCAGCCCCGGCTCCAGCGCCAGGTAGAGGATCCCCATGCCGCCGCGGCCGAGCCGGCGCTCGATCCGGTAGCCGGCGAACTCGTCGCCCTCCGCCAGCTCACTCCAGACCCGGTCCGCAGGCATCGCCGCAAGCCTAGCCCCGCCCGGGCCGGATGCTCGGCGGCTGGACTAGAGGCCGAGACCGCCGACGCCGCCCTCGTCCCAGCCGAGGTGGTGGGCAAGCTCGTGGCGCAGGGTCTGCTCGACCTGGGCGGCAAGGAGCGCGCGGTCGTGGCCGAAGTCGCGTTCGAGCGTGTCCCGGTAGATCACGATCCGGTCCTCCCAGCCGTCACGGGCGACGCCATCGCCGAAGTACTCACCGTAGGCGTTGCGCTCAGAGCCGAGCTCGGAGACGACCACAGGCACCGTCTCCAGCAGGCGCTGGAACTCCTCCGGCAGGGCATCGATCGCGTCGGCGACCAGCGCTTCGAAGGGGTCGAGCCTTTGGTTTGGATTCATCTCTTAACGGTAGAGTCGCCGCGAAGCCGGCGCCCGAGCCGGGCCGTGCAAACGACTGGGGGGCCAGATGGACGAGGCAAGAGCGAACGTGAAAGCCGCGCTGAGGTTGCGCCGCGGTGCGGTGGCGCTGACCGTCGTCGGAGCGCTCGGCGCCGGGGTCCTCGTCTCCGGCTGCGGCAGCAGCAACTCGACCACCTCGACCTCCTCCACCAGCAACGCCCAGCAGGAAGTCGAAAAGGGCGTCGAACAGGCCGAACAGGGTGTCAAGGAAGGCAAGAAGAAGGTCGAAAAGGGCTTCGAAGAAGCGAAAAAGAGCTTCGAAAGCGGCAAAGGCAGCGCCAAGAAGCAGATCGAAGAAGCGCGCAAGAAAGCAGAAGAAGGGGTCGAAGAAGGCAAGAAGAAGGTCGAAGAACTTCTGCCTTAGCCGGGTTCCTGGCCGGACCATGGCCCGGCGCCGATGAGAGGTTGCCTTTTGCCCCGATATGGGCGGGAAAAGGCAATCCGGTCGGGCGGCACCCAAGAATCGCAGCCGGGCATTGCCAATTTTCGAGGGCCGTTCGTCCTCTGCCGTTGCCCTCCCGGAGCTGCGCTGTGATCTTCCACTCCGATGCAGGGTCTTCATCGCCATCACGAAGCGGAGGCGGTCCACCTGGCCGAAGGCTGGCTCGGGATCTGCGCCACCTGCGGCTGGGTCAGCCGCGACTATGGCTCCGAGGAGCAGGCGCGAACCGAGAGCGCCGGCCACGTCGCCAATGCCAGCGAGTGCCTGCACCGCTCGTTCCGCCGCCACCCACGGCGGCGCACGAGCGCCCGCCGCGGCTGCGGCGCGCGCCGCTGACCCGGACCGGCCTGTCGATTTCGGCGCTGGCCGTTCGTCGTCTCGACAGAGGCGCGGCAAGACGGCCCGCGCCCTGACAGAGGAGAGATCAGATGGCGGCGACCGTGCTCTACATGTCGATGTCGCTCGACGGCTTCATCGCCGGCCCGAACGAGCGCCCTGACAACGGCCTCGGCGACGGCGGCCTGCGCCTGCACGAGTGGGTGCTGACCGAGCCGCGCGACCCCGACAGCGGCGTTCCCGGACGCCCGGCGGGGGTCAACGGCGAGGTCTATGACGAGATGATGGCGACCGGGGCGGTGCTGGCCGGGCGCGGCACCTTCGAGCCGGCTGGAGGCTGGGGCGGCGACCACCACGGCGGGGTCCCGATCTTCATCCTCAGCCGCAGCGGGCCCCCGGCCCAGGCGGCGGCCTGGCCGCTGGTCACCTTCCTCGACGACCTCGGGACCGCGGTGGTGCGGGCAAAGGAGGCGGCCGGCGAGCGCGACGTGCTCGTGCACGGCGCCGGCATCGCCCAGATGGCGCTCGCGGCCGGCCTTCTCGACGAGATCCAGATCCACCTGGTCCCGGTGCTGTTCGGACAGGGACGGCGGCTCTTCGACCACCTCGACGCCACCCAGGTCGAGCTGGAGCCGATCCGGGTGGTCGAGGCGCCGGGCGTCACCCACCTTCGTTACCGGGTCGGGCGCTGAGGCTTCAGCCGTCCCTGAGGCCGCCGATGCCGAGCGAGCCGTCCCCGGAATCCGGCACCGCTTCGGGCACGGGGGCGGCCGCGGCCACGCTGGGGTCGTCGAGGAAGTCGAGGCTGGGGACGAAGAAGAGGCAGCCGGTCAGCGCCGTCGAGAAGTCGAGGATCCGGTCGTGGCTGGCAGCGCCGCTGCCGAGGAACATGTTCTCCAGCATCTGCTCGATCACGGCCGGGGTGCGGGCATAGGCCGCGTAATAGGTGCCGAACTCCCCCGCTCCGACCCGGCCGAAGGGCATGTTGAAGCGCATGATCTGCTGCTCCTCCCCGTCCTCGTCGACGATCGTGTTCAGCACCAGGTGCGAATCGGGCGCCTTGCGCTCGTCCGGGAACTCGACGTCGTCGAGCTTGGTGCGGCCGAAGGCCGCCTCCTGCTCCTCGACCGACAGCTCGTTCCAGGAGGCGAGGTCGTGCAGGTATCTCTGGACGATCAGGTAGCTGCCACCGGCGAAGGCGGGGTCGTCCCCCTCGATCACTACCGCGGCGCTCGCCGCCATCCCCTCCGGGTTCTCGGTCCCGTCGACGAAGCCGAGCAGGTCCCGCTCGTCGAACGATTTGAAGCCGTGGACCTCATCGACCACCCGCGCTCCGGCCGGCAGCCGCGCGGCGAGCAGCTGCGCCAGCTCGAAGCAGAGGTCGAGCCGGGTGGCGCGGATGTGGAAGAAGAGGTCGCCCGGGGTCGAAGGCGCCGTGTGCCTGGCGCCCCGCAGCTCGCGGAACGGGTGCAGCCCGGCCGGCCGCGGCTCGCCGAAGAGCCGGTCCCAGAGCCCGGCGCCGATGCCGACCACGCAGGTGAGGCCGGCCTCCGGCACCCGGAAGCCAACCGAGCGCCGCAGCCCGCCGAGATCCGGCAGCAGCTCGGCGACCGCCCCCTCGGCGCCGGCATCGACGGTGACCGTGAGGAAGATCGCCGCCTCGGTTATCGGAGTCAGAATCGCCTGCGGCTCGGCTGCTTGCATCGCGCGCCATACCGTATTCGACCGACCCGGCGACGCCGCGGCCGAGCGGTGCCACAATCGCCTGGTGAGCGAGAGCAACGCCGAGCTTGCCCGCCGCGGTTACGAAGCCGCGGCCCGCGGTGACTTCGAGGCGATTGCCGCGCTGCTTGCAGTGGACGTCAGGTGGCACGGCGGCAATCCCTCCGATCCAGCGGCCTGTCACGACCGCGGCGAGGCGCTCGCGTTCATGCGCCAGGCGGCGGCCCGCGATGGGATCGGCGAGCTGGTCGACGTCGTCGAAGTCGGCCAGAAGGTGGTGGTGATCATCTGCCCGCCCGGCCGCGACCTCGCCGAAGACGGCGCCCTGGCCGCCAACCTGACCACCTTCGCCGACGGCAAGGTGGTCGAGATGGTCCACTTCCCGGACCCGGAGGCCGCCCTCGCCGCCGCCCGCTCGGCTCCGTAAAGGCCGCTCAGTCGGTGGCGCTGCCCGCCTCGCCCCGCACCAGCAGCAGGTCGATCTCGACCTCAACCTCCCAGCCGACCGAGTCGCCGCCACCCGGCAGCTCGGCCTGCCAGTCGAAGCCGAACTCGCGCCGGTCGAAGCTCGTCCGCAGCTGCAGCCCGGCGACCTCGCCGAAGCTGGCCATCCGCGGCGCGGCGTAGCTGCCGACGCCGGTGACCGGGCGGCTGATCCCCTTGATCGTCAGCTCGCCGTCGACCTCGGCGGCGCCGTCGTCGGACAGGCGAACCTCGGTCGAGCGGAACTCGACCTCGGGGTACCGCTCGGCGTCGAAGAACTCCGGCCCGAGCACGCTCGCCCGCATCGCCTCGGGATCGACGATCGAGATCGAGTCGACCCGTGCCGACCCCTCGAGCTCGAGGCCGCCGGGGCCGGCGGCGAGCGTCGCCGCCACGTCCGTGAGCGAACCGCGGAACCGGAAGACGCCCGAGTGGCGTACCGCGAAGAAAAAGCTCGAGGCCATCGAGAGACCGTTGAACGTGCCGGAAAACGGCTGTGCTGCAACTTTCGACATCAGGACCTCCTTGTCGCCGGGTTCAGTTCCTCGGAGGGTCTGACGCGGGAGGACCTCGACCCGTGACAACCGGGCCGACCACCGCCGCGCGCACCTGATCGCGTCGCGGCACCAGGCGGCGATGGCCGAGCGAGTCCGCGACCCGCCCGGCCACCTCCACCGATGTTCTTGCGCCTAGCTGGGCTGGTCGCGCACCAGCTCGAGCGTCGCGCAGTGCAGGCCGGCGATCGCGAACTTGTGGCTCTCGGAGAAGTCGACCTGGATCACCTCGACGCCCGCGCCTTCCAAAGCGGCGATCACCGTCGGCGAGCCGGCGTTCATCACGACCTTGCCCGGCTCGAGCGTGACCGCGTTGACCGCCAGGTCCCAGTACTCCTCGACCGGGACGTCGATGATCTGGAAATCGCGCCGGGCCAGCTCGCGCACGAACCCGTAGTCGACCAGGTGCGGCGCCAGCACGCAGACGCCCTCGTCGGGAATCATCACGAACATGTCGGCATGGGTGGTGCCGACGTTGCCGTGCCCGGTGGTCTGCACCCAGCCGGGGCTGTAGGTGCGGATCATCTCAACGCCGAGCGTGTCGAGCACGAACTCGATCTGGCGCAGGCCCTCCTCGTTGGCGACGACGCTGTCGTTGAAGACGAAGGTGCCGCTGTCGAGCCAGCGGCCGGCGCCCGGCTCGCCGATCCCACGCCCGTGGATCGTCAGGTAGATCGGCACCCCGAGCGCGGCCAGCGCCTTGGTCCAGATCACCTCGCGCCCGCGCTGCCAGGCTCCGAGGCCCATCCGGTGGACGATCGCCCCGCCTCGGACCACCAGGCCGCCGCCGGCCAGCGTCACCAGGTTCTTGAGGTAGCCGTAGGCACCGATCGCCGGCACCGGTGGCTCGACGTAGTGCACACGCACTCCGTGGTCGGCGAGCACCTGGTAGTACTCGTCGAACTGGGCCTGGAGGCGCCCGAGGTCGGCATTGCCAGAGGCGGTCGAGTAGTAGTACTGCCACTCGCGCGCGAACTCCGGCCGGGTCTCGTTCTCGGTCGGGCGTGAGACCAGCACCTCGCGCAGGCGGCCGATTCCCTCGGCGCCCCAGCGCTGGCCCCAGATCGTCTCGACCTCGTCATAGAAGTCGGTTTCGTGCAGCTTCCAGTTGTGCAGTGGCTGTCCGGAGTCGAACCAGGGTTGCGACTCGAGCGCCTGCGCCTCGTCGTGCGACGCTGCCGGCCGCGGCGATGAGTACGTCAGATCGATCTGCTCACCGTCGGCGGTGATCACCCGAAAGGGAACCGCCTCGCGGGCGGCGCCGACGGTCTGCTCGTCTGCCATATGGGACCTCCTGTCCTGGTCTTGGTGACACATTATCTTCGATCAGATCCGTTCCAGGAAGGGGCGGCACGGTCATCACCCGTGGCCCGTCAGTCAATCCGCGAGCAGCCTGTCGAGGAAGCGCTCACGGGACTCGAGGAAGCCACGGGTCAACCGGACCGAGTCAGCATCCTCGTACTCGATTCGCTCCAGGCCCCGGTCGCCGCATTCGTAGATCGTCGCCCCCGGGTAGGCGAGCAGGATCGGCGAGTGGGTCGCGACCACGAACTGGGAACCCGCTTCGACCAGCTCGTGCATCCGCCGCAGGCAGGTGAGGCAGTTCTGCGCCGACAGCGCCGCCTCCGGCTCGTCGAGGAGGTAGAGGCCATCGGGGCCGAATCGGTTGACCAACAGGGCGAGGAACGATTCCCCATGCGACTGCTCGTGCAGCGACTTCCCGCCATACGCCATGAGAGGGTTTTCGGGGAGCGACTCGAGGTAGGTGGCCGCGGTGAAGAAGCTCTCCGCCCGGAGGAAGAAATCCGTCTTCGGCCGGCGCGTGTTGCGGACCAGCCGCAACGCCTTCCCCAGCGCCGAGTGCGAAGACCGCGTCGAGTAGGAGAAGTTTCGTGAACCCCCCTCTGGATTGAGGCCGGCCGCGACCGCGAGCGCCTCGATCAACGTCGACTTGCCGCTCCCGTTCTCGCCGACTAGGTAGGTGACCGCCGGGTCGAGCGCGAGGCCCTCCGCCAGCGCGGCCACCGCGGGCAGCGTCCAGGGAAACCCATCGCGGTCTTCCCCATCCATGGGTTCGCCGACCTCCACCGCACGCAGGAACCCTTGCCTCACGGCCATTGCCACATCATCTCGAACCGGTCTCCGAGCTTCCATCAGGGTTGGCCAAGTTGGCTAAGTGATGCTAGGCTGAGGTCATGACCCACACCTTCACGATCGGTGAGGCGAAGACCAACCTGTCCAAGCTCGTCGCGCTCGTCGAGGCTGGCGAGAGGGTCGAGTTGTGGCGTGGAAAGCAGCCGGTCGCCCAGTTGGTTCCGCTCTCGAAAGCCAGCACCGCGCGGCGCCAGCCCGGCGCCTTGGCGGGCCAAGTCAAGATTGCCGAGGACTTCGACTCCTGGCCCGAGGACATCGCGGCCAAGCTCGGGATCCGAGGCTGAGACTTCTGGTCGACACCCACGCCGTCCTCTGGTGGCTGGACGACGACCCTCGGCTATCCCCTGCCGCCCGTGATGCAATCGCCGGCGCCGACGAGCCGCTCTTCAGCGCAGGCACGCTCTTCGAGGTCTCGATCAAAGCCTCGCTCGGCAAACTCGAGGTCGCAGAGGGGTGGGCTGAGGAGCTTCTCGTCGAGGGTTTCTCGTTGCTGCCGATATCGCCTGCCCACGGCGCCGCTTGCCGCCGCCTCTCCTATGTGCAACTGAACGGCAGGCAGCAGCGCGATCCGTTCGATCGCCTCCTTGTCGCCCAAGCTGTGGTGGAGGGTGTGCCGCTGGTGACCTGCGACCCCGGCATCGCCGCCCACGGGGTTCCAACCCTGTGGTGAGGACCGATCCGAAAGCTGTGGCGAGGGACGTCGCTGCGAGGGCGCCGCGCGACGATCCGTCGCTCTTCTGAGGCGGCTCAGGTCACCTGATCGCGGCTGAGGCCGAGGATCGCCCGTCGTGCATCGCGACGACGTAGACGCGGTCCGACGATTGCTCATAGCGGTAAAGAAGGATCATCCAGGTCCAGGGACCGAGCAGGAACCGGATTGGCGCCCAGCTCCCGCGAAGTTCGGCTCCGGCAAGCGGAAAGGTCTCCCCCGCTGCGCGCGGGGTGACGATTATCTGGGCCACTCAGGCCAGCTCGTCGAGCGGGGTGCCCTCACCGCGGGCCGCCTCCGCCGCACCCTCCCGCGTGCGCTGCCAAGCACCGGGAATCGCGTCGAGGATCTCCGTGATGCGGGTAGCGTCGGGGTCGGCGTCGTCGAGGGCTGCGGAGAGAAGCGATCGAGCCAGAGTCCCCTCATGCACGTGCGTGCGCTTGGCGAGTCTGGCCAGCTTGGCGGCGTGCTCATCGTCGAGGGTCACGTTGATTCGATTCGCCACTGAGGCCATGTCGGTCGAGGTACACAAAGCTGCACGATCCGTGTGGAGGGACGTCGAGTCGAACACCGTCAGCACAGCGGTAGTCCAGCCGCTCCTGACATCTGGCTCACGACCTGCACGTCGTCGGCCATCCGATCGACGACGTTCCTGATCAGCAGGGTCGCAGCGCGGCAAGCCTCCTCACCGACGGCCTCGACCTCACGGCAGGCACTCGCGATCAAGAACTCGCGTATCGCTTCGCTCCCCTCCTCACCGGAAAGCGCCTCCGCGGGCAATTCCATCAACGTTCCCAGCAAGAAGTCGATCGAGACGACGGAGCCCATCAGCTCCTCCATGAGCTCTTGCGACGCAGCGCGAATGCCTGACCCGGACATGGTCACGGCGAGCCAAGCGCTGTGGGGTAGCCAAACTCTCCCCCGCGGCCTCCAACCTGGCCGGAAAATGGCAGTTCGACTCGCCTAGCTCGACGACCAGCGGACGCCACGAAGGTCTCGTTCGCGACCGCTGGCCCAACGCGTCGCCCCCGACGAGCTCCGGTGGGGCCGGCGGTTGTCAGCGTCCACCACGGCGTGGGATGGTTGCCGGGTGACCGCAGCAGAGATCCAGCGCGAAAAGGATCTCCTGCCGTTCGGGTGGGGACGATTCGGGAAGTCACTGGACCACCTCACCGATCTCACCGAACCCTCGGAGCGGTTGCTGGCCGCATGCGTCGGCCTCAACCCCACCTTCGAACATCGCACCATCACCTTGGCGGGTGGTCTCCGCGAGTTGAGCAAGAGCACCAACGTGGTCCTGGCCGCCACGGATCGGCAGCTGCTGATCGTCGCGACCGGAGCAGGCGGAGCGCCGCGAGAGCACACCTCACTCGACTACAGGGGGATGGAGGTCGTCGAGGTCGGCAAGCGAGACCTCAGGGTGCGCTGGCCCGAAGCCGAGATGCAGGTCAAGGGGATCGCGAAGTCGATGCTTCCCGCCTTCGCCACGGCGCTCCGCGACCAGCTCGCGGGCTAGTCGGAGTGGGCTCGATCCGGGCGCTGTATGGCTGCGCCCCTATCGGCCCTCGTCCGGCGGACTAAGCCGACCGGGCAATCCCGGCCATCTAGATGGGCGACCCCAGCCTCTCGTCCTTACAACGAAGGCACCGGCTCACGGCGGCGCGAGTGCCTTGCCCATAAGCCAAGTACCAATAGGCCCAGCGCGCCAGGAACCCCAAGGATCAAGCGGAGGGTCAAATCGCCGGTAGCTGCAGCGACCAGACCTCCGACCACCAGCGGCACGCAGATTGCGACGCCGACTAACCACCATGCGGGCAGTCTGAAGTCCGAACCCCGCCCCAACGCTCCGGGCGACGGATCTTGAGCAAGCGAGCCGCCGGGGATCTGACGCTCGACGCGATCCGTTAGAGGCGGCATCTGCGCGAGCAGAACGGCGTTGAAGAGAACAACCAGGGCCACGGAAAGTGCAAAGCAGGTCCACGCAGCAGCGCCGCCGTTGTACGCGCCGATCGAGAATGCGACGAGAGCACCGATTGCGATGGCCGTCAGCTCGACGATCGCCAGCCAACCGATCGGCTTAGCGTTGCGGAGCGCGTCGACACGTTTCTGCATCACGGGATCCTCGACTACGGCGATTCCCCACACTTCCTTGAAGCCTCGCACGAACTCCCTGCGGTAGCGCCACACCGGCGGGACGACAAGACCAAGTCCGATGGCCACGCCGCCGAGCACGATGAACCAATAGCTCCTCACGGCGCGGCAAGATTCTACGCCGATCACTCGGGACTCCTCGACCGCAGGGTCGCGGACCAATAGAGGCTCGCGAGCCGATGGGGCGGGCTGGACTCGAACCAGCGACCAAGGGATTATGAGTCCCGTGCTCTGACCAACTGAGCTACCGCCCCGGAAAGCCGACCGCGGACGATACGGGTTGAGGGGCGCTAAGCGGTCGGGCGAGTTTTAGGTAGGGATTTTCGGGTAAATTTCGTAAATGCGAAAGTTCGTGGTGGCAGCGTGGGAGCGGCAGCGGCGACGGGAGCGGGAGTTGCGGACGGTCGAGGCCGACACGGCCGAACATGCGGTGGTCGCGGTGGCGGTGACCCGGCAGGCGGATTGCCAGAGCAGCGACGGCGAGGTCGTCTACGAAGCCTGGCCCGAGGACGATCCCGGCAGCAACCTGCGGATGATTCTCGGCCGCCCACGGCGTCAGCTCAGGACCTAGCGACTCCAGCGGCCCTGCCGTGGGCGCTGAGCACTTCCTAGGCGCTGAACAGCTGCGCCAGGGAACGGCCGACGTCCGGCGGCTCCTCTTCCCCCTTGGCCGCGGCGGCAGCACCTTCGGCCAGCGCCTTGGCGGCGTCGGCGATCTGGTGGTCGCGACCGCCGCGGATCGTGCCGGTCTTCTTCGCTTCCGCCAGGTCGGACTCCATCAGCCCGGCCAGCTCGGCGAGGCGTCGCAGGCCGACGACGCCGGCGGTCCCGCGCAGCGCGTGGGCTTCCGCCCGCATCGTCTCGAAGTCGGTGGTCGCCGTCGCCAGCCCTGCCGAGATCACGTCGCAGCGGCGCCGCGCCTCTTCGGCGAAGGACTCCAGCAGCTCGGTCGACGTCTCGTCGGCCGCTTTGTCGCTCACTTCCCCACCGCCTTTTCCACCGCTTCGTCCATGAGTTCGGATCCGAAGCCTCCCTCGATTGCCGCCTTCACCACCCCTTCCCTGTCCATCGCGAACAGCCACGGTTCGCTAGGCAGATGGAACGCCCGCACCTGCTGGAGCGGGATGACGTTGCTCGGGTTCTTGTCGTTGTAGATCTCCATATGGATGAATTTGGCCTCGTTGCCGAATTTTGCCTTGGCCTGCTCGGCCACGTCGACGACGGGGCTGCAGACCCGACTCTGGCAGAACTTGGGACTCGCGAACAGCAGCAGGATCGGTTCCTTTCCCAGCGCGTCGGCGAAGTCCACTTCGTTTTGAGTATCCGGCGGGATCCGCGTCGTGATCTTCGACAGGTCCCCGCCGACATCCTGCGCGGTCGGCGTGTGGATCCGCGGCGGCACGGTACCGACCGCCGGGACGGCATTGAATTCGCCCGCCGCGGCGGTCGGCAGCGAGGCGGCGCCGACTTCGTTGCCTTCCTTGATCAGCGCCTCCAGTCGCCATTGCCCTTTTTTCGGCAGTGGGACCTGGGCCGAGTAGACGACCCTGGCCGCGGTCGGGTCGTCCTTCGTCGTCTTCGATTCGAACTGCGGCTGCGTCGCCAGGGTTTCGATCTTCGCCGGAAACGGGCCGAACGCCGGTTCGTCGAGCGCCTTCCTGGTCGCCGTCGCCGCCGGCCCCTTCACCCCCGCCTTAGAGCTCTTGTTCTGGGCTGAGGGCACCCGCGCGTAGTAGATCGCGACTTCGGCGTCATCTACTTCCTTGCCTTCCACCCCCCCGCTGTTCTTTTCGTAGGCCAGGAACGGGTACCGATTGGGTCCCGGATAGAAGACCATCGCCTGCGGCTCGAGCTTCAGCTTCGAGGGACCGTCGGCTTCGTTGATGATCTCCCGCAGCGTCTTCCCCTTGGCGGTCGGGAAGGAGCTCGCGGCCGGCGCCGGGGTGCTGTGGACGGGCGGAGCCGGCCTGGTCCCGCCACCGGATTCGCCACCGCCCCCGCAAGCGGACAGGCCCAGCGCGCCCGCCAGCAGGCAGGCGACCGCGGCAACTGTTCTGGAGCCCCGCATCGGCCCGCCATGTTCTCAGATGGTCGATCCCCAAAACCGCGTCCTGCCGGGGCAAGCAGGCCGGATAAGGTGGCGCCGTCAGCGAACCGAAGGGAGAGGCGATGGCGGAGCGAGCGGCGTTGATCACCGGGGGGTCGGGCGAGATCGGGCTCGCGATCGCCCGCGTGCTCGGCGAGGAGGGGTACGGGCTGACGCTCTCGGCGCGGCGCCCGGAGAAGCTCGAGGAGGCGGCTCAGCCGCTTCGCGACGACGGCTTCGAGGTCCTCACCGTGCCCGCGAACATGACCTCCGAGGAGGGCGTGGTCGCCGTCTTCGACGCCCACAAGGAGCGCTACGGCCGCCTCGACGCCCTCGTCAACAACGCCGGCATGGGCGTCGGCGCCCCGGTCGAGGAGATCCAGACGAAGTTCCTCGACATGCAGCTCGACGTCAACCTGCGGGCCCTGATCCTCGGCACCCGCGAAGGGGTGCCGCTGCTGCGGGAGGCCGGGGCCGAGCACGGCAAGGCGCTGATCGTCAACACCGCCTCGCTCGCCGGCAAAGCCGGGCCGGGCTGGCTCACCGTCTACGGAGCGACGAAGGCAGCGGTGATCAACTTCACCGAAGGGATCGAGCACGAGCTCGCCAAGTCGGGGATCCAGTGCACTGCGCTCGCCCCGGGCTTCGTCGACACCGCGATGGCCGACTTCATCAAAGAGTCGATCGGCGAGCCCCTGATCCAGCCCAGCGACCTCGGCGAGGCGGTCCGATTCCTGCTCCGCACCTCCCCCAGCTGCCACGTGCCGGAGATCGTCCTCACGCGCCCCGGCGAGGGCTACGTCAGCACCGGCTGAGCCGTTGCCGCTGCGCGTTCTCGTCGCCGCCTTCGGCGACCCCGGCCACGCCTTCCCGGCGATCGCCCTGGCGCGGGCGCTGCACGGGCGCGGTCACGAGGTCGTGGTCGAGACCTGGGAGGAGCGCCGGGCCGCGGTCGAGGGCGCTGGCCTGCGCTTCGCCGCCGCCGAGGAATACCGGATGTTCCCGCCACCCGGGCCGGACTCCGAGGACGGCCAGCACGCGGCCGCGGCCGCGCGGGCACTGCAGCCGCTGCTCGAGGAGCTCGACCCCCACGTCGCCGTCAGCGACATCCTCACCCTGGCGCCGGCACTCGCCGCCGAGCGGGCCGGGGTGCCGCTGGCGACCCTGATTCCCCACCTCTACCCGGTGGTCGAGCCAGGGCTGCCGTTCTTCGCGATCGGGATGAGGCGGGCGCGCACCCCCGTCGGGCGAGCGGTGTGGCGGTTCGGGCAGCGGGCCCTCGCGGTCGGGCTCGAGCAGGGCCGGCACGACCTCAACCGACAGCGCGAGCGGCTCGGGCTGGCGCCGCTCGATCGTTTCCACGGCGGCATCAGCCCCGCCCTGGCGCTGGTCGCCACCTATCCCCAGCTCGAGTACCCGCGCCGGTGGCCGGCGGGGGTCGAGGTGACCGGGCCGATGGTCTTCGAGCAGCCGTTTCCGGAGATCGAGCTGCCGCCGGGAGGGGACCCGCTCGTCCTCGTCGCCCCCAGCACCGCCCACGACTCCGAAAACCACCTGGTCCGCACGGCGCTGCGGGCGCTGCGCGACGAGCCGGTGCGGATCGTCGCGACGACCAACCGGGTGCGGCCACAGCGACCGATCGAGGTGCCGCCGAACGCGGTCCTGGTCGATTGGCTGAGCTATACCCAGCTGATGCCGGCCGCTGCGCTGGTGGTCTCCCACGGCGGCCACGGCACCGTCGCCCGCGCGCTCGGCGCCGGCACCCCGCTCCTGGTTAGCCCGATCACCGGCGACATGAGCGAGACCGCAATGCGGGTCGACTGGTTCGGCGCCGGGCTCTCGCTGCCGTGGAGGCTGTGCCGAACGCGGCCGCTGCGGTGGGCGGTGCGGCGGCTGCTCGACGAGCCCTCGTTCGCTGCCAGGGCGGGCGCGATCGCCGCCTGGGGGCGGCAGCATGACGGCGCCGTCCGCGGCGCCGAGCTGGTCGAGCAGCTGGCGGCACGCTAACGGGGCGCCTCTGTCCCGGCTGGCCCGAGCAAAGGCGGCCCCAAAAGAAGCTCCGGGGGTGGGACTCGAACCCACAA
>JAFDWC010000042.1 GCA_018268655.1 Actinomycetota bacterium
CGCGGACCTTGAAGCGGTCGTCGAAGCGGCTCGCGTACCAGTCGAGGCCGAGGTCCCAGTTCAGCTCCTCGACGAAGAAGTTGAGCTCCTTCGGCTTCGACATCTGCACGTCGGGATGGAGGCCGAGGTAGTGGTGGATGCTCGTCGTCCCGCACTTGAGGCCGCCGATGATGATCAGGTTCGGCATCGCCGCGTGGCGTTTGCGGCGCCGCCGCCAGCGGCTGTTGCGATCGGCGGTGTAGCGCTCGCGGGCGCGGGCGCACATCCTCTCGTCGGAGAGATCGGGGACCGCAGGCGAGGGCAGCGTGTGCGTGTCGGTATCCGGCACGAGCGTGGCTAGTCTAGCTGCGATGCCTACTGCGGACCTTGCATCGAGCGTCCAACGCTTCTTCAACGCCGCCGCGGAATTCTTCCGGCACCTCTCGGAAGTCCACTGGGGCTCGTTCGGCCTCGCCCTGCTCTGCCTGCTGGGGATGCAGGTGGCGCGCGCCTGGGCCTGGCGCAACGTGCTGGCGGCCTCCTACCCGGAGCAGCGGATCTCGTTCCTCCGCCTGGCCGCCGCCTATCTCGCCGGGGCGGGGATCAACGCGGTGATCCCGGCCCACGCCGGCGACGTCACCAAAGTCTTCCTGGCGAAACGGCAGATCCCCGGCTCCTCCTATCCGGCGGTGACCTCTTCCTTCCTCGTCCAGACCGTCTTCGACACCTCGGTCGGCATCCTCGTCCTCCTCTACGCGATCAGCCAGGGCCTGCTGCCGCCGCTGCCCGAAATCCCCCACCTGCCGGCCTTCGAGCTCTCCTTCTGGACCGCCCACCCGAAGACGACCGCCTTCATCGTCGTCGGGCTGCTGGTCGCGATCGTCGTCGGCGTCTTCTACCTCGCCCACCACGTCCGCCGCTTCTGGGCCCGGGTCCGCCAGGGCCTGGTGATCCTGACCGAACCGCGGCGCTACCTGCGCGAGGTCTTCGCCTGGCAGGGGGTCGGCTGGCTCCTCCGCTTCGCGGCCTTCTGGTTCTTCCTCAAGGCCTTCGGCATCCCCGGCACGGTCGGCAACGTGATGCTGGTGATGAGCTGCCAGGCGATCGCCAACATCATCCCCTTCACGCCCGGCGGCGCCGGCGCCCAGCAGGCCCTCCTCGTCGCCACCCTCAACGGCCCGACCCGCGCCGCCGTCCTCTCCTTCTCGGTCGGCACCCAGATCGCGATGGCGGCCTGGTCGATCGTCCTCGGCTTCACCGCGATCCTGCTCGTCTTCCGCACCACCGACTGGCGCGGCCTGATCCGCCAAGCCCAGGAGGACGCCGACCGCGACGGTGAGGAGAGCGGCGACGGCGAGCGGAACGCCGCCACCGCGGGAACGCGTTAGCGGCCCGGCAGCTGGGAGGCGAGGATTTCCGGCGGCGCCCGGTAACCCGACCGACGAAGTTCCTCGTTCAGCTCCGCGACCAATTCGACGCCCCCACCGAACCCCGAGCTGTTCTCGAACACGCCGAGCGCGGGTTTCGTCTCGCCGTCACGGAGTCGAACAAGGCAGACGCCTGGGCTGATCCTCCAGCGGCCGAGCTCGAATCTCTCGATCTCCGTCCATCTGAGCGAGTAGCGGCTGAACGGATTCCTGACCTCGACTCCGTCAACGGTCGATATCAGCCTGGCCTGCCCGTACCGGAGGGCGACGGCCACCATCGGCGCGCACAGCGCGACGGCGCCGACCTTGCCGGCGAGCGATGACGCTGAAAGCAGGCCACCCAAGCCTATGAACGAGAAGACGACCGCGGCGGCTGCGCAGGCGACGACCTGGGACTGAGACTGGAACGTGCGCTTCGACACCGTCTCAGGCATCGACCGCACCGTCGAATTGCTTGAGCATTCCACCTCAGTCCGACCAACCGGGGTAGCGGGGTTCGACATGCCACTGCCAAGGCGGGGCTTCCGCGCCGGAGAACTCGTAGTGGTTGCGGCCGGGGAGCGTCTCGAGCGGAATCAGGGCCGGGTCGTCGGAGGCGAGGATCTCGGTCCCGGCGGCGGCCGCGACGTCGGCGGCGGTGGCGCGGCGGCGGACCGCTTCCCAGCCGAGGCCTGGACGGTAGAGCCAGTAGGTGATCTCGACCGCGCCTACCTCGGGGCGGCGGTCGCGGAGCTCGGTGAAGGCGGTGGTGCGGCGGTTGGAGGTGGTGAGATGGGGGCCGGCGGCAACGGCGCAGCTTTCGCGCCGGCAGCGGCGGAAGTCGACCGGGACCAGGGGCAGGCCGGCGGGGCCCGGAAGCGCCGCCGGCGCCGGGGCGAGGGCGCGGACGAGGCGGGCGAGGGGCCAGCCGTAGGCGGGAACGAGCGGGTGGTGGCGACAGGCGTCGGGCAGGCGCGGCCCGCAGGTGATCCGGCGGCCGAGCTCTGCGGCGAGGCCGCGGCCGGCCTCGACCTCTCCCCCGGCCGCGATCGCGGCGATCGCGGCGCAGAGGAGCAGCGCCACCAGCGCCGCCAGGCCAGCCTGCTCGACGCTCGCCGAGCCGCGCTCGGGGCCTGGGTGAGGCTCGGGATCAGGCCAGTTCCGCATGACCGCGACGCTAGGGGGCGGCGGCGCACGCGTGGCGCGCACGCCGTGCCGACTTGCGCGCCGCTTGGTGACTCTTCTCCACGGCTGCCCGATCGGCTCCCGGCCGAGATCCCCGGTCTGCTTACATGGGGGCATGGAGGGCAGCCCTTTCAACCTGTTCGGCGACCCCGACGAGTTCCGCGCCCGCATGGAGGAGCTCTCGGAGCAGATGCAGTCCTCGCAGCGCGTCGCCTGGGCCGACAACGCGATCAAGCTGGCGGTCGAGATGACCGTCGCCTCGATCGGCCGCCTCGACCTCAGCGGCAGCGCCGACGAGCAGGCGATGCAGGTTCGCAACGCGATCCGCGTCCTCTTCCCCGAGGCCGTGACGCTGGTCCGCGAGGCCCGCGAAGGCCTCAGCTAACGCGGGCCGGCCGTCCGCTGGGGGCCGACCCGGCTTCCGCTGGGCAGCTACAGCACGTCGAAGCGCATCTGGACCACCGCGCCGCGGTGGAAGATGCCGCCGGCGACCTCGACCGGGAGCGCGACGAGCAGCGCCGGGATCGCCACCACCACCGTCACCAGGTAGTCGATCCGCCGCTGCCAGCGCTTCTTCGCCGGTGTCGCGCGTCCCCGTCCGACCGCGCCGATCGCGACGTTGTGACCGAAGGTGACGCTGTTCAGCAGCGTCTGCCAGGTCGCGGCGAGGGAGAGGCCGGGAACCCAACGGCTCCGCCGCACCACCTGGTCGCGCCGCGCGACCAGCCGCCGCGCCGCCTCGACCGTGAACAGGTAGCGAGCCCCCGGCACCAGCCCGGACCAGCCGGCGCTGCCGAGCGCGCAGGCGTAGCTGTCGCGGTTGGCGATCCGCGGGCCGCTGCCGTCGCCGAGGGTGCCGAGCTCCCGCAGCGCCTCCTCGGGGCTGCCGGGAACCCCCACCACGCCGAGCCCGCAGCTCTCGCAGCGACTGACCGGGCCGGCCAGACCGGGCCGGGTCGAGAGCCAGCCGAAGAGCGGCTCGCCGCAGGCGGGACAGGGCGGGTTGTCGGGGCCGGCGCCCGCCTCGAGCGGGACGACGGGGGTGCGCAGGGAGTCGGCCATGCGCTGTAGCGTACGGCGCCATGGCCACCGCCCGACGGCAGATAGTCGCCTGGGAGTCGCGCTGGTTCGTGCCGGTCGGGGTGACGGCCTTCGTCGCGACGATCCTGATCGTCGTCTCGAACATCGTCGTCAGCGGCCTCAACAACAGCGGTCACCAGTCGGAATTCCTCATCTCCGCCAATGAACACGGTGGCAAGGTGGCGCTCTACGCCGGGCTGCAGGCGCTCGGCTTCCTCCTGCTCGGACTGCCGCTCTACTTCCTCTTCCGGGCCACCGCCGTCCGCAGCGACCGCTTCCGGCGGCAGATGGTCGGGGTCGTGATCGCCGCCCCGATCTTCTTCGCGATCGCCGCGATCATCACCGGGGTCGTCACCAGCGAGGCCGCCACCAAGTTCGTCAACGAAGAAGTCCCGGCGAAGATGACGAAGCAGGAAGCGGCGAAGGAATGCACCAAGGAACGCAGCGAAAAGGGCGCCAAGGAATTCGGCGAAGAATGGACCAAGGGCAGCAACCCGCTCGCCAACTGCGAAGAAACCGAAATCGCCGACGACCGCGCCGAACAGTCGCTCGACCAATCGGGGCTGCAGGGGCTGGGCTTCGGCTTCGGGCTCGCCGCCCGGCTCGGGTTCGCGGTGGCGCTGCTCTACACCTGCCTCTACGCGATGCGGGTCGGTCTTCTCACCCGCTTCTGGGGCTCGCTGGGGATGGCTCTCGGCGTCGCCTCGCTGATCCTCGCCCCCGAGTTCTCGCTGATCTTCTTCATCTACCTCGGCCTGCTGGCGCTCGGCAGGTTGCCCGGCGGCCGGCCCCCGGCCTGGGCGGCCGGGGAAGCGGTCCCCTGGCCGACCCCGGGTGAGAAAGCGGCCCAGGAACTGCAGCCCGAGGACCCCTCGGCCGAGGTTGTCGAGGCACCGGAGCTGCCGGCCGGCCGGGACGAGGGCGGGGACGAAGGGAAGGCGGGCGACGGGCCGAGCGGCGGCGAGCCCGGTGATGGCTCCGGCGGCAGCGGCGGCCCGGGCGAGGGCCCGCGCCGCAAGCGCAAGCGCCGCGGCTGAGGCGTCCGCGCTCGTCGTTCGTCGCCCGCCACGGGCACAAGCGGCGAACGCTCGCCGCGGGCGGTCCGGCCCTACTCGGGGTGGGCGGTCTCGGCCGCGGCGCGCTTGCGGTGGGTGCGGATCTCGCTGAGGATCCGCTCCAGGCGCGGCTCGGCTGAGCTGTCGACGTGGCTCATCGCCGCGGCGACGCCGGGGTGGACGGCGGCGATCCGCTCGTGCATCGCCTGCGCCACGGCCCGGTAGGTCGGGTGGCCCTCGCGGCCGGAGCGGAGCTCGACCAGGTGCATCGCCTCGCGCGCGTTGAGGTCGAGCACGTAGCGGATCCGATAGGCGAGGCTGAGCGCGTAAGGCGCCAGCTCGGGCTCACCCTCGTCGCGAAGCCGCTCGTACTGGCGGTGCGAGATCTCGAGCCCGCGCTCGAACTCGCCGCCCAGCCCGGCCTCGTAGACCTCCTCGGGGACGCCGGCGCCGAGGTCTGGGCCAAGCGGCTGCCACTGGCAGGTCAGCATCCGGTGGCGCTGCAGGTCGCGGAAGGCGCCGTAGTCGGAGACGATCTCGAAGCGGTAGCGGAGGGCCTCGAAGCCGCGGCCGGGGCGGTGTCGGCGGTTCGCCCGCTCCCCCACCATCGCCGCCAGCAGCTCGGCGCGCTCGGAGCGGTCGAGGACGTCGATCCGGGAGAGGATCTCGGTCGCCGGCGCGCTCGCCGACTCGAACAGGCAGGCGGCGAGGAGGTCCTCTTCGCTGCCGTCGACGTGGAGCAGCTCGACCGTCGGCAGCCCCTCGCCCTCGCCGCGGCGGTCGAGGCCGAGGCGGGCGACCCAGCGCTCGGTGCGCTCGCGGCGCGCCTCCAGGTAGGAGATCCACTCTCCCCCGCGCTCGGGGCGGTCGATCCGCGCGACGAAGCTCGGCATCACCCGCTGCAGCTCGGTCAGGATCATGCCGCCGTACTCGCGCGCCTCCGGCAGCGGCGAGGCGAGCAACCGCATGATCAGCTGCTCGTAGGCCTGGCCCGAGGCGTAGATCCCGACGTGGCTGAGCGTCGCCGCCGGCAGCAGGCCGCGCAGCAGGTCGAGGGCCTTGGCGCGAATCGAGCGCCGCCACGCCGCTTCCGGCTCCCCCTCGCCGCGCGGCCAGCGCTCGGCCGCCCAGGTCTCGAGCGCGGTCAGCGAGCGCGAGTAGATCGCGAACAGCTCGTCCATCGCGGCCGCGAACGGCGGCCCGAGTCGCTCGTCGCGGTAGAAGCGGTAGCCGCCACCGGGCAGTTCCTGGTCGTAGGGGATGTAGCGAGTCGACTGCTCGAGATAGGCGGCGAGGCGGCCCCGCTGCAGGACCTTGGTGAGGATGTTGGAGACCCACTCGCAGGCGACGTGGGCGCCGCCGACCTGGGCGATCGAGTCGTCGCCGTAGCCGAGGAAGACCCGCTCGTAGAGGCGGGCGGCGCGGGCACCCTCCTCGGCGTCGAAGGGCCGGCCGTCAGCGCTCGCGTCGGCGGCGAACTCCTCGAGGTAAAGGCGGCGAACCGTCCCCGAGTACCGCGAATAGCGGGCGAACAGCGCCCCCTTGACGGTCTCCGGCAGGTTGACGAGAGCGAAGACGGGACGGTCGAGGTTGGTGAAGTGCGGCGCCAGCAGGCGCTGCTCCTCGGGGGTGAAGTCTTCGACCGGGTAACGCATGGGTTGGCCATCGTAACCCCGCCCCGGGACAGTCCCGACCGCCAGGATTCACCGAAGACGCACGCTTTTCAAATCTTCAGTCACGAGCCTTGACGACGAGCGCGGCGGCGCGCTTTGGTGGCGACCGTGACGGCGACGAAGACCATCCCCTGCCTGTTCGCGGGCTGCCTCGCCGGGGCGCTGATCGCCTTGGCGGTGCTGCCGCCGGCGCGGGTTCAGGCGAGCCCAGGCTCACCGCGGTCGGCGATCGCGGCGCTTGGCGACAGCTTCATCTCCGGCGAGGGCGGGCGCTGGCTCGGCAACGGCTCCGAGCCGTTCGGGACCCGGTCCGGCACCGACCGTGCCGCCTTCGACTGCGACTCGCTCGGGATCTGCGAATACGACCCGGAGCGGATCTACGGCGCCAGCGACGACAACGAGTGCCACCGCTCCGACGTGGCGCCGATCCGCAGCGCCCCGATCGCCGTCGACGAGCACCTCAACCTCGCCTGCTCCGGTGCCCGCGCCCGCAACCTCTGGCCGCGCTCGCTCGGTGGCCGGCCGCACTTCGGCGAGCCGCCGGAGGCGGACCAGCTGGCGGTGCCGACCCGGCGGCTCGACCTGCGGATGGTCCTGGTCACGGTCGGGGCCAATGACGTCGGCTTCGGCGAATTGGTGGCGGGGTGCGCCCTCGACTGGGCCCGCAGCGATCCCTCGCATCCGGAGGTCTGCCACCGCTATGCGGCCGAGGAGATCGCGGCGCGCCTGCCGCGGGCGCGACGGCGGATCGCCCGCGTCCTCGCCGGGGTACGGCTGACGATGGAGGCCGCCGGCTACTCCCGCCGCGACTACCGCCTCGTCCTCAGCGGCTATGCCTCCCCGTTTCCCGCCAGCCGCTGGCTGCGCTACCCCGAGAGCGACTGGAGTCGGCTCACCGAGGGCGGCTGCCCACTCTGGGACGCCGACGCCGACTGGGCCGCCGGCGACGGAATCGACTCGATCGTCACCGCGCTGCGCCAGGTGGCGGCCGGCGCCGGCGCCGAGTTCCTCGACCTCCGCCACGCGCTCGACGGCCACCAGCTCTGCGACCGGCGCTCGCGCCGGGTCGGGGACGCCGGCCCGAGCGAGGCCGGCGCCGAGTGGGTCCGCCGGCTCTCCCTGACGGAGGGAGCGACGCGCGAATCCCTCCACCCCAACGCCTACGGCCAGCGCGCCATCGGTCTATGCCTCGCCCTGCTCTACGAGCGCCCCCGCGGCGAGTGGTCCTGCCGCGCGCTGCCCCGGCTTCCGATCGCGGAGGCGATCAGCCTGGAGCCGCTACCAGCCGAGCCTGCGACCTCGGCTGGGCGGCGAGGCCATCAGCTCGACGCGCTGGCCGCCAGGGAGGGTGACGACACTGCGGGGGGCGCCCCAGTGTTCGCCGTGGGGGACGGGGTCGAAGCCGTGCTCGCGCAGCCGCACGAGGGCTGCGTCGAAGTCGGGGACGTGGACGGCGAGGTGACCGCGCGGCGGCACCACCGGGGACTCCTCGTGCATCAGGTGAACCTGGGTGCCCTCGCGCTCGACCCAGGTGAAGCCGGCGGCGAGCCCCGCCGGCGGCTCGACCAGGCGGAAGCCGAGCAACTCGAAGAGGAAGACCGCACGGTCGACCTCGGCGGGCGCGATCTCGATGCCGACGTGCTGGAGCATCGGGCAATCACAGCAGACGTCCCCTGGTGCCCACTCCGACACGAGCGCCTGGATGCCCTAGGTAGAGGCCGGGGCGGAGGAGGGGGTCGGGGGACCCTCCTCTCTCGGCCTGTCGGCTCGCCGTATTCGGCTGGCGCCCCCGGTCGAGCTCCCGGCCTCAGCCGCAAAACGTTCGGAGGGTCCCCCGACCCCCTCCCGAGCAAAGTCTGTCCAGCCTCCCGGCCCCGAAGCACGGGAAGCTCAAAGCGAAACGCCCGCTGCTTCCCTTCGTGAGCTGCGGGACGTTGCGAGTCCTCGGCCGTTTCGTGAGGGAACGCCGCTCCCCCCGCCAAGCCCCGAGCCCTCGCGCGAACCCTCATCAGCTATCGCGCGGCGGCGAAGTAGCGGTCCGCAGAGCGCCAGCGCTGGCGATGACGACAAGGCCGATCGCGAGGACTTCGGTCAGTTCGAGCCCCTGGCCGAGGAGGACGAAGCCGATCAGCGCCGCGACCGCGGGCTCGATGCTCATCAGCACCCCGAAGACGGCGCTGGGGAGTCGGCGGAGCGCCTCCAGCTCGAGGCTGTAGGGAATCACCGAGCTGATCACGGCGACGGCGAGGCCGATCGCAAGCGTGCTCGGCACCAGCAGGTCGCTGCCGCCCTGGGCGACCCCGAACGGGATCGAGAGGACGGCGGCGATCGAGACGGCGACCGCGAGGGCGCCGAGGCCCGGCAGCGCGGCACCGATGCGGGCTCCCTGGATGATGTAGAGGCCCCAGCAGCCGCCGGCGGCGAGGGCGAGGAGAGCGCCGAGGTCGAAGACCCCGGCCGAGCCGAGGCCGTCGGAGAGCAGGACGATGCCGGCGGCGGCGAGCAGAGCCCAGAGGAAATCGAGGCGGCGGTGGGAGCCGACGATCGCAACCGCCAGCGGCCCGACGAACTCGAGCGTGACCGCGGTTCCGAGCGGGATCCGATCGATCGCCGCGTAGAAGAGGCTGTTCATGCCGAGGAAGGTGAGCCCGAAGACGAGGACGTCGCGGACGCCGGCCTGGCGGATGTGGTCGATCCCCGGCCGGCTCAGCGCGAGGAGGACGATCGCGGCCATGCCGGTGCGCAGGAGCACCGCCCCCTCCGGACCGACCCGGTCGAAGAGCTTGGTCGCGAGCGCCGAACCGCACTGGACCGTGAGGACCGCGGTGAGCACGAGCGCGATCGCCGGGACGCGGGGCGCGGACTGGCCGAGGGAGCGCATGCGCGGCACAGCCTGACTAGGGCAGCCGGGAACGGCAAGCGGCAGCGGAGATCAGCGCGGGCGGGCGGCGACCAAGCGCAGCAGGCGCGAGCGACTCACGGTGCCATCGGCGGCGGCGTGGAACGTGAGCCGGACCCCGACCGCGACGCTGCCGGCTTCGCGCAGCTCGCTCGCGGCCCTGCCCCTGGCTCGGACGACGAGCGCGAGCGTGGTCGCCTCGCTCGCGCGGCGGGCGACGTCGCGGATGCCGGCGCCGCTGAGGCGCAGGAGGCCGGCGCCGGAGACGGCGACGCGGAGGCTCGCGGCACCGGACCCGCGGTCGCGGCGAATCCGCAGCAGGCGCAGCCATGGTGCCGTCGGCGGCGGGGGGCTGGCGGCGCTGGGAGCCGGTTCGGCAACGGGAGCCGGAGCCGCGACCGGCGCCGCGGCCACTTCGTAGAGGTGCTGGACGAGCGAGCCGAAGTAGGGGCCGTAGAGATAGCCGGGCTGAGATTCGTAGCCGTAGTCGGTGACCGACAGTGCGACCGGGGTGGCGGCGGAGGAAACCGTCCAGGGGCCGCCGCTGGCGCCGCCGGTGAAGTCGCTGGCCAGCCTCATCGGCGGCGGCATGAAGCTGGGGTCGGCGCCGGCATAGGCGGTGGTGTGCGAGTAGAGGCGGGAGCCGTCGTACGGTTTCGCCGCCGGGTAGCCGTACTGGGTGTAGGTCGCTTCGCGCGGCTGGTTGAAGGCGATGCCGAGGGCGCCGACCGTGCTCTGGGCGCTGGCCCCGCCGTTGCTCGCCAGCTTCAGCATCGCGACGTCGCCCGCCTCGTCGGCCTTGCCGGTGCCGGCGCTCAGCGCCCACCGTTCGGTCGTCGCGTATTCGGTCGCCGCCCACTGGCCGTAGGGCTGGGCGCCTTCGCGGTAGCCGGGGATGAAGACGAGGTAGCTGGCGGTGGCACCGGTTTCGGGATCGACGACGCAGTGGCCGGCGGTGAGGACGACGTTGCCGGCACTGGAGCTGACGACGCTGCCCGAGCAGCGGTAGGCCTCGCGAGTGGCGCCGACCACGTATTCGCCGAGGACGACGCCGTTGGCGCTGTTCGGATAGACGGTCGAGGACCCGGTGTCGACGCCTTCGACGGCGGCGGTGGTGACGAGGGCGCCGCGACGCAGGCCCGCCGCCGCCTCATCAGGGGCGGTCGCCGGCACGTAGCTCGGGGTGGCGGCCGCGCCGCCGGCGCCGGGTTCTTCCGTCGCGTTTGCGCCGGCGGCCGGCCCGGCCGGCCCGGAACCGCCCGCCAGCACTGGCAATTCGAGCGGCACCGCCGACCGCCGCCGCTGCGGAGTCCAATGCGAGAGCGCGGCCGCGGCCGAGGTGGCAAAGGTCCCGGTGACGACGCCGCCGGCCCCGGTGGCACCGGAGCGGGCGGCGCTCGCTCCGGGCGCGACGAGCAGGACCGTGGCGGCGAGCGCGGCGAGGATCTGGAAAGGGCCGCCGACTCTCTTCATCGCCCGGCCTTCATCTCAGATTTCGCCCGGGCCGCCGAGGAGGCTCTGGCACTGGGCGCTCGCCCGCTTGAACTTGGCATCTTCTCGAGTTCGGTGCCGCCGGCACCCGACGGAGGTCCGGCTTCGGGCGGTTCGCCGCTCTGGCCCGGTTCGGGCAGTTTGACACCCCGCTCCCGCAGGAGGCGCGGGCCTCGCTGCTCAGCTCGAGGCGGCCGCCGCTGGCGTTGCCGCCGCCACCTTCCGGCAGGGCGCCACCGCCACACCGTCGCCGCCTCGTGTTCCGTCTCATCGGAGCGCTGAGATTTCCCTGGGAGTGGGCGGTACCGGGCTCGAACCAGTGACCTTTCGGGTGTAAACCGAACGCTCTCCCAACTGAGCTAACCGCCCCCGCGGCGTCCGTGCGACGGACCGCCGGGGAGCAGGGTAGCGCGGCCTGCGAGACTTCCCGGCATCGAGCCCGACCGCAAGCCCCTCGTCTCGCTGCCGCGGAACCAGTTCATCGCGCTGGTCGTCGGCGTCTGCGTGCTCAGCGCCGCGATCGGCGCCGGGATCGGGCTGCTGGCGCAGACCGGGCCGGAAGGGCCTGCCGGGAAGCCCGGTAAGCCGGGCAAGCGTGGGCCGACCGGACCGCGCGGGCCGGAAGGCGAATCGGCGACCGCCCAGCTCGGCGCCGTCGAAGGCGAAGTCGAAGAACTGCGGGGCCAGATCGAAGGGCTCGAAAGCGCCGGCGAAGAAGGCGGCGGTGAAGTCGAAGAACGGCTCGAAAGGCTGGAAGAAAAGGTCGGGGAATTGGGCTCCGTGACCTCCGAACTGTGTGGGGAAGTCGAATTCTTCTGCTGAGGTCGCGGCCGCGGGGCCGGCGATCGTCGTCCTCGTCTGAACCGGCGCCGGAGCGGCGCCGTACACCGGGCCGATGACGGCGGCCTGGATCAACTGGCGGCGGCGCCTCGGGCTGGCGGCGGTGGCCTCGATCGCCCTGCTCGGGTTCGCCGGCCTGCGCGCAGCCGCCGGCGAGTCGGCGACCACCGCGACGGCGAGTCGGGCGCAAACCGAGCGGATCGTCAACTTCGAATACCGGCCGACGCCGCTGCGGGTCGGCGCCGGCACCACCGTCGTCTTCTCCAACCAGAGCTCGGTCACCCACACCGCGACCGCGAACGGCGGCAGCTTCGACACCGGCCAGATCCGGCCCGGGAGATCCGCGAGGGTCACCTTCCGCCGGCCCGGGATCTACCTCTTCCACTGCACGATCCACCCCTTCATGCACGGCAAGATCATCGTCCGATAGGCCGCTCCAGTAGCCTCGGGAGAGCCATGGACGTGTCCACCCTGTGGCGATCGGCGCTGCTTCAGCTCGGCACCGTCGCCGTCTTCTTCGTCGCCCTCGCGCTGGCCCTGCCGAAGGAATTCTTCGTCGACTGGGGCTGGGCGGTCGGGCCGCTGACCTGGCTCCTCTGCGCCGGGATCACCGCCCGCGTCCTCTCACTGCCGCTCAACCCGACCCTGCTCGGCGCCCTCCTCGCCGGCCTGCCCAGCCTCCTCGCCGTCGTCGTCGGCGCCCACGAGGCGGGGATGATCGTCGCCGTCGTCCTCTTCGCCCTCTGGTGCGGGCGGCTGGCTCAGCACTCGGGCTTGCCGTCTGCGCCGAGCGGCCGCATCGAGTAGCCGCCCCGGCGCGGGAACGCCTTCGGCAGCGGCCCGACCAGCGCATATTCGAGCCGGGCGTAGATCGGCGTGCCGTTGCAGTCGACGACCTTCGACAGCGTCACCCTGGCCCGCGGCCGGTCGATGTGGCCGGCGGCGCAGTAGGGGATGCAGTCGTTGACGAAGGCCCTCGCGGTGCCCCTGGCGACCGCCCCGTCGTAGCGCGTCCACCGGACCCGGTTCAAGCCGAAGGTCCCGTCGCCGGAGAGCAGGAAGAAGTGTGGCCGGTAATAGAGCTTGTCTTCCCCGAGCGCGCGCACGACCCGGATGCGCTGGGGCTTGGGCGCCGGTTCTGCGCCCGCGGCCGCGGTCGGACGCGGCGCCGTGGCCGCGGCACCGGTCGCGCCAAGCAGGGCGCCAGCCAGGGCCATCGTCACCACCAGCAGCACCCCAAGTCCCCTCATCACCGCGAATGCTGACACAACCGCCCGCGTAAAGTGCGAGGTCGTGCGCGAGGGGTACACGGCTGAGCAGGCGGCGTCGTTCGGGTCCGTCGCTGCCGAGTACGAGCGGGTGCGGCCGGAATATCCGGCGGCGGCGGTCGGGTGGATCGTGCCGCCGGGAGCGCGGGCCGCGGTGGACGTCGGCGCCGGGACCGGGAAGCTGACCCGGGCGCTGGCGGGCCGCGGGCTCGAGGTGACCGCGGTCGAGCCTTCCGACGAGATGCGGGCGCGGCTCGAAGCGGAGCTGCCCACGGTCACGGCACTGGCGGGGAGCGGCGAGCGGTTGCCGCTGGCCGACGGCTCGGCCGACCTCGTCACCTACGCCCAGGCCTGGCACTGGGTCGACGAAGCGGCCGCGCTGGCCGAGGCGGCGCGGGTGCTGCGGCCCGGCGGCCGGCTCGCCTGCGTCTGGAACCTGCGAGACGACGGGACCGCCTGGATGCGGGAGCTCTCGCGGCTGATCGACCGCCTGGGCGCGAACCCGACGGTCGAGGACGACTACTCGTTCGGCGCCCCGTTCGGGCCGACCGAGCGGCTGGCGGTGCCGTGGCGACGGCCGATCGACGGTGAGCTGCTGATCGAGCTGCTCGCCTCGCGCTCCTACGTGATCGTCGCCACCGAAGCGCAGCGGCAGGAGCTGTTCGCCTCGGTCCGGGAGCTGGTCGCGACCCACCCGGAACTGGCGGGCCGGGAGAGCTTCGAGATGCCCTATATGACGCGCTGCTTCCGGGCCGAGCTGCCGCCGGGCTGAGCGGCCGAGCGAGGCTCGGAGGCCGGGCGGGGCTGGGCCGGCGAGCGGCGACGGGCCGCGACCCGGGGCGACTCGGTGACGCGGATCTCGGTCGGCGCGGCCGCCGGCTTCGCGCCGGCCGGCTTCGCCGCACCCGCTTCACGCGCCTTGCGGGCGACCCGGTGCGAGCGCAGCCTCACCTGACGTTTGCGTTCGCCGCGTTCGCGCCGGGCCCGCCGCTGCGCCGCCGTCTCCTCGAGCGAGGAGCGGACGACGTGGAGGGCGGCGCCGGCGATCAGCAGCACCATCCCGGACCCGGTCGCCCCGGCGAAGACCGCGACCAGGGCGACGAACATCAGCAGGTAGAAGAAGAACCGGAGCGGCTCGGTGAAGCGGCGCGGGTCGTCGAGGTCCACGTCTGGCCAACGGAGCCGCAGGCGCGGCCGCGACAGCCGCCGCGGATCAGGGAGCCGCAGGCGCGGCCGCGGCAGCGCTCGCAGGTCCGGCACCCGCGGCCGCGGCCAGCGGCGCGGCAGGTGCAGCTCGGGGAGGTCGAAGCTCGGGGGGCGGCGCATCCTGCGGCCACGATTCGGCGGCCCGGCGCGGTTCCCTCCGCCTGCACGGAACCGCTCAGCGGCGGGGCCGGCCTCAGCTGGGGCTGTGTGGAGCCTGCTGCCCCGGCGGCGGCAAGGTCGGCAGCGCGTAGCGGCGCGCCGCCATCGTGTCGAGGGCTTCCTGCCAGTGCTTCGAGGGAACCGGCGCCGCCTGCAACGCCTCCGCCGCGTCCCTTGAATCGTCTGCTTGCTTGGTCGGCGGGCGTTCTTGCGGGTTCAGACGACGACCGAGCTTTTGAGCTCGGCCTCGACGACCACGACGACGGCAATGACACGCGGGTCGGCAACCAGTGCGCTCTGTCCCCGTGCGGCCGTCATTGGCGCGCAGTGTAGCGGGGCACCACGCCCGGTCAAGTTGCCTCGAGCCGAGCCCGGAAGCGGGAGCTGGGATCGACCGCGGCGCCGGCGGCGCGAGCCTGGGTTGCGAGGTCGCGGTCGGAGGTGACGACGGTGACCTCGCCCTCGGCGAGCCACGCCGCCAGCCGCCGCACGATCTCGCGGTCGGCGGCGTCGCGGCCCGGCTCGGGCGCCCACTCGACGTTCACCAGCGTCACCGGCAGCGGCACCCGCGGCCGCCGCTCCAGCACCACCGTCACCCGCTCGCCGCTCGCCTCGGCCCAGCGCTCGAGCTGGGACGCCAGCCGCTCGACGGCGCCGTCGCGGTCGCGCCACCACCCGTCCGGCCGCGAGCCGATCACGTTCATCGCGTCGACCACTCGGTGCACGTCGGCTAGGGTCGCAGGATGGGTCGGTTGGCGGCAATCACCGGCACCCTCCTGGTCGCCCTGGCGGCGAGCCTCGGCGGCCCGCCGGCGGCCGGCGCCGAAGGCGTCGTCCCGACCCAGGGCCCCTGGCACGGGACCACCTCGGCCGGGCTCCCGGTCGCGTTCGAGGTCAGCGGCGGCGAGGTGACGGGCATCCGCTTCCGCTTCCGCTGGGGATTCTGCGGAACCTACGAAGCGGCGCCGAGCGCCGGTTCGGTGATCGAACCGAGTGGCCGCTGGACGGGCGAAGACAGCCGCGGGCAGATCATCGAAGCGACCTTCGTCGCCCCGGACCGCGCCGAAGGGACGGTGACCTCGCTCGGCCGCATGCTCCCCGGTTGCCCCGAAACCCACGCCAGCTTCAGCGCCGAACCGGGGGCGGCGCCGTTCGAACAGGCCGAGGCGGTGGTCCGCGCCAACGTCGTCAGCGGCCGCCTCGTCTCGAGCCCGGCCGGGATCAACCTGCGGCGCAACGGCTCGCTTCGCTTCTACCGGCTGCGGTGGCAGAACTTCGGCGAACCGGTCGCCCGCGCCGCCGGCTGGGCCTTCCTCCGCCACGGCTGCCGGCGCTGCCGCGACAAGGTCGTCCGCCGCGCCCGCGTCGTCGTCTACCTCAACGAACTGACCCCGCAGGGCGACCACCGGGTCTACCTCCACTACCGCTACGAACTGCGCGGCCCGATCCCGCCCGGCTTCAGCCGCAGCGGCGGCGGCCTCCTCGAATAGCGCGAATCAGAAAGGATGGGTACATGCCGCAGCCGGGACGGAGAGGAAAACGGGGGGAGCGCGGCGACTACGGCTGGGTGATCTCGTTCGGCTGCAAGAACAGCGGCGAGCTGAAGCGGCTGAAGGTCGACACCGACCCCGCCAGCGACACCAGCCCGATCGAGGTTCCCTGCCCCTGCGGCGAGGTCCACCGCGTGGTCGTCTCCCCCTACCGCCGCCGCCGCGCCGCCGACGAGCCGTTCGACCTCGAGGTCGTCTCCCTCGACGAGCTCCGCTAGCTGGCGCCTTTCTTTCGCATAGCGAAAAGAAGGCGCCAATAGTCCCTACCGCGGCAGCGTCCGCGGTAGCCCGAAGTACGGCAGCCAGCCGTCGTCGTGGAAGCGGGTGATCGCGGTGATCTCCTCGCCCTCGATCGTCACCACCATCACGCCTTCGATCCGCCGGATCGGCGCCTGCGCGTCCTCGAGGTAGTAGGCGAAGGCGGGCTGCCCGTTGGCCCGGGTCGGGACCAGCCGCGGCCGCCGGCCGTCGCGCCAGATCGGCAGGGCGCGGAGGAAGTCGGCGATCGCCGGCCGGCCCCGGTATTCCTGCGGCTGCGGCGGCATCCGGATCCAGGCGTCCTCGCCGAGCAGGGAGACGACCGCGCTGACGTCGCCGGCTTCGAACGCCTCGCCGAAGCGGTCGAGCAGCTCGCGCTGGGCCGGCGAGCCTGGCAGGCTGGCGCCTTCCGGCCGCTCGGGCGCCGCCTCCAGCGCCGCCCGCGCCCGCTGCAGGGCGCTGTTGACCGAGGCCTCGCTGGTCTCCAGCATCGCCGCCACCTCGGCGGCGCGGTAGCCGAGCACGTCACGCAGGACCAGCACCGCCCGCTGCCGCGGCGGCATCCGCTGCAGCCCCGAGACGAAGGCGAGGCCGACCGCCTCCTTGGTCTCGTAGCGGGCCTCCGGGCCGGGCGCCTGGTCCGGCAGCCCCTCGAGCATGGTGTCGGGATAGGGCTGCAGCCAGATCGGCTCCGGCGTGCGGGTCGGGTCCGGCGCCCCCGGCGGCAGCTCGAAGTCGCTCATCGTCTCGCCGGCCCTGCGGCCGCCGGCGCGCAGCATGTTGAGGCAGCGGTTGGTGGCGATCCGGTAGAGCCAGGTGCGCAGCGAGGAGCGTCCCTCGAACTCGGGCAGCGCCCGCCAGGCCGAGAGCAGCGTCTCCTGGACGGCGTCCTCGGCGTCCTGGACCGAGCCGAGGATCCGGTAGCAGTGAACCTGGAGCTCGCGCCGGTACTGATCGAGTGCGGCAATCGAAGTGACCTCCTCGTGCATGTCTGGATTGAGACACCGGCAGCGGCCGGAATTCATCGCTGAGTTGGCGCGGCGGCGGCTGTCTCAACTGCCATGACCACCAAACAGAGATGGATCCTCAGCCTGGCCGCCCTGGCGGCCTTCATGACCGCCCTCGACACGCTCGTCGTCACCACCGCGCTGAGCACGATCCAGCGCGACCTTGGCGCCTCGGTCGAGCAGCTCGAGTGGACGGTCAACGCCTACAACCTCAGCTTCGCGGTGCTGCTGATGACCGCGGCGGCGCTCGGCGACCGCTTCGGCCGCCGGCGCCTGTTCGCGGCCGGGATCGGGCTCTTCGTGCTGGCCTCGGCGGCCTGCGCCCTGGCGCCCTCGGTCGGCGCCCTGATCGCCGCCCGCGCGGTTCAGGGAGCCGGCGCGGCGACGGTGACGACGCTCGCCCTCGCCCTCGTCGGCGCCGCCTTCCCGGCGCAGACCCGCGGCTCCGCCCTCGGCATCTTCTTCGCCGTCACCGGGCTCGCCGTCGCCGGCGGGCCGCTGGTCGGCGGCGCCGTCACCGAGGGGATCGCCTGGCAGTGGATCTTCTGGCTCAACGTCCCGATCGGGATTGCCCTGATCCCGCTCGTCCTGACCCGGATCCCGGAGAGCCACGGCCCCGACTCGCGGGTCGACCTGACGGGGCTGGGGCTGGTCAGCGGCGGCGTCCTCGGCCTCGTCTGGGCCCTGGTCCGCGGCAACACCGCCGGCTGGGCGAGCGCCGAGGTGATTGCCGCCGGCGCCGCCGGGCTGGCGCTGCTGGGCGCCTTCGTCGCCGTCGAGCTGCGCTCGCGGGCGCCGATGCTGCCGATGCGGTTCTTCCGCTCGCGCGCCTTCTCGGCCGGCAACGCGGCGATCTTCTGCGCCGTCGGCGGCCTCTTCGGCGCCGTCTTCTTCATGGCGCAGTTCCTCCAGGACGGCCTCGGGTACAGCCCGCTCGGGGCCGGCCTGCGGCTGTTGCCGTGGACGGCGACGCTGTTCTTCGTCGCCCCCGTCGCCGGCAAGCTCGTCGACCGCTTCGGCGAGCGCCCGTTCCTCGTCGCCGGGCCGCTGCTGCAGGGCATCGGGATGGGCTGGATCGCCCTGATCGCCGAAGCGGGGATGAGCTACGGCGAGCTGGTCCCGCCGCTGATCGTCGCCGGGGTCGGGATCTCGATGTCGTTCCCGGCGGCCCAGAACTCGGTCGTCAGCGCGGTGCCGCCGGAGGCGATCGGCAAGGCGGCTGGGACCAACACGACGATGCGCGAGCTCGGCGGTGTGCTCGGGATCGCGATCGGCGTCGCCGCCTTCGCCGGCGCCGGCGGCTACGGCTCGCCGGCCGAGTTCAGCGACGGCTTCGCCGCCGCGATGACGGTCGCCGCCGGGCTCTCGCTGCTGGCCGCGGTGGCCGGGTCGGCGCTGCCGCGGGCCGCCGGGGCCGCCGGCTTCAGCGGCAGCCGTTCGGCAAACGCAGCGTCGGCCGCGGCCGCCGAGAGGTAGCCGTTGACGACGAGCTGGTCGAGGACGTGGCGCTGGCGCTGGCGGGCCAGCGCCAGGTGGTGGACCGGGTCATAGGCGCTCGGCGCCTGGGGCAGGCCGGCGAGCATCGAGGCCTCGCCCCAGGTCAGGTCCGCGACCGAGGTGTGGAAGTAGCCGCGAGCGGCGGCGGCCGCTCCCCAGTAGCCGTTGCCGTAGTAGATCGAGTCGAGGTACATCGCCAGCACCTCGGCGTGGGAGTAGTTGAGCGAGAGCTTGACCCCGAGCCCGATCTCTTCCAGCGTCCCACCCAGGCCGCCGCCGTGCGGGTAGAGCCGCTTCGCCAGCTGCTGGGCGATCGTCGAGCCACCCGGGTCTTCGCTCGTTTCGAGGCTGGCGAGGGCGGCGCGGCCGACCCCTTTGAGGACGTCGAGGAAGGCGCTCGAGTAGAAGTTCTCGTCCTCGACCGAGACCGTCGCCGCGGCCAGCTTCGCCGGCGGCGGCTCCGGCACCGGGGTGCCGCCGTTTTCGTCGAGGATCTGCTCGGCCCGCTGTTCGGCGTCCCCGACTCCGGGCAGCGTCAGCAGGTACACGTACCCGGCCGCGAGCAGCGCGAGGGCGATTCCGACCACGACGGCGGTGCTGACGGCGATTCGCCGCCGCAGGCACAGCACCCGTACCTGAGACTGAGTCTGAGACTGAGTGTCAGCCACTATGAGAGTCACCTTAAGCCCGTTGCACACCCGCACCCGACCGTTGGTACCGAACGGCGTAACATTTGTCGCATGAAGTCACTGCGACCGTACAACTGGAACTGGCAGTGGACGGTGTTCGCGGTCCTGCTCACCCTCGGCGCGATGGCCGTGATCGAGCCGCAGACCGCCGGCGCGGCAACGAAGATGATCGGCCTCGGCGCGATCGGCTGCGTGCTCTGGGTGATCTGGCGGTTGATGCAGGAGGAGTGAGCACCACCCCGGGAACGCATCCCGGGCGAGGAGTTCAGTAGCCCCGCTCGGGGGCGGGCTCACCGCCCCGTGCGCGTTCCCGCTGGGGCGGGATCCCCAGCCGCGGCTCGCGTTCGAGCTCGGCGAGCTCGTCCTCCTCGAGCCACTGGTCGGCCGGGGTGTCGCGGCCGCTGCGGCTGAGGTAGTAGACGAAGGCGGCGATCATCGCCGCGAAGACGAGGCTGACGGTGCCGGGGCCGAAGCCGAGGCCGCCGTCCGTTTTCGCCAGCCAGTCGGCGACCGAGGCGCCGAGCGGCCGGGTCACCACGTAGGCGAACCAGAAGGCGACGATCGCGTTCATCCGGTAGCGGAAGTAGCCGAGGGCGGGGATCGCGATCACCGCCGCGAACAGCACGATCGAGCCGAAGTAGCCGAGGCCGAGGCTGATCGCGGTGAGGTCGCCGGCGGCGGTGCCGAGGGCGAACGTCGCCAGCACCGCCGACCAGTAGAAGAGCTCCCGCCGCGGGGTGGTGATGCTGTGGATCGAGAGCGTGCCCTCGACCCGGTACCAGGTGCGGAAGACGAAGAAGAGGGCGATCGCGAAGAAGATCGTCGAGGCGATGTAGGGGACGCCGAGGCCGACGTGGAGGACGTCGGCGGCCATCGTCCCGAAGACGCCGACCATCGCCACCGCCAGCCAGTAGGCCCAGGGCACGTAGCGGTCCTTGGCGAACTGGATGTAGAGGGCGGCGCAGAAGGCGATGAACCCGATCACCACCGCCACCTCGGGGACCATCGCGTGAACGAGGTAGTCGGAGGTCGACTCGCCCATCGCCGTCGTCAGCGCCTTGACGATCCAGAAGAAGGCCGTCACTTCCGGCACCTTCGAGAAGCCGGTGCGGCTGTAGCGGGTGTAACGCGGGGCGGAGGTCATGCCGGGGGCGCCTCGAGGCCGGAGCACCGTAGGCGGAGGCCGTTAAGCCGAGATGAGAGCTGCGCCCGGGGGCGCCCGGAGCCACTCACAGGGCGAAGGCGATCGTGAGGATGACGCCGACGATAAGGCAGTAGATCCCGAACGGGGTGAGGCGGTTGCTGCGGAAGAAGCGGAGCAGGAACCTGACCGCGAACCAGGTGGTGATGCCGGCGGCGATCGCCCCGACCAAGGCCTGGCCGCGGACGCCGTTGCCGGCCGAGCCCATTAGCTCGGGCAGCTTCAGGACCCCGGCGGCGCCGATGATCGGGGTCGCCAGGAGGAAGGAGAAGCGGGCCGCGTCCTCGTTCGAGAGCCCGGTCAGGAGGCCCCCGCCCATCGCCATCCCGGAGCGCGAGATGCCGGGGATCAGCGCCGCCGCCTGGGCGGTGCCGATCGCCGCCGCCTGCTTGAAGCTCATCGTGCGGGCGATCCGCGGGTCGGAATCGCCCTTCCAGTCGTCGGGTTCGGGCGCCCGCCGCCGCAGCCGCTCGAAGCCGAGCAGGAGGAGGCCGTTGACGGCGAGGAAGATCGCCGCCACCTCGGCCGAGGCGAACAGGGTCCGCAGCGGGTGCTCGAGCGCGAAGCCGAGGATCCCGGCCGGGATCGTCCCCACCACCAGGAGCCAGCCGAGCTTGGCGTCGGGGTCGGCGGGGTCGGTGCGGAAGCCGCTGCGAACCGAGTACCAGAGCCCGCGCAGGATCCGCTTCCAGTCCTCCCAGAAGAAGATGAAGAGGACCAGCGCCGTGGCGCAGTGGGTGGCGACGAGGAAGGAGAGGAAGTAGTCGGCGTTCTGGTGGATGTTCCAGCCGAAGACCTGCGGGATGACGACGCTGTGGCCGAGGCTGGAGATCGGGAACGGCTCGGCGATGCCCTGGATCACCCCCAGGATGATCGACTGCAGGTACGAGATCGGTTCCACCGGGCGCCATCCTCGGCGCAGTTCATTAAGCGAAGATGAGAGTCAGCTTGACGCCGTCCTTATTTCGACCCCTGGGAGGGATCGGGGTTTGGCGGGGGAGCAACGAATCCGCCCCAGAACTCGCTACGTCCCGAAGCTCACGACCGGAGCTGCGGGCGTCTACCGGTTGGGGCCACGTCCCTTTGTCTTGAAGCTGACTTCGCTCGGGAGGCGGTCGGGGGACCCTCCGAACGTTTTGCGGCTGAGGCCGGGAGCTCGACCGGGGCGTAGCCCGAATACTCCGCAGCCGACAGGCCGAGAGAGGAGGGTCC
>JAFDWC010000043.1 GCA_018268655.1 Actinomycetota bacterium
CTCCCCAGCGAAAAACCCAGCAAGCGGGGGGAGGCACCCCGTCCCCTTTGGCGGTTTCTAGGGTCGGGCGTCCTGACAGATGGGCGGTGGGGGTGCGGCAGGTGGGCCTGCTCTCCGCCATATCGGCCGCTGGCGCTGCGCCAGTCGAACCACCCCCTCGTTACCGCTCCAACACCAGCCCAAGGAACCGTTTGGTCCGCTCCTCCCGCGGACTATCCAGCACCTGCCTCGGCTCGCCCTGCTCGACGATCACTCCGCCGTCCATGAAGACGACCTGGTCGCCCACCTCCTTGGCGAAGCCCATCTCGTGGGTGACGACGAGCATCGTCATCCCTTCCGCCGCCAGCTCACGCATCGTGTCGAGGACCTCTTTGACGAGCTCCGGGTCGAGGGCGCTGGTGACCTCGTCGAACAGCATCGCGTGCGGCTCCATCGCCAGCGCCCGCGCGATCGCGACCCGCTGCTGCTGGCCGCCGGAGAGGGTTTCCGGGTACTGGCCGAGGCGGTCGCCGAGCCCGACTCGCTCCAGCAGCGCCCGGCCTTTCTCCTCGGCCTCCGACTTCGATTTGCCGAGCACCCGTTGTGGCGCCAGGGTCACGTTTTCGAGTGCCGTCTTGTGGGGGAAGAGGTTGAACTGCTGGAAGACCATTCCCACCCGCTGGCGGACGTAATCGAGGTTCCAGCTCTGCTCGCCGGTCCCCGAGCCCGGCCCCTTGCAGATGTCTTTGCCCTCGAGGAAGATCTCGCCCGCCTCCGGCGGCGCCAGCAGGTTGACGCAGCGCAGCAGGGTGCTCTTGCCCGAGCCGCTCGGCCCGAGGATGCAGATCACTTCGCCTTTGCCGACGTCGAGGTCGACGCCTTTCAGCACCTCGAGGTTGCCGAAGCGCTTGTGCACCCCCTTCAGCTGCAGCATCGGCTCGGCCATCAGGCGACCTCGATGTGAGCGCCGCGGCTCACCTTCGCCTGGTTGCGCTTGATCAGGTAGTCGACCAGTCGCGCGCCCGGCAGGCAGATGACGAGGAAGAAGAAGGCGGTGAGGATCAACGCCGAGCTGTTCAGCTGTTCGGCGAGGATTTCGCGGCTGACCAGGGTCGACTCGGCGAAGGCGATGAAGCTGACGAGCGTGGTGTCCTTCAGCAGCGAGATCAATTCGTTCAGCATCGGCGCCGGGATCTTCGTCACCGCCTGGGGGACGATGATGTAACGCATCGCCTGGAGGTGGCTCATGCCGAGCGACCGAGCCGCCTCCATCTGGCCGCGCGGCACCGCTTCGATCCCCGCCCGGTAGACCTCCGCCATGTAGGCCCCGTAGACGAAGACCAGCGCCGAGACGCCGTACCAGAAGGGGTCCGGCTTCCCGAACCACTCGGGGATGCGGATGCCTTTCGGGATGAAGGAGAGGAAGGGCACGCCGCCCGAGATGATCAGGATGATGACCAGCAGCGGGATCGCCCGCAGCAGGTCGATATAGGCGATCGTGATGAAGCGGAGCGGCCCCGTCTTCCGACCCGGCGTCTGCCGGACGACCGCCAGCAGGAGGCCCCAGGTGAGGGCGACGATGCCCGCGACGACGAAGATCAGCAGGTTCTGCAGGAAGGCTTCGAAGACTTCCCAGAAGTGTTCCCCCATGATGTGGAAGTCGAAGTACTGTTCAAAGAAGACGCTCAAATCTCGCTCCTGATCCTGCTTTTCCCGATCGAAGAGGGGGCACCGACCCCGGCGCCCCCTCCGTCAGACGAGTCCCGCGTAGCGGCTGTCGCTACTTCGATTCGGCTTCTTTGATGGCTTTTTCGAGGCCCGGCAGCGGCGGCGCCTCGTGGAACCACTTTTCGTAGACCTTGGCGTATTTGCCGTTTTCGATGGTCTTCTTCAGGCCTTCGTTGATCTGTTCGAGTAGTTCGGTGCTCCCCTTCGCAAATGCGATTCCATACGTTTCGTCGGTTTCCACTTTTTCGGCGATTTCGATGCCGCTCAGTTCTTCGGTCGCCTTGACCGCCACCGGGTCGTCGATGATCACCGCTTCGACCGTGCCTGCCTTCAGGGCGTTGATCGCGGTCGGCCCTTCGGGGTAGGGGCGGAGTTCGGCGGCTTCGGCTTTTTCCTTGCCGAGTTCAAGGCCGGTCGTGCCCTGCTGCGCGGCGACGATCTTGCCCTTGAGGTCGGCGAGGCCTTTGATCGAGCTGCCTTCGGCGACCACGATCGCCTGCTCGGAGAGGTAGTAGGGGAGCGAGAAGGAGACCACCTTTTCGCGTTCTTCGGTGATCGTCGCCGCCGACATCACCGCTTCGAACTTGCCCTGGGCGACGTCGCGGAAGATCGTTTCGAACGAGGACTTGATGAATTCGGGTTCGCGCCCGATTTCTTCGCCGATCGCATCCATCAGGTCGACGTCGAAGCCGGTGTAGCTGCCCGGTTTCCCGAACTCGAAGGGGGGATAGGGGATGTCGGAGCCAACCGTCAGCTTTTCACCGCCGCCGCTTGCCGCTTCTTCACCGCCGCCGCCCGCTGCTTCTTCGCCACCGCCTTCGCTCGTTTCCGCAGTGGTTTCGCTGCCGGTGGTGGTCGAGCTGCTGCTTCCGCACCCTGCCACGACAAATGACGCAATCGCCACGAGGAAAACCGCGAGGAAGGCGGTTAGCCGGGTCTTGCTCATCAGGTATTGCCTCCGTTCCCAAACGTTGCCTGAACCCGGGCCGACCATACCCGAGATTGTCCCCAAAGTCTTGATCCAAAGGGACACGCCCATCGCTACACTTTCTGAAGTAACGGGATCCGGCGATGACTAACGAGACGGTCAACAGACCCTGCGGGGGACGGTTCGGCAGCGTCGTCGAATCGATCGGCAACACGCCGCTGGTCGAGCTGCCACGGCTCTCGCCGAAGCCCGAGGTGAAGATCTTCGCCAAGCTCGAGGGCCACAACCCGACGGGCTCGGTCAAGGACCGGGTCGCGAAGTCGATGATCGAGGCCGCCGAGGCTGAAGGCGCGATCGAACCCGGACACACGATCCTCGAACCGACCTCCGGCAACACCGGCATCGCCCTGGCGATGATCTGCCGCCGCAAGGGCTACCCGGTGAAGGTGGTGATGCCCGACAACGTCACCGAGGAGCGGACCCAGCTGCTGCGGATGTACGGGGCTGAGATCGTCTACTCGGAGGGCGCCAAGGGCTCGAATGGGGCGGTTGAGATGGCTCTCGAGCTGTCACAGGAGCCGGGCTATTTCATGCCGTACCAGTATGGCAACGAGAACAACCCGCTCGCCCACTACAACGGCACCGCGCTCGAGATCCTCGAAGAGCTCGACGAGGTCGCCGCCTTCGTCGGCGGTCTCGGCACCGGCGGCACCCTGATGGGCAACGGCCGCCGCCTCAAGGAGGAAGACCCGGAGACCCTGGTGGTCGCCGCCGAGCCGATGCAGGGCGAGCTCGTTCAGGGGCTGCGCTCCCTCGACGACGGTTTCATCCCGCCGATCATCGACCTCTCGCTGCTCGACCGCAAGATCATGGTCTCCAACCGCGACGCGATCGTCTGGACCAAGCGGCTGCTCGACGAGGAGGGCATCTTCGCCGGCGTCTCCGCCGGCGCGATCGCCGCGATCGCCGTCCGCATCGCCGGCGAGCTCGACTCCGGCAACGTCGTCTTCCTGATCCCCGACGACGGCTGGAAGTACCTCTCCTCGGGCGTCTACACGAAGCCGCTGGAGGAGATCGAGAACCTCGACTCCACCGTCTGGTGGTAGTCGCCCCCTCCGCGTGGCGGCGGCGTGGCTCGATTAGGCTCGCCGGGTGAAGATCTCCCAGCAGCTGGTCGACGAGATGGTCGCGCACGCCCGCGAGGACGTGCCGAACGAGTGCTGCGGGATGATCGGCGGGCGCGACGGCGAGGCCGAGAGGGTGGTTCGGGTGGCGAATGCCGCGGCCAGCCCGCTGCGCTACGAGATGGACCCGCAGGGACAGTTCGACGCCCTGAAGGAGATCGAAGCGGATGGCGGCGAGCTGCTCGGCATCTACCATTCGCATACCAAGAGCGCCGCCTATCCGTCGCAGACGGACGTCAATCAGGCCCAGAACTGGCCCGAACAGGTCTACGTCATCGTCTCGCTCGCCGACCGGGACGCGCCCGACGTCAAGGGGTTCACCCTCGCCGACCTGCAGATCGCCGATGCCGAGCTCGACGTCACATAGGAGTGGTCAGAAGCGCGGCGCCCACGGCTCCTCCGGCCAGGGCGACGGCGGCTCGCGGGGCGACGGTGGAGGGGGAGGCGGTGACGGTGGCGGCAAGCTGGTCAAGGTTGCCTTCGCCCGCAACCAGGCCGAAGCCGAAATGCTGCAGGGGCTGCTGATCGAGTCCGGAGTGCCGAGCATGCTGAAACGCAGTGGCGGCTTCGACAATCCCGACTTCCTCGCCGCCGGCCCGCGCGACGTCTGGGTCAATGGCCAGGACGAGGAGGAGGCGAAGCGGATCCTGGCCGAGACGATGGTCGCCGGCGAGGACGAGGACGAGGAGCGGCGCGAGCTCGACGAGGAGCGGCGGCTGGCCGGCGGCGAAGGCGCCGGGCCCTCGCCGGGGCGGCTGGCGCTCTGGGTGCTGGTCGCGGCGCTGGCCGCGATCGCGCTGATCTGGGTCCTATACGAAGTCACCTGAAGGCGCGGCGAGGTGGCGGACGAGCTGGCCGTGGTCGCGATCGCCGCCGACGCGGTCGAGGGGGCGATGATCAAGGGGCTGCTCGAGGGCGCCGGGATCCCGGCCTTCCTGCGGGCGAGCGCGAGCAGGGTCGACGGGTTCGAGCTCGCCTTCGGGATGCTGGCGCGGGGCTCGATGGGCGGCCCACAGGACGTGATGGTGCCGGCGGCTCGGGCCCCGGAGGCCGCCGCGGTGCTGGCCGCGCCGCCGGTCGAGGACGGCGACGAGGGCGAGGGCGAGGGCGAGTGAGCGTGGGGGAGGAGCTCGTCGGCGTCGCTTCGCCGGCGAGCCCGATCGAGGCCCGGCTGATCAAGGGGCTGCTGGAAAGCGTTGGCATCCCCTGCCTGCTGCGGAGCTTTCGCGGCGGGGCCAGGACGGTGCTGGTCCACGCCGACCGCGCCGACGAGGCCCGCGCCCTCCTGGCGGAGGCCGAGGCGCGGGCGCTCGGTGAAGCCGAATCCCTGCCCGACTAGATGATCGAGCCTTCGCCCGCCCGGGTGATGCCGCGCAGGTGGTCGCGCCAGGCTTCCTCGATGTCGCGGAAGCGGGCGTCGAAGGCGTCTTCGAGGGTGACCGCCGGGCCGCCGGGGAGGAGGCTGTCGACGAGGCGCTCGCAGGCCTCGGGGCCGCGCTCGTTCTCGAGCAGGTCGAAGATCGTGCCGCCGAGGATGACCGCGTCGCGGCGCGAGGGCGGGAACGACGGACGACCGCTCTCGCGCAGGCGGCGGAGGACGGCGGCGCGGTAGAGGCCGACCTGGCGGGCGAAGTACTGGGCGCCGCCTTCGACCAGCCAGGCCCAGCGCAGGTAGCGGTAGAAGCGGCGCGGCGTCCAGGCGGGTGGCAGGGCGTTGTTGTTGGCGGCGATCACGAGCTGGGCGTAGAGCCGCTCGGCGGTGCCGCGGAGGGCTTCCAGAGAGTCGTCGCCCGCGGCGCGGCGTTCGATGTGGGTGTCGTTGAGGACGTGGAGCTCGGTCGCCATCGCCCAGCCGGCGAGGTAGCGCCGGCCCGCCGGCGCCGCCGACCAGCGCGCCGCCGGCAGGAACGGGTGGGCGGCGGTGAGCCAGAGCGGGTTGGTGTGGACGACCACCGTGACCTCGCCCGGAACCTCCTTGAAGCGGTCTTCGAGCCGCAGCCTCAACCTCTCCATCCGGTCGAGCGTCTGCTCGGCGAAGGCGGCGTCAGCCGAGTCGTGACGCGCGGTGAAGCTGAGCGACTCGGTTTCGACCCAGGCCACTAAGCGAGGTTACGAGGTTGACCGGCGCTGGTCCGAGTCCGACTGGCCAAGCAGGCCAAGGACGACGGAGGGAGCGTGCACTGCACGTGACCGACGGAGGACGCCGGCATGCGCCGCGCCAGACGGACTCAGACGAGCGCCGGTTCGCGGGTCTCGCAGAGATCCATGATCTCCGAGCGAGCGCGATCGAACTCTTCGTCGGCCATCACCGGCGTGCCCTCGAACGGCAGGTCGCGATCGATCTCGACCCAGGAACGGCAGCCGTGGTACTCGTCGCGGACCCGAACGGTGACCGGGCGAGGGATGCGGTGGACCCGCAGCAGCAGGATGTGCAGTGGGTGCCGGCGCTTCCAGGCCAGGCGCTTTTCGGCGTAGTCGGGAGTCCAGATGTAGTACGGCGAGAGGCCGTCGAGGGTGCGGCGGTCTTCGATCGTGATGTGGTCGGTGACCTCGGCCCAGGCGCGCAGGCGAACCCGATCCGGCTGGGGGATGCCCCCGTCCTGGATCAGCGCTTTCGGCGGCGGCTCCTCGTCGGGCCAGACGCCCTCCTCGAGCGCGCGCCGCAGCTCCGGGTGGTGGGATTCGCGGACGAGATCGTTGCGCTGATGATCGAACGTCGGGTACAGGAAGAAACGCTCGTGCTCGAGTTCGAAGTGCTTGTTCTCCTCGCGGATGCCACCCTTGCGCAGGGTCAACAGCTGCTCGCCCTCAGCCAGGGCGCGGACCGTTACGGCCCATTCCTTTAAAGCGATCGGCATTTGTCGTCGTACCTAGTGAAGGTTGTCGAAAGTGGGGCGAGGCCGTACTCAGTGCCGGCCCGATGGGCCCGCTTGCCTCGCCGAGGGCGCTGATTCTAGACGAGGCCTGACGAATCTCAAAATAAATTTCGACGGAAGATTGGCTTGGGAACTGGGTATCGGCGGAAATGTGACGCTTTTACATTTCTTCACGGGGTGTCCGCGGATCGCCGCCGCACCTCAATCGGGGTGGCCGTGGCCGCCGCCGCCGGGGGTCTCGATCCGCAGTCTTTGACCGGTCTTCAGGGCGCCGCTCGCCTTGCTCGGCAGCGCCTCGCCGTCGAGCAGGTTGCGGCCCGGCTCGCCATCCGTCCCGCCGTCGCGGCCCCGCGGCGGGTGGCGGCGGCGCTCGGTGATCAGCGAGAACGACATCGGCGCCAGCGCTTCCAGCTCGCGGACGATCCCCTCGCCGCCCGGGCGCTCGCCGGCGCCGCCGCTGCCACGGCGGACGGAGAGCTCGCGAACCCGCAGCGGGAACTCGGTCTCGAGCGCCTCGACGGGGGTGTTGAGAGTGTTCGACATCGCGACGTGGATGGCGCTCGGGCCGGCCGCGTCGGGACAGGCGCCCTGGCCGCCGCCGAGCGTCTCGTAATAGGTGAACCGCTCGTTGGCGAGGGTGAGGTTGTTCATCGTCCCCTGGCCCTGGGCGGGCACCGGGCGGGCGGCGGCGAGGGCGGCGATCACCAGGTCGGCGACCCGGCTCGAGGTCTCGACGTTGCCGGCGACGACGGCGGCGGGGTAGCGGGCGTTGAGCAGGCAGCCTTCGGGGGCCACCACCTCGATCGGGCGGTGGGTTCCGGCCGAAGGTGGCGCCTCGGGGTCGGTGAGGACGCGAACCGCGAAGAAGGCGGCCGACCTCGTCACCGAGAGCGGGCAGTTGAGGTTGCCCTCGACCTGGGCGTCGGTGCCGCCGAAGTCGAGCCGCAGGGAGTCGCCGGCGATCGTCGCCGCGACCCGGAGGCTGAGGTCGCGCGGCGCACCGCGGCCGTCGTCCTCGAGCACGTCCTCGGCCGTGTAGGTGCCGTCGGGGAGTGCTGCCAAAGCGGCCCGGGTGCGACGCTCGGAGTAGGCGAGGATCGCTGCCATTCCGCCGCGCAGGGTGGTGTCGCTGTGGCGGGCGGCCAGCTCGGCGAGCCGGCGCTCGCCGATCCGGTTGGCGGCGGCCTGGGCGCGGAGGTCGGCGAGGCGCTGGCGCGGCGCCCGCATCCGCGCGGCCAGGCGCTCCAGCTCGGCCTCCGTCGCCCGGGTCGGGGGAATCACCACGCCCTCCTCGTCGAGGGTCCGCGAGCCGGCCGGCATCCCGCCCGCGGTCGGGCCGCCGATGTCGGCGTGGTGGGCGCGGCTGGCGGCGAATCCGAACAGCTCCTCGCCGAGGAAGACGGGGGAGATCAGGGTGACGTCGGGGAGGTGGGTGCCGCCGCGGTAGGGGTCGTTGAGGATCCACGACTGGCCCGGGCGCTGCTCCTCGCCGAGCACGGCGGCGACCGCGTCCGGCATCGAGCCGAGGTGGACGGGGATGTGCTCGGCCTGCATCACCAGCTCCCCGGCGGCGTCGAAGAGCGCGGTCGAGCAGTCGTGGCGCTCCTTGATGTTGGCCGAGTAGGCGGAGCGGATCAGCGTCGCCCCCATCTCCTCGCAGGCGGCGCGCAGGCCGCCGATCAGCACCTGCAGGGTGATCGGGTCGAGCCCGCTCATCCGCGCCCGGCCGTGATCGTGCCGGCGGCGTCGACCTCGGCCCGCCAGCCGGGCGGGAGGACCAGGGTCGCCTCGGGGAGCTCGAAGACGACCGGGCCCTCGGCCCGCTCGCCGGCGCCGGGCTCGCCACGGAGGACCGGCGTCTCGATCCACTCGCCGTCGAAGCTGACGGGGCGGCTGCGGCGCTCGAGCTCGCCGGCCGCCGCCACCGGGCGCGGCTCCGGGCCGGGGGCCACCAGCGCGAGGCGGATGTCGACGAGGACGACCTCGCCCTCCGGGTCGCGATGGCCGTAGCGCTCCTCGTGCAGGCGCTCGAAGGCGGCCGCGAGCGCCACCGGGTCGGGCCGTCGCGGCCCCGGAACCGGGAGCTCGAAGGCCTGACCGGCGTAGCGCATCTCGTAGACCAGCTCCGGCTCGGTCTCCTCGCCGCCGAGCTGGGCGCCGGCCGCCGCGATCAGCGCCTCGACCTCGGCGGCGACGCGCTCCGCCTCGAGCTCGTCGCCGCCCAGCATCACCGTATGGGCGGTATCGCGGCGGCGGTCGGAGGCGCAGAGGCCGAGCGCCGAGAGGACGCCGCTCGCCCGCGGGCAGACGATTCGCTCGATCCCGAGCTCGGTGGCGATCGCCGCCGCGTGCATCGGCCCGGCGCCGCCGAACGGCAGCAGCGCGAAGCGTCGCGGGTCGACGCCGCGCTCGACCGTCACCACCCGCAGCGCCCGCACCATCTCCTGGTTGGCGACGCGGAGGATGCCGGCGGCGGTCTCCTCGCGACCGAGCCCGAGCTGGGCGGCGAGCCGGTCGACGGCGGCCGCCGCCGCGGCGGCGTCGAGCTCGACGCCGCCGGCAAGCTTCGAGTCGGCTGCGAGGTTGCCGAGCAGGAGGTTGGCGTCGGTGACCGTCGGCTCGCTGCCGCCGCGGCCGTAGCAGGCGGGCCCCGGCTGGGCGCCGGCCGAGCGCGGCCCGACTCGGAGGGCGCCGCCCGAGTCGCGCCAGGCAACCGAGCCGCCGCCGGCGCCGACGGTGTGGACGTCGACCATCGGCAGCTGGATCACCCGGCCCTCGATCCGGCGCGCGTCGGTGCGGCGGACGGCGCCCGCCTCGACCACGCAGACGTCGCAGGAGGTGCCGCCCATGTCGAAGCCGAGGGCGTCGGGCTCGCCGGCGGCGCGGGCGAGCAGGCCGGCGCCGACGGCGCCGCCGGCCGGGCCGGAGAGGACGCTCCAGGCGCCGGCGCGGCCCGCCTCATCGGCGGGAGCGACGCCGCCGGAGGACTGCATCACCAGCGGCGCCGGCAGTCCGGCCGCGGCGGCCTCCTCGCCGAGGCGGCCGAGGTAGCGGCCGAGCAGCGGGCTCAGGTAGGCGTCAATCGTGGTCGTCGAGCAGCGCTCGTACTCGCGGAAGCGCGGCAGCACCTCGTGCGAGGCGGAGACGTGGAGGCCGGGCAGGCGCTCGCGGAGGTGGGCGGCGAGGCGGCGCTCGTGGCCGGGGTCGAGGTAGGAGAAGAGGAGGCAGATCGCGACCGATTCGGCACCGCTGGCGGCGACCAGCGCCGCCAGCCGCTCCGGCTCCTCCGCCGCCATCGCATCGACGACGCCATCCGGCCCGGTCCGCTCCGCGGCCTCGAAGCGCAGCTCGCGCGGGACCAGCGGCGCCGGCTTCGGCGCGCAGAGGCGGTAGAGGTCGGGCCGGTCCTGGCGGCCGATCTCGAGCAGGTCGGCGAAGCCGCGGGTCGCGATCAGCGCCGTCCGGGCGCCGCGTTCCTCGAGCAGGGCGTTGGTTCCGACCGTCATCCCGTGGGCGAAGACCTCGACCGCGGCGGCCTCGGCGCCAGCCCGCTCCAGCACCGCCGCGACCGCCGCCATCACCCCGTCGGACTCGCTCCCCGGGGTGGTCGGGACCTTGGCGGTGTGGACGGCGCCCTGGTCGAGCAGGACCGCGTCGGTGAAGGTGCCGCCGACGTCGACGCCAAGGAGCATGGCCGCAAGCTAACGCCTGCGCAGTTGTCCCCGGTATGCGGGGACGACTGGGCGCGGGTCAGTCCCAGGTCTCGTGGCGGGCGCCGCCGGCCGACTCGACGACGACGTGGACGCCGTCGAGGGCAGGGTCGGTGGCGGGGGCGTCGGCGCGGAGGTGGCCGCCGCGCGACTCGCGCCGGTCCAGCGCCGAGGTCGCCAGCGCCCGCGCCAGCGGGTAGGGGTTGGAGATCAGGCGGGCCAGGTCGTCGGGGTTGCGGACCGGCCCGGCGTAGCGCCAGACCGCGCCGCGGGTCTCTGTGCTCGGCGGCTCGAAGCGCCAGCTCGGCAGCTCCGGCCGCGACGCGGCCGCGGCCTCCGCCACCGCTGCCCGGGCGGCCCGGTCGCCGAAGACGAAGCACTCGCTGAGCGAGTTCGAGGCGAGCCGGTTGGCGCCGTGCAGTCCCGTGCAGGAGCACTCGCCGACCGCGAACAGCCCCGACAACGAGGAGCGGCAGTCGAGGTCGACGGCGACGCCGCCCATCATGTAGTGGGAGGCGGGGGAGACCGGGATCGGCTCGGTCCGCGGGTCGAGGCCGGCGGCGGCGAGTGAGGCGAAGACGTTGGGGAAGCGGGCGGGGTCGATTTCGCGCAGGTCGAGCTGGACCGACTCGCTGCCCTCGAGGCGCATCTGCTCGAGGATCGCCCTGGTGACGGCGTCCCGCGGCGCCAGCTCGTCGGTGAAGCGTTCGCCGTTGCCGTCGAGCAGTCGCGCCCCCTCGCCGCGGATCGCCTCGGTGATCAGCTTGCCGTCGTGCGGGGTGTCCGGCAGGTAGAGGGCGGTCGGGTGGAACTGGCAGAACTCGAGGTCGGCGAGGTCGGCGCCGGCGGCCGAGGCGAGGACCATCCCGGCGCCGATCGCGCCGCGCGGGTTGGTCGTCCGCCGCCATAACGCCGCGGCGCCGCCGGTTGCCAGCACCGTCGCCGCTGCCGCCAGCGGGCCGCAGTCGGCGAGGAGGCCGTGGCAGCGCTCGCCGTCTGACCAGAGCGCCAGCGCCGAGGTTCGCTCCAGGACCTCGATTGCCGGGTTGGCGGCGACCATCCTCGAGAGCTTCGAGGTCAGCTCGTGCCCGGTGGCCGACCCGCCCGAGTGGACGATCCGCCGCGCCGAGTGGCCGCCCTCGAGCCCGAGCGCGAGCCGCCCTTCGTGGTCGAGGTCGAAGACGACGCCGCGCGCCTGCAGGTCGCGGACCGCGGCCGGGGCCGCCTCGGTGAGGACGCGGACGGCGGAGGCCCGGCAGAGGCCGCGGCCGGCGGCGATCGTGTCGGCGGCGTGGGCGCTCGGCGAGTCGTCGGGTTCGAGCGCCGCCGCCAGCCCGCCCTGGGCCCAGAAGCTGGCGCTCTCCGAGAGCGGGGTCCGCGAGACCAGGCAGACCCGGCCGCCGAGCTCGGCGGCACGCAGCGCGGTCCAGAGGCCGGCGGCGCCGCCGCCGACGACGGCGACGTCGAACTCGGGCGCCGCAGCGATCTCGCTAGCCCTCTCGGCGCAGCGTGTCGAGCTGCCCCCGCAGCCAGGCCGCGGCGGATTCGCGAGCTCGCACCCGTTCGTCCTCGACCTCCCGCTCCGAGCGCGCCGCGCGCTCCTCGGCCGCGGCGACCCGTTCCTCGGCCGCCTCGGTCTGGGCTTCGATCTCGTTCAGCCGCTCCTCGGCCGCCGCGATCGCCCGCTCCTTCGCCTCGCGCTCCCGCTCGAGGGCTTCCTCGTGCTCGAGCTGCTGCGTTTTCAGTTCGCGGTCGGCTTCGGCCTGGGCGCGCTCGAGGTCGGCTTCGAGCGCCCGAATCTCCGCTTCGAGCCGGCGCTCGGCTTCGGTCGCGCTCGTCGCCGCCGCCTGCAGGCGCCGCTTCGCTTCCTCGATTCGCGCCTCCAGGCCGGAGCCCGGGCTGGGGCTGCCGGCGTTCGGTGCGCTTCCCTCGCCTCCCGGCTGCGCGTTCATCGCGTCAATCTATTCCAAAGGTCGAGGAGTGGCCGCTGCCTCGGTGGCGATCACTCACCCCCGGCCGCGGTCAGGTCGCGGTAGGCGGCGAGGACCCGCTCGGCCATCCGCGCGGCGGAGAGGGTGGCGGCACGGCCGGCGCCGGCGACGCGCGGGTCGGCTCCGTCCAGGTGGACGCGGGCGACCGCGGCCCAGGCGCCGAGCTCGAACGGAGCGCATAGGCAGCCCTCGATCCCGGCGAGGGCGTAGGGCGCGATCCCGACCGGGGTCGAGAGGACCGGCACGTCGCAGGCCAGCGCCTCGACCGCGGCGAGGCCGAAGCCCTCGTAGTCGGAGCTGACGACGACGGCGTCGGCGGCGTTGACCCAGGTCGGCATCGCCTCCGGGTCGATCGCGCCGCCGGTGAGGAGGTCGGCCTCGCAGGCGGCGGCCAGCGCCGCGGCGCGGTCGTGCCGCTTCTCGGGTCGGGCCGGGTTGGCGGGGAAGAGGAGGTAGCGGCCGTCGGGCTCGAGCCCGAGCGCGCGCCGGGCTCTGGCCCGTGGGGCGGGGGAGAAGCGGCGGAGGTCGGGGCCGCAGGGAAGGACCGTTGCGCCGGGGACGGCCGGCAGGCCGGGGCGGCCGTCCTCGGGCTCGAACAGCGCCCGCGAGACGGCGCTGACGAGGTCGCAGCGCCAGGCGAGGCGGTGGGAGAGCGGGCCGACCACGGGGTGGCGGACGTCGGTGCCGTGGAAGGTGACGAGCAGCGGCCGAGCGCCGGCCAGCAGCGCGCACCAGCCGGCCAGGCCGTAGTGGGCGTGGACGAGGTCGACGCGCTGTCGGCGCAGCAGGCCCCGCAGGCGCCGCGTCGCCGGTATGTACTCGCGGGCTCCGGGCGGGAAGCTGAAGACGTCGATGTCAACCCCGAGCAGGCGCAGCTCGTCGATCTGGTCGCGGACCCAGCGCCCGCGCTGCGGCGCCCCCTCGTCGGGCTCGAAGTTGGTGACGACGAGGACGCGCATCCGCGGAGGCTATCCGCGCAGGTTGCGCGGGTGGCTGGGCGCGGTGCGCCTTTCGGCGCAGAGGAGGGGCGAAGCCGGCCGCTTTGGGTCTAGATCGGTTTGCCGCGGCGGCGCAGCATCGGCGGCCAACCGAAGAGAGGAGGCAGTCGATGCTTTACATGTGGTTCGGATACCTGCACGCGGTGGTGGTCGAACGGGTGCGGCGGATCCAGCGACTGGCCGGGGGCGAGGCCGGGCAGGGGACGGTCGAGTATGTCGGCCTGATCCTGCTGGTCTCGCTGCTGATGGTCGGGATGGTCGCTGCGATGAAGGGGTTCAACGGCAAACAGGGCACCGAGTTGGCGGACGTGATCGTTAACAAGATCAAGGAGGCGGTCTCGAAGGTCGCCTTCAAATGAGGGTCCGCGCGCCGGTCGCCCCGACGGTGGCCGGCGCGCCATCAGTGGAACTTCTTGGCGGTCTTCTTCTGGCAGGCGAGCCGGCCGGTGAGCGAGCCCGCGACCGGTGGCGGCAGGGGCTGAGGCTTTGACTGGTGGATGGTGCGGAGCCCTCTGGCTACTGCGAAGGCGACCTTCTTCGGGCTTTGTAGCCCGTAGCTTTCCTTCAGCTCGTACGGTTCGACGAAGATCGCGACCGTCACCCGACCGGTGAAGATTTCGAGTGGTCCGGCTTCGTCTTCGCCTCCTCCTTCCAGCGGGATTCCGGGATGCCATATGGCCTTGGCCCCACGGAACGGGACTAGGTCCTTGACCTTGTTCAGCTCGCTCGCCCAGCGGGTGCAGGTACTGCCGACCTGGATCTGGACGGGCGGAGCGCAGGACGGATGGTCGGTCCCGTTCAGTTCACAATCGCCGTAGAAGAAGGTGAAGCCGTTTCCTTCGCTGATGTCTTCGAGCGGCATGCCGGCGATTTCGGTCCCGGCCCAGTAGACGGGGAAGTGGTGGAAGGACTTCGGCCCGCTGAGGTCAGGGGTCTTGGCGGACGTGTTCGCGGCGAGGGCCGCCAGCGCTACCAAGGCGATGCAGATTGTCGAGAAACCTCCTCGGACGGACACAGGGCGCACTGTACCGGCCCGGTCATGCAGGTTCTGAAAACTCAGCCTCTTTGTTCCCTTCGTCGACAAGATCAAGGAGGCGGTCTCGAAGGTCGCCGTCAAATGAGAGTGGGGCGCGCCGGGCGGCGGTAACCTCGCCGGGTGCGTCCGATCTGCGTGGATCACATGACCTTGCCGGTCGGTGACCTCGAGCGATCGGTGGCGTTCTACCGGGCGGCGCTGGTCGAGGGGATGGGCTGGGTTGAGCTCGAGGTCGAAGGGGCACCGACCTTCGGGCCTCAGGGGGCCGAGGACGTGAGCCTGGTCGCCGGTGGTCCGCTGCGCCCTGCGATCCACCTCGCCTTCGCCGCTGCCGACTTCGCCCAGCTGGAGGGATTCCACCGCGCCGGCCTAGCCGCAGGGGGGCGTGACAACGGTGCTCCCGGCCCGCGCCTTCGGTACTCGCCGGGCTACCACGGCGCCTTCCTCCTCGACCCCGACGGCCACAACGTCGAGGCCGTCTGGCACGCCCCGGTCGAGGATCGGTAGGGACCCCGGCCTCGATTCGTAGGGGCGAAGGTCCCGGGTTGGCGTCTTTGCATCTCCTGGGTGCAGAGGCCGCCAGTCGAGTGTCGAGGGGTGGCGAGGTTCACCCCTGGGGGTCCTGGGCGGGAGGGCCGCGCGGGCCGAAGATCGGTCCTGTCAGCAGCACTCACCGATCCAGACACCGAGGAGAAGGAACATGACTTACAAGACCGCCCTCAAGAGCAAGATCCGCTTCCTCGCCCTCGCGGTCGCCGCGACGGCCGTCGCCCTGACCGGCCTCGCCGGTACCGCCAGCGCCGCCGGCAAGGCCCCGACCAAGGTCCTGATCCAGGCCGAATCGGGTGGCTTCTTCGGCTACGTCAAGAGCCCGAAGCTCGCCTGCAAGAGCGAACGCACCGTCGTCGTCTACAAGCAGCTGGGCGCCACCCAGCGCCCGGCCATGGACGAAGAAGTCGCAATGGACACCGCCCAGGCCAACAACGAAGGCTACGAATGGAACCTCGGAAACCCCGGCCTGCACAGCGGCCGCTACTACGCCCGCGCCCTGCCGACCCCCCTCTGCAAGGCCGCCAACAGCGTCACCCTCCGCGCACAGCCTTAGGGCCCCAGACACAACCGACTTTGACCCCACCCCGCTGGGGTCAAAGTCGGTTGCGCACTCGGCTAGCGAACCAGCCGTGGCGGGGCCAGCGTTTCGGTGCCGCCGCGGCCTCCTGCCGTCTCCCCCTGGGCGTCGCAGCTGACCCGGCCGCCGCGGTCCGAGGCCCGGAGGCGGCGCGTCGGGCCCGGCCCCGACTGGACCTGGATGCGGTCGAGGTAGAACGAGTAGACGAGTCGGCGCGTGGGCCGCACCCGCCAGCGCACCGCGCAGCGGACCGTTCGCCCGACGCGGGGGGTGCCGACCACTCGCGGCGAGCCCGCGGCCTGGGGCGCCCAGGCGGGGTTGCGGGCGAGGGCGAAGGCGCGGCCGGCGACGGCGTTGGCGTAGATCTCGGGGTCGCGCTGCTCGCCACAACTCGGTCCCCAGCTGACCACGCCGATCACCCGCGGCTCGGTGGCCGGTCCAGCGAGCAGCGGGCTGCCACTGTCGCCGACGCAGGCAGAGACGAACGGGCCGGGGTCGGCCCGGTCGAGCTGGCGCTGGTCGCGGGCGCAGAGCGACCAGCGGCGCAGCAGCTGCGTGCCCAGCTCTTCGGCGCAGGAGGAAGGGGGTTGCAGCGTCACCGCGCCGCTGCGGAAGACGCCCTGGCCGCTGCCATCGCTGGCGCTCGCGCCGCGGCCGATCGTCGTCACCGTGGTGCCGGCGGCGGTCAGCCCTTCGGTCGCCGTCGCGATCCGGGCGAACGGCACGTCACGGACCGGCCGGTTCAGCTGCAGCAGCATCAGGTCGCCGGCTGGCGGCGGGAACTCGCGTTCCATCTTCGCCAGCTCCCGCACGTGCAGCGGCAGCATCGCCCGCAGCCGCACCCGGCGCAGCTCGCCGCGCGGGCCGACCGAGACCCGGTCGGTGTGGAGCAGCGCTTCGGTGCAGTGGGCCGCGGTGAGCACCCGGCTCGGGGTCACCAGGGCGCCGCCGCAGCCGCTGCCGATCACCGCGAAGAAGGGGTATTGGGAGCGCTTGGCCGGGGTGCCGTTGACGATCGCCCCCGCCGGGGCGGCGCCGGCGACGATCACGCCGACCGCGGCCAGCGCGCTCAGGACGAGGCGGCGCTTGCGTCCCACGCTGCCGGGTCCTCCTCCGACTTTCGCTCCCAGCCGATCGCCGGCGCGATCCGCTCGGCGATCACGCCGAGCATCCGTGCGTTGTAGGAGACCCCGAGCTGGTTCGGGACGGTGAGGAGGACGGTGTCGGCGGCGGCCACAGCGGCATCTTCGGCCAGCTCATGGGCGATCCTCTCCGGCTCGCCGGTGTAGGAGCGGCCGAAGCGGGCGATTGCGCCGTCGAGTGGGCCGACCTGGTCACCGTCGGCCTGGCCGCGGCCGAAGTACATCCGGTCTTCGTCGCTGATCACCGGGATCACGCTGCGGCTGACCGAGACCCGCGGCTCCCAGTCCCATCCGGCCTCGGCCCACGCTTCGCGGAAGGCTTCGATCTGGCCTGCCTGCAGCTGGTCGAAGGGGACGCCGGTGTCTTCGAGCAGCAGCGTCGAGCTCATCAGGTTCATCCCCTGCTGGGCGGTCCAGATCGCCGTCTCGCGGGTCGCGGCGCCCCACCAGATCCGTCGCGGCAGCTCCGGCGAGCGCGGCTGGATCGGCAGCAGGCCCTCCGAGGGGGCGCCGCCGACGTCGGCCGGGACGACCCCGGCGCCGTCGATCGCGGCCCGGAACAGCGCCGCCTTCTGGCGGGCGGACTCGGCATCGGTCTGGTCGGGGCCGCTGACGTAGCCGAAGGCCTCGTAGCCGTGCCAGGCCGGCTCCGGAGAGCCGCGGCTGATCCCGAGCTGCAGCCTGCCACCGCTGAGCAGGTCGGCCGCGGCGGCATCCTCGGCCATGTAGAGGGGGTTCTCGTAACGCATGTCGATCACCCCGGTGCCGATCTCGATCCGGCTCGTCCGCACCCCGATCGCCGCCAGCAGCGGGAACGGCGAGGCGAGCTGGCGGGCGAAGTGGTGGACGCGGACGAAGGCGCCGTCGATCCCGATCTCCTCTGCTGCCACCGCCAGCTCCACGGTCTGGATCAGGGCGTCGGCGGCGGTCGCGGTGCGCGAGCCGCCGCCGGCCTGCCAGTGGCCGAAGGAGAGGAAGCCGATCTTCTTCGCGGGCGCGCTCATCGGAGACGGGAGAGTAGGCGACGGGCGAGCTCGGCCCGCCCGGTCCGCACGCGCCGCGCCGTCCCCGCGTGACAAGATCGCGCGATGCCAGCGTCTCGCAGCTACGACCGCGCCCCCGCCGACATCCGTCCGGTGACGATCGACACCGGCTTCGTCGAAAGCGCCGCCGGCTCGGCCCTGATCTCGGTCGGCCGCACCCGGGTGATCTGCACCGCCTCGGTCTCCGAGCAGGTGCCGCGCTGGATGCAGGGCCGCGGCAAGGGCTGGGTCACCGCCGAGTACGCGATGCTCCCGGCTTCGACCGGCGAGCGCAAGCAGCGCGACATCAGCAAGGGCAAGCAGGACGGCCGCGGGGTCGAGATCCAGCGCCTGATCGGCCGCAGCCTGCGCGTCGTCGTCGACTTCAAGGCGCTCGGCGAACGCAGCGTCTACGTCGACTGCGACGTGCTCGAAGCCGACGGCGGCACCCGCTGCGCCGCGATCACCGGCGGCTACGTGGCGCTGCGCCAGGCGCTGCAGCGGCTGGTCGACCGCAAGACGATCGAGACCCTCCCGCTCAACGGCTCGATCGCCGCGGTCAGCGTCGGCATCGTCGCCGGCCGCGCCCTCTGCGACCTCGACTACGGCGAGGACTCCAACGCGGAGGTCGACGCCAACGTCGTCATGACCGGCGACGGCGGTCTGGTCGAGGTGCAGGCGACGGCCGAGCGGACGCCGCTCTCGCGGGCCTCGCTCGACGAGCTGCTGGCGCTTGCCGAGGGCGGCATCGGGCGCCTGCGGGAGGTGCAGGAGCGGGTCGCGTGATCCTCGCGACCGGCAACCGCCACAAGCTGGCGGAGATGCGCGAGCTGTTGCCGGGGGTCGAGCTGGAGTCGCTGCCGGCGGGCTTCGAGATGCCGCCGGAGGACGGCGACAGCTTCGAGGCCAACGCCCTGATCAAGGCCCGGGCCGCCCGCGCCGTGACCGGCGGCGCGGTGGTCGCCGACGATTCCGGGATCGAGGCCGAGGACCTCGGCGGTGCGCCGGGGATCTACTCCGCCCGCTACGCCGGCGAGGGCGCCGACGACCAGACCAACCTCGACAAGCTGCTGCGCGAGGTCGATGCCGCCGGCGGCGGGCGCCGGGCGGCTTACGTCTGCGCGCTGGCGCTGATCGAGGCCGACGGCAGCGAGCACGTCTTCGAAGCGCGCTGCGGCGGCCACCTGCTCGCCGCCGGCCGCGGCAGCGGCGGCTTCGGCTACGACCCCGCCTTCGTCCCCGACGAGACTGGTCCCGAGGACGAGCGCACGATGGCCGAGCTGAGCGCCGCCGAGAAGCACGCGATCAGCCACCGCGGCAAGGCGGCGCGGCTGCTCGCCGCCCACCTCGCGCCGGCTGCCGGCGCCAGCTGATGCAGACCAAGAGCGGTGCCGCCGCGCTCTCGATCGCCTCCAACGCGATCCTGATCGCCCTCAAGCTGGCGGCCGGGGCGCTGACCGGCTCGATCGCGATCCTGACCGAGGCGATCCACTCGCTGATCGACCTGGTCGCCTCGGTGATCGCCTTCCTCTCGGTCCGCAAAGCCGATGAGCCGGCCGACGCCGAGCACCCCTACGGCCACGAGAAGGTCGAGAACCTGGCGGCAAACGTGGAGGGGATCCTGATCCTGGTCGGCGCCGGGATCATCATCTTCGAGGCGACCCACCGGCTCGCGGTCGGCGCCACCGTCGAATCGCTCGGGATCGGCATCGCGGTGATGGGCTTCTCGGTGCTGGCCGACCTCGCCGTCTCCGCCAACCTCTCGCGGGTCGCCCGCCGCACCGACTCGCCGGCGCTCGAGGGCGACGCCGCTCATCTCCGCACCGACGCGCTCACCTCGGCCGGCGTCCTCGTCGGCCTCGCCCTGGTCGAGATCACCGGCGCCGTCGCCTTCGACTCGATCACGGCCCTGGTCGTCGCGGTCGCAATCGTCTGGTCCGGAATCCGGATCATCCGCCGCTCCTCCGGCGTCCTCGTCGACGAAGCCCTGCCGGACGGGGAGATGGACCGGGTCGAGGCCGCCCTCACCGCCGCCCGCACGCCCGAGGTCGCCGGCTACCACAAGCTCCGCGGCCGCCGCGCCGGCAGCCGCCGCTGGGTCGACCTCCACGTCCAGTTCCGCTCCGGCACCAGCCTCGAGCGCGCCCACGAGATCGCCCACCGGATGCGCGACGAGGTCGAGGCCGAGGTGCCGGGCGCCGAGGTGCTGATCCACGTCGAGCCGGAGACTTCGCTGCGGGAGGCGGAGGATGTGCGAGACGGGCCGTACCGGGCTGGGTGAGGGACCAGGGCTGGTGCGTGAGGGTCCTCGGGGTCCCCTCCCAAAACGCTCCGCCTTCGGCTCCGCTGGAGTGTTTTGGGAGGGGACCCCGACG
>JAFDWC010000044.1 GCA_018268655.1 Actinomycetota bacterium
CCGCTGCACTCCCCAGCGAAAAACCCAGCAAGCGGGGGGAGGCACCCCGTCCCCTTTGGCGGTTTCTAGGGTCGGGGGTTGCGGCGGATGGGCGGTGGGCTGCGGCAGACGGGCCGCTGGGCCTGCGACAGACGGGCCGGCGGATGGGCGGGGCACTGCGGCAGCCGGGCCGCGGCGCCCCGCCAGATCGACCGAGTCCTAGTTCCCGATTCAGGTCAGGGTGGTGACCACCGACACCGGCGCGGCCAGGGTGTCGCGGATCGGCGAGCGTTCCTGCACCGCCTGGACCAGCTCTTCGAGCTGCTCCCGGCTCGCGTTCGGGCTCTCGATCGAGACGTCGACGCGCAGCTCCTGCATGCCGGGCCGCACGCTCTCGTCCATGCCGAGGAAGCCGTGCAGGTCGAAGTCCCCCTCGAGGTCGAAGTGGACCGAATCGAGCTCGATCCCCCGCACCGCCGCGTTTGCCGCGAGGGTCACCGAGTAGCACGCCGCCAGCGCCTTCAGCACGTAGTCGCCGGCGCTCGGAGCCTTGTCCTCGCCGAGCAGCGCCGGCGGCTCGTCGCTCTCGAGCTTGAACGAGATGTCGCGGGTCGGATCGACGGAGCCCGCCTGGGTCAGGTCACCGGTCGCCGAGCTGGCGCAGAAGCCACCGGTCCAGTCGGAGTGGACGCTGAACGAGACGTTCGCCAGGTCCGGCTGCTCTTTGATCGCCGCGACTGTCGCCTCGATCGCAGCCGGATCGACGGTCTGCTTGCTAGTCATCGCTGTTCCTTTCGTTGGGGCCCGTGAGGGATGGTTCGGGGAGGACCTCAGTCGAGTAGTCGCCCGGATCGACCGGCGGTTGCTCGTCGCGCGGCCGCGCCGCCACCCTGGCGGCGATCGCTTCGTCCTGGAGCGCCTCCGGGCGCATCCCGAAGGTCGCCTCGGCGATCGCCTGGGTGATCGCGGCGTCCCGCGGCGCCAGCTGTTCGAGGCCGTTGAGGAATTCGACTTCCTCCGGGCTCGGGTGGGCGAAGTTCTCCAGCTCGGCGCCGGGGTAGCGAACGTCGCCGCCGGCCGAGACCGCGAACGCGTAGTCGACGTCGCCGGCGAGCGCGCGCTGGAAGCTGCCCGGCGCCGAGTCGAGCGTGGCGCCGTCAGCCCCGAGGGCATCGTCGAGGTGCCTGGCGCCGAAGGCCGCCATCGTCACCCCCTGGCCGTAGACCGGGTTGAGCGAGGCGACGGCGTCGCCGATCGCGCAGAAGCGGCCGGGCGGGCTCTCGATCCCCTCCCAGACCCGCCGCATGCTGCCCGGCATCCGGTAGGTGGTGAGGTCGGAGACGGGCCGCGCCTGCCTGACCAGTTCGGCGAACATCGGCAGCGGCGCGCCCTCGAGGAATTCCGCCACCCCCTCGCGGTCGCGCGGGGGGTAGTGACGGGAGAAGCCGTTCGCGACCAATGTGTAGACGCCGTTGTCGGCGGGCAGGATCGCGAACCCCCGCGGCAGGGTGACCCGGGCGGGCATCAGGATCCCCTTGGTGCCGTCGCCGAGCACGCCGGGCGCGAACTCGACGAACTCGGTGGCGTACCCGAGGTGGACCCGCACTTCGACCAGCTCGGGAGCTTCGAAGCCGAGGCTCCGCAGCCATTTCGACGACTTCGAGCCGCGCCCGCCGGCGTCGATCACGAGGTCCCCGAGGACCGCCTCCCCTCCCTTCAACCCGACCCCGACCAGGTTCTCCTTCGCCTCGTCGGCGAGCAGCCCGGCGACGGTGCCCTGGCGGATCTCGACGTTCTCCTGGCCGCGCAGCCGCCGCCGGATCACGTGTTCGAGCAGCGGCCGCCGGAACCCGAGCGCCTCCGTCTCCCGCAGCTGCATGCGCGGGTGCCAGCCCCAGCTGCCGAGGGTCGGGATGTCGGCGGTGTGGTTGTAGCGAACGCAGCCGGCGGCGATCAGCTCGTCGCTGATCCCCGGCAGCAGCTCCTCGATCTTGCGCTCGCCGGGCGGCAGCAGGACGTGGGCCTGGCTGCCCTGCGGCGCGCCCTTGCGGACGACCGGTTCGTCGGGGAGCGGGTCGCGGTCCAGCACCGTCACCCGCTGCAGGTGCTTGGCCGCGGCGGCGGCCGCCAGCAGGCCGGCGATGCTGCCGCCGACGACGACGGCGTGGCTGTCCTTCATCGAGTCCCCCATCACCATTCCTCCAACGAGCCTTCGCGGATATGACGTTGGGCCGCCGTCCACAGCTCCCGGCCAGCCAGGTAGCCGTCGTAGATCGCGTGGTCGAGGCTGCGCGGGGCGACGCAGTCGCCGGCGCGCTTGACCTCGGTCCCGGACTCGCGCAGCTCGTGGTAGAGGGCGTCGACGGCGATCGAGCCGGTCGCGAGCACGACCGTGTCGACCCCGGTCACGGTCTCCTCCTCGCCGCCGTAGAGGCCGTAGACGTCGACCGAGTCGGGACCTATCCGCCGCGCCCAGCTGTTGAGCCGGTAGCGGAGGCCCTTCCCGAACAGTCGCTCGTAGAGAATCGACTGGTCGAGGGTGACGACGGTGGAGGGGAACAGCGAGGTCCAGCGCGAGACAAGGGTGACGGATTTGCCGGCGTCGAGCAGCACCTCCGCCACCCCGGCCACCTGGCGGCCGCCGTCATCGTCGAGGAGGACGACCGAGTCGCCGGCCCGGGTCGGGTCGGCGATCACGTCCCAACCGGTCAGCACGTTGTCCTGGTCGACCCCCGGCAGCTGCGCCACCGTCGGGGCGACGCTGGAGAAGCCGCTGCGGCTGGGCGTCGCCCCGGTCGCCAGCAGCACGTTGTCGAACCCGCTCGCGGCGATCGACTCGGCGTCGGCGCGGGCCCCGAGCTGGACCTCGACCCCGGCCTCGGCGATCTGCCCCGCCAGGTCCTCGACCAGGACCCCGAACCGCTCCCGCCCCGGCATCCGGGTCAGCAGGTTGACCTGGCCGCCGAGGCGCTCCTCCGCCTCCATCAGGCGCACCTCGTGACCCCGCTTGGCGAGGATCTCGGCCGCTTTCAGCCCGGCCGGCCCGCCGCCGACGACGAGCCAGCGCGAGGCCTGCTCGGCGGCCGGCAGCCGCTGGCTGCCGAACAGCCCCTCGCGACCGGCCTCGGGGTTGACGGTGCAGGTGACCGGGAAGCCTTTCCCGGTCCGCCCGACGCAGGACTGGTTGCCGCGGATGCAGCGGTAGATCGAGCCCTGCCGGTTCTCGCGCAGCTTGTTCGGCAGCTCCGGGTCGGCGATCTGGGCCCGGGTCATCGCGATCATGTCGGCCTCGCCGGCGGCGACCATCCGCTCCGCCTCCTCTGCCGCGGCCTCGGTCAGGCCGCCGACCGCGAACACCGGCAGCTCGGGCACCGCGGCCTTCAGCTTCGCGGCGCGCTCGACCAGCCAGCCCGGCTCGGTGTCGGCGGGCGCCATCAGCATCCGCAGGCCGGAGTGGTAGCCGCCGCCGCTGGTGTTGATGAAGTTGATCCGGTTGGCGGCGGCGAGGATCTGGACGGTCTCGATCGTGTCCTCGATCTCCATCCCGCCGGGCGCGAATTCGGTCAACGAGATCCGGATCCCGACGACGAAGTCCTCGCCGACCCGCTCGCGCACCGTGTTCAGGACCTCGCGCGGGAACAGGGTGCGATCGATCAGGTCGCCGCCGTACTCGTCCTCGCGGTGGTTGTATAGCGGCGAGAGGAACTGGTTGAGGAGGTAGCCGTGGGCCATGTGGACCTCGACCCCGTCGAAGCCGGCCTCGCGCGAGTACTCGGCCGAGCGCGCCCAGCCCTCGGCGATCGCCCTGATGTCCTCCTCCTCCATCGCCTTCGGCGTCTCGCCGAAGGCGGGCGACTTGACAGCCGAGGGCGCGAGCAGCACCCGGAAGTCGTCGGCGGCGTCGCTGGCGGCGTTGACGCCGAAATGATTGAGCTGGGCGAAGATCGCGGCCCCGTGCTCGTGGATCGCGTCGGTCATCCGCCGGTCGCCCTCGATCGCCTCGCGCAGGTAGCCCTGGGAGAAGCGGTAGGTGCCGGTCGGCGAGGAGGAGTGGACGATGCGGTTGCCGGTGATCATCAGCCCGATCCCACCCTTGGCCCGGGCGACCTGGTATTCCATGTTCCGTCGCGAATCGAGGCCGCCGACCGTGTACAGCTTGGCGTGGGCGGTCTGCATCAGCCGGTTGCGAACGGTCAGCGGCCCGATCTCGCAGGGCGAGAACAGGTTCGGGTACGCGGTCGCCTCGGTCATCGATCTCCTCGTCTTTCTGGTGGCGAAGCTCAGTCGCCCCGCTGGTCGGGTTGGGTTCGTGTCCGGCTCAGCTCGCGGGCGAGCTGGTCGAGGCTCAGCACCTCGCCGTACTTGGCCTGGACGTCGGTCAGCGCCGCCGCGTGGGAGGCCTCGGCACGATCGTCGACGCAGTCCTCGACCACGATCACGCGGTAGTCGAGAGCGGCGCCGTCGACCGCGGTCGCGCGGACGCAGCCGCTGGTGCTGGTGCCGACGACGACGACGGTGTCGACGGCGGCGGCTTTCAGCACCTGGTCCAGCTCGGTCTCGAAGAAGCCCGAGGCCCGGCGCTTGTCGATCACCGTCTCGCCCGCCAGCGGCGCGACGAGCGGGTGGATCTCGGCCGGGCGCGACCCGGCCAGGCACTCGGACATGCTCGGGCACTTCTGGCGCCAGGCGACCCCGACTTCGGCCGGCGAGCGGTAGACGACGCGCAGGTGGAAGACCGGGACCCCGGCCTCGCGGGCGCGCTCGAGCAGCTGGGCGGTCGCGGCTAGGACCGTCTCGGTCCGGGGCGAGGCGAGCACCCCTTCGGTGAAGTGCCGCTGCATGTCGACGACGACCACCGCCGGCGCCCGGCCGAGCTCGATCGGCGCGACGCCGATCCCGACCTGCCTGTACGCGGCCAGCTGTGGATCGTCAACCACGGGTCTCGACTCCGGCCGAGCGATCGCGGAAGCACTGCTCGACGATCCGCTCCTCGCTCAGCGACGACTTCGTCAGCTCGGCGGTCACCAGCCCGTTGCGGAAGACGAGGACGCGGTCGCAGAGGTGGGCCAGGTCCTCGTACTCGGAGCTGGCGAGGACGATCGTCTTCCCCGCTTCGGCGGCCTCGTTGATCAGGGCGAAGATCTGCTTGCGGGAGCCGACGTCGACGCCCTGGGTCGGCTCGTGGAGGAGGAAGACGGAGGGGTCGGTCGCGAACCACTTGGCCAGCAGCACCTTCTGCTGGTTGCCGCCGCTCAGGGTCGCCAGCATGATCTCCGACTCGGGCGGGTTGACCTGGAACCGCTCCAGCAGCGCGCTGGTCTCGCGGCGCTCGCGGCGCGCCCGCAGGCGCCCGCCCTGGAAGTAGCCCGAGAGCGTCGGCAGGGTCACGTTCTGGCGCACCGAGGCCTCGCCGACGGCGCCGTCCTGGAGCCGGTTGGCCGGCAGCAGCGCCAGCTTCGCGTCGAGCGCCGCCCGCGGCGTCATCGACTCCAGCGGGTAGGTCCGGCCGCCGAGCTCGATCGAGCCGGACTTCGCTTGGTCGGCGCCGAACAGCAGGTAGGGAATCTCCTCCCAGCCCATCCCCAGCAGTCCGGTCAGGCCGAGGATTTCGCCCCGCCCGACGTCCGCCGAGAAGCCGCGGACGACGCCGCCGGAGACGTCGCTGACGCGGGCCGCGGTCTCCGAGCGGGCGTGGTGCGCCTCGGGGTAGAGCTCGGTCAGCGGGAAGCCGAGAATCAGCGAGATCACGTCGTCTTCGCTCAGGTCCTCGGCCCGGCCGCCGCCGGCGATGGCGCCGTCGCGGAGCACCGAGACGTTGTCGGCGGCCGCCCAGACCTCCTCCAGGCGATGGGTGACGAAGAGCACCGCGAAGCCGCTGCTTACCACCTCGCGGACCGACGCGAAGAGCTTGTCGGTGCCGTCCTGCGGCAGGTACGCCGTCGCCTCGTCGAGGATCAGGATCCCTTCTTCCTCCTCGCGCAGCTGCTCGACCGCGCGCACGATCGCGACCTGGGCGCGGTCGACCTCGCGCAGCGAGGAGACCAGCGCGTCGGGGGAGATCGTCAGGTCGAAGCGGGCCAGCGCCTCGCGCACCCGGCGCCGCTCCTCGCGCCACGGAATCCGGTAGCCGGGCCGTACTTCGTGCTGGGTGAGGCGGATGTTCTCGAGCACGCTCCCGGTCTCGAACAGGCCGAGGTCCTGATGGACGAAGGCCAGCCCCCGCTTCGCCGCCGAGCCGGGCGGCATCGGGAACTTCACCTCCTCGCCGGCGAGCCGGAGGCTGCCGCCGTCATCTGGCGCGTGGTACCCGCTGAGGATCTTGATGAAGGTGGACTTGCCGGAGCCGTTCTGCCCGAGCAGGGCGTGCACCTCCCCCCTGCTCAGGTCGAGGTTGAAATCGCGCAGCACGGTGCGCCCGGCGAAGCTCTTCGAGATTCCCCTCGCCGAGAGGACGGGCTCGCCCACCACCATTGGCTTGCCAGGCGCACCGTTAGCGCTCATGGGACTACCCCAGGCCCCACAATTTTTCGTATTCCTGCTGGTAGTTGACTCCGTACCAGGTGCTTTCGGGTTCCTTCAGGTTGATTTCCTTGATGTTCGATTCGTCGAACAGCCGGAACGGGATGTCGACGTTTTCGAGCGGCGGTTCGCCGTTCATCACCCGCAGGCCCTGGTCGGCGACGGCCCAACCCATCCAGGCGACCGGGCTGCCGATGTCCGCTTTGATCACCCCGCCCTTGGCGAGTTCTTCCATGTAGGGGAGGTTGGCGTTGAAGCTGCCGATCTTCACCCGTTCTTCAGCTCCGGCGGCTTTGATCGCCGGCACCATGTAGGTGGTCATCCCGTCGTAGTTCGGCAGGAAGTAGTTGAGCTTCGGGTTGGACAGGTCCGTCTGGGTCAGCGTCGGCAGGGATTTCGCCCAGTCCGCCACCAACACGTTTTTGTATTCGACTTCACACGAGGGGCAGACTTTGGCGAACTGCTGTTTCTGGCCTTCGTTCATCGCCTGGCTGGCGCCGACGTCGGAGTCGTAGTAGGTGACACCGGTCACTTCACCACCGCTGTTGGCGGTCGCCCAGTTGGCCAGCAGTTCGCCGGCGCAGCTGTAGCAGTAGGTGGCGAGGGCGCTGACGCCCTGTTCTTCCTGCTGCTTGGTCGGCAGGCCGGGATCGCCTTCGAACATCTCGATCACCGGGATGCCCGCTTCCTTCGCCACTTTCAGCGGCGCGGAGATCAGGTCGCTGGCATGCGACTGGATCGTGATCACGGACGCTCCCTGGGAGACGGCCTGTTCGATCAGCTTCGCGGTCTGTGAGACTTCCGCCTTGTCGTCGACGACGACCACCTTCAGGCCCGCTTTGGTGAAGGCTTCCTTCATGTTTTCCGTCAGCGTCGTGGTGAACGCCAGCGACAGCGAGTTGGCGATGATGTAGGCGGTTTTGCCTTTGAGCCCGCTGACGTTGATCGGCTTGCCGGGCGGTTTCCAGTCCGTTGGTTTTTTCAGCGCTTCGGCGACGGCCGCTTCGGCTTCGGCGATACCGCCCGAGCCGCCTGCGCTCGCCGTTTCTTCCTTGCCGCCTTCGGCTTCCGTCGTTTCCGAGCCGGTCGCTTCAGAACTTGAGCTGCTGCTGGAACTGCCGCAAGCGGCGAGGGCGACGACCAAGGCGAGCACGCCGACGGCGAGCGCCAGGTAGCGCCAGTACTTCATCGAGCTCATGAGCTCTCTCCTTCCCATGGTGAGTGGCTGAACTTCAGAACTGACTTCGCTGCGCTACCTAGCCGGCCTCACCTCCCTCGCGGGTACGCCGCAGGCGCCGGTAGAGCTGGTACTTCGCCGCCCCCTTCGAGAGCGAGACCGCGATCACCAGAGAGGCGCCGTAGAAGACGTTTTCGATCCAGCCGGAGAGGCCGAGGAGCTGTAGCCCGGTGATGCCGGTGACGAGGAAGTAGACCGCGATGAAGGTGCCCCAGGCGTTGAAGCGACCGGGGGTGATCGCGGTCGAGCCGAGGAACGCCGCGGCGAAGGCCGGGAGCAGGAAGGAGGCGCTGATGTTCGGGTCCGAGGAGGCCAGGGTGCCGGCGAAGACGACCCCGGTGAGGGCGCCGATGGTGGAGGTGACGACGAGGGCGCCGGCGCGGATCCGGTTGACCGGCAGCCCGGAGAGCCGGGCGACGCTCTGGTTGACGCCGACGAAGTAGAGGTAGCGGCCGAGCGGGGTGAACCGCAGGCAGTACCAGACGATCGCCGTCAGGGCGAGCGCGTAGTAGAACGACATCGGCAGGCCGAGCACTTTGTAGCGGACGACTTCGACCAGGCTTTCCGAGATCCCGGCCGTGGTTTCGCCGTTGATCGCGACCCCGAGCCCGACCAGCAGGGTGCCGGTGCCGAGGGTGGCGACTATCGACTCGACCCCGACGCCGACGACCAGGAAGGCGTTGAGGAGGCCGACCAGGACGCCGGAGAGGAGGGCGGCGAGTACCGCCGGGATGATCGCCCAGCCGGCGATCACGTTGAGGTAGCCAACGAGGACCAGCGAGACCGACATCGCGCCGGCGACCGAGAGGTCGTACTCGCCGACGCTGAGCGAGATGATCAGCCCGAGGGCGAGGATCAGGAGCACCGACTGCGAGCCGAGGATCGTCTGCAGGTTGGCCGTGGTCGGGAACCGTTCCGGCTCGAGCAGGGAGAAGACGAGGATCACCACCGCCCAGGCGACGAGGATCCCGTAGCTCGCGGTGAGCCCGGCGAGGTCGGGGCGCTTGCGGGGCCAGAATCGCGGCCCGCCGCCGGCGCCACCCGGCTCCTTCCCCGCGGGCGCCACCTTCAGCTCGTCGCCGGACTTCTGGGTTGCTCCGGTCACCGTCCTACACCCCTTTCGTCGTCGCGACGGAGTTGGATCTCTGGTCAAGGCGCGGCACGAGACGGTCGACGAGGAGGCGTGTCAGCGTCACCGGGTCGGCCGAGATCGCGGAGAGGAAGATTCGCTGCAGGCCGGTCGAGTCGAGCACCGCGCGCAGCCGCTCGGCGACCGCCTCGGGCTCCCCGACCAGGGCGAACCGCTCGAACAGGAAGGAGCCGAGGTCGGGGCCGCCCTCGCCGCGCAGGAGGCGGGCGTTGCGGCTTTCGCCCGGCGTCGAGTGCTCCTCGAAGGAGTACTGCTCGTAGAGCCGGCGCAGCGGCTCCTGCAGATCCTCCGGGACGGCCTTGCCCTCGAAGGTGAAGTCGAAGGCCTGGCGGCTGTAGGCGACGACCGCGGCGGCGATGTCGCCGCGGGTCGCCTCGACCTCCGCCTCTCCGTCGGCGAGGCCGAGCAGCATGAAGGCCCAGAGCGCCAGCTCGGGCGGCGCCGCGGCCGCCTCGGCGCGGGCCTCGGCCGCCAGCGAGGCGAGGAAGGAGATCGCGCCCTCGGAGGCGCCCTGGCCGAGGACGAGATGGTCGGCGTAGGTGGCGGCGCGACGGGCCGAGCGGGGGCCGCCCGCCGCCGTCATCACCTCGAGCCCGTCGGGGCCGTGCTCGCGGACCCGGGCCACGTACTCCTCGAGCGCGGCCGGGCTCGCCGGCTCGAGGCCGACCGAGTGGACGGCGCTGTCGCCGGCGGCGATGCCGAGGAAGCCCCGACCCGGAGCGAGCTCCTCGAGCGCCCGGAAGCCGGCGGCCTGGACCGTCCAATGCCGGGTCACCGGGTTGGTGACGAAGGTGCCGATCCTGATCGCGCTGGTCGCCCGGGCCGCGGCCTGCATGCAGGCGTGGGGCTCGGCGTAGAGGTAGGGGGAGTCGCAGATGCCGAGCCAGCCGATGCCGCCGCGCTCGGCCAGCTCCGCCACCTCGACGGTGGCCTCGAGGCTGGTGGGGATGATGCAGAGGCCGAGCTCCATCGTCACTCCCGGTCCCCGCGCTGGCCCCGGAGCTCCGCGGTCGCCCGCTCGTCGACCTCGAGCGAGTCGGGGTCGAGCGCGACGCCGTAGACGGCCCGCGCTTCGGCGGCGCTGAGCAGCTCGTCGAGGACGTCGTCGCGGACCGCGGCCGGATCGCGCTCGAGCGGATCGCCGTAGCCGGCGCCGCAGGGCAGCGAGATCTCCAGCACGTCGCCCGGGTCGCAGGAGCTGTTAGTGAACTTCGAGGGCCAGCTTTCCTCGGCGGGCCCGTCCGGGTTGCGCCGGATCGAGCCGGAGCGGCCGTCTTCGCCGCCGAAGAGGCCGCGCGGCGGATCGCTGCGCCGGTCGCCCTCGGAGCCGACGTAGGTCTTGGTCAGGAAGCGCCAGCGCCGGACCGAGCCGATCCCGCCGCGCCAGCGGCCCGCCGCCGGCGGGTCGTCGCGCAGCTCGTAGCGCTCGCACAGCATCGGCTGGCGCAGCTCGAGCTCCTCGATCGGGTTGTTGCGGGTGTTCGCCATCAGGCAGTCGACGGCGTCGAGCCCGTCCTTGCCGCAGCGGCCGCCGTAGGAGCCCTCGTTGACCTCGATGTAGACCCAGTACTGGCCGTCGTCGTCGAGGACGCCGGAGTAGGCGAGCGACTGCACCGCCGCCGAGCAGCCGGCGACGATCCGCTCCGGCATCACCTCGGCCAGCGCCTGGTTGATCAGGTCGGGGATCCGGTTGATCTGCGAGAAGCGGGCGAAGTTGGAGGCCGGGAAGCGCGGGTTGAAGATCGTCCCCAGCGGCGCCCGCGCCCGCACCGCGCGGAAGGCGCCGTCGTTCTGCGGGATGAAGTCCTGGTTGGTCGCCTCGTCGAGGAAGAGGGTCCGGACCGCGAAGTTGCAGGTCGGCAGGACCGAGCCCTCGAAGGGGACGTTGAAGGCGGTTTCGACCTGCGGCGCCGAGCCGGTCAGGTCGATCGTGATGTCGGAGCCGCTGACCTCGACCGCGAGCGCCACCTTCAGCGGCTTGCCGTAGTTCTTGCCGTCGTCGTCGAGCCAGCCGTCGGGCGCCCGGTAGACGCCGTCCGGGACCTGCTCGATCTCCGCCCGCAGCATCCGCTCCGAGTAGTCCATCCACTTCTCGACCGCGCTCAGGACCGTCTCGACCCCGAAGCGCTCGAGCAGTTCGGTGAAGCGGCGCTCGCCGAGCCGGCAGCAGGCGATCATCGCCTCGATGTCGCCCCGGTTCATGTCCGGCGTGCGGACGTTGTCGAGGATGTGCTGGAAGAGGTGGTCGTTGCGGACGCCGGCGGCGTAGATCTTCGCCGAGTCGATCAGCTTGCCCTCGGCCCAGACGTCGACGACGTCGAGCGAGAGCCCGGGGAAGGCGCCGCCGATGTCGAGCACGTGGCCGGTGCAGCCGGCGAAGCCGAGGTGCTCGCCCTGCCAGAAGATCGGGACCAGCACGCAGTAGTCGGGCGAGTGCGAGGCGCCGTGGTAGGGGTGGTTGTGGAGGACCACGTCGCCCGGCTCGTAGCTGCCCTCGAGGCGGCGGTTGACGCCGCGGATGTAGGCCGGGATCGAGCCGATGTGCATCGGCGTCGAGTCGGACTCGCAGAACTCGCGGCCGCTGACGTCGAAGATGCCGGCGCCGAGGTCCTCCGACTCGCGGATGATGCTCGAGTAGGCCATCCGGTACAGCACCTGCGCCATCTCCTTGGCGATCGCGTCGAGGGCGCCGCCGATCACCCGCAGCGTGGTCGGGTCGACCTCGACCTCGGCGGCGCGGCGACCGACCCCGGCGAGCGAGCTGCTGACCGCGCCCTCGGTCGGCACCGGCTTCACGCCGCCACCCCCTCGATGATCAGGTGGCCGACCTCGTCGACCGCGGCCGCCTGCCCGGGTCCGACGATCGTCGTCGAGTCGTACTGCTCGACGATCGCCGGCCCCGCGAACGAGGCACCGGGGCCGAGCAGGGCCCGGTCGTAGACCGCGGTCTCGTGCTCCAGGGGCTCCGGCGAAGACTCGTCCGGGAAGAAGGCGCTGACCGTCTGCTTCAGGGCCCGCTCGGCGTCGGACCCGGGCCCCTCGAGGCGCGGGATCTCGTGCTTGGCGACGGTGCCGACGCCGATCACGCGGATGTTGACGATCTGCACCGCGACGTCGTCGAAGCGACGCGAGTAGGCGCGCTCGTGGGCGTCGCCGAAGGCAGCCACCGTCTGCGCGATCCAGGCCGGCGTGACCGGCCCGTCGGGGACGTTGACCCGCAGCTCGTAGCCCTGGCCGACGTAGCGGCAGTCGGCGGTGCGCTGGATCGCGATCGCCTCGTCGCCGAGCCCGTCCGCCCGCAGCTGCGACAGCGCCAGCTCGGCGAGGCGCCGGAACTCGGCTTCGATCCGCTCGAGGTCGGCGCCGTCGGAGCTCTCCCAGACGGTCGCCGGGAACTCGTAGCGCATGTCGGTCGTCAGCAGCCCGATCGCCGAGGCGATCCCCGGGTGACCGGGGACGACGACCCGCGGGATCTGCAGCTGGCGGGCGACGTCCCAGCCGAACAGCGGCCCGGCCCCGCCCTGGGGGACGAGGACGAAGTCGCGCGGGTCGAAGCCCTTGCGAACCGACTGCAGGCTGACCGCCTCGCCCATCGAGTTGGAGAGGATCTGGAAGATGCCGGTGGCGGCGTACTCGACGCTGGTGTCGAGCTCGCGGGCGATCCGCGCCTCGATCGCGGCGCGGGCGGCGCCGGCGTCGATGTCGAGGGCGCCGCCGAGGAAGTTCTCCGGCCGCAGCCAGCCGAGCACGACCATCGCGTCGGTCGAGGTCGGCTCGGTGCCGCCGCGGCCGTAGCAGGCGGGCCCGGGGTCGGCGCCGGCGCTGCGCGGCCCGACGCTGAACATCCCGCCCTTGTCGACGAAGGCGATCGAGCCGCCGCCGGCGCCGATCGTGTCGACCTCGGCCATCGGCACCATCGCGTCGTAGGGGCCGATCTTGGTGTCGAGCAGGTGCTTCATCCGCAGCTCGCCGTCGGGGGCGACGCCGACGTCGGCCGAGGTGCCGCCGACGTCGAGGGTGATGACGCTGCGCCGACCAGAGGCGCGGCCGATCTCGCAGCCGGCGAGGAGGCCGGCGACCGGGCCGCTCATCAGCAGCGAGACCGGGCGCTCGGCGGCGCTGTCGAGGGTGACGACGCCGCCAGCCGAGGCCATCAGGTGGATCTCCTCGGAGACGCCCTTGCCGCCGGCCTCGCGGGCCAGGTTGCCGAGGTAGCGCGAGACCTTGGGCCCGATGTAGGCGTTGAGGGCGGTGGTCGAGAAGCGCTCGTACTCGCGGTACTGCGGCGCCACCTCGCTGGAGAGCGAGACGAAGGCCTCGGGGAACTCGGCCGCCAGCAGCTCCTTCACCTCCTCCTCGTGGACCGGGTTCGAGTAGGCGTGGAGGAAGCAGACGGCCACCGCGTCGACCCCGGCCTCCTTCAGGCTGCGGATCGCACCGCGGGCTCCCTCGCGGTCGAGCGGGCACTCGACGCGACCGTCAGCGGTGATCCGCTCGCGCACCGTCATCCGGTCGCGGCGGCGAACCAGGGGGAAGCTCTGCCAGGGCAGGTCCTGGTAGCTGGAGAAGTTGTACGGGCGCTTCTTGCGCGCAATGTGGAGGATGTCGCGGAAGCCCTCGGTGGTGATCAGGCCGACCCGCGAGCCGTTGTGCTCGAGCGCGATGTTGGTCGCGACCGTGGTCCCGTGGAAGACCATGTCGACCGAGCTCGGGTCGCACTCCGCCTTGCCGCAGAGCTCGAGGATCCCCTTGATGATCGCCTGCGAAGGGTCGGCCGGCGTCGACGGGGTCTTGTGGGTGATGCTGGTCTCGGTCGCGTCGTCCCAGAAGACGAGGTCGGTGAAGGTGCCGCCGACGTCGACGCCGATCCTCCTCACGCCGACCACCCCTCGGCGACCATCGCCGCGGTCAGCTCGCCGACCGAGTCCAGCTCCGGCAGCCGCGCCAGCGCCGCCATCGTCGCCTCGACGGCGGCCGGGTCGAGCGAGCGGCCGAACAGCTCCGCCAGCTTCTCGTGGTGCTCGGCGGCGGTGAAGGGCCGCAGGTGCGAGCCCTTCGGGACGTCGATCTCCCGCTCCCAGACCTCGCCGCCGGTGCTTTCGATCGTCACGATCGCCGGCGTCCCGGCCGGGAAGCGCTCGTTCAGCGAGCGGTCCGGGGTCGAGGTGATGCGCCGCATCAGCGCCCGCACCTCGGGCTCGAGGAAGCGCCCGCGTTCGAACTGCTCGAGGCCGACCCGGCGGTCGATCGCGGCGACCGCGGTGCAGAAGGGAACCGAGAGCCTCGCCGCCATCGCGCTGTCGGGCTCGTAGTTGAGGCCGTGGTTTTCGGAGAAGAACGGCTGCACGATCGAGATCCGCTCGATCTGCTCCGGCGCCAGGTCGTTCTCGCTGACGATCCCGATCGTCGCCTCGATCCCGCAGTGCGAGGCGAGGATGCAGGGGTGCGCCTTGAGGTCGTCTTCGAGGATCTCCCAGCGGCTGCCGAGCTGCTCGACCTCGGGCCCGAGCCGGCCCGGCTCGCGCTCCTCCGAGTAGGCCCAGAAGAAGCCGACCGGGTGCTCGAGCAGGCCGGTCGGCCCCATCGCCCCGGCGGCGGCGAGCATCGCCCCCTGCGTCCCCTTCTGGGCGGCGGCGCCGGCGTGCAGGCTCTTTGAGAAGTCGCCGACCTTGATGCAGTAGCGGGTGCCGCCGGTGTCGTCGGCGGCGAACCCGATCGCCATATCGGTCTCCTCGGCATCGAGGCCGAGGCCGCGGGCCGCCGCGGCGGCCGCGGCGGGGCCGCCGAGCGAGCCGGTCGAGTGCCAGCGCTCGTAGTGGCCCGGCATCACGCTGCGGCCGACCTTGCCGCCGACCTCGAAGCCGGCGACCACGGCGGCGATCAGGTCGGCGCCGCTGCCGCCGTTGCGCTCGACCGCCGCCAGCGCGGCGCCGGTGACGACGGCGCCGAAGTGGCCGATCGCCGGCATGAAGGTGTCGTCGTAGTCGATCGTGTGCATCGCGGTCGAGTTGGCGAGGGCGGCGATCGGCTGTGCGACCTTCTCGCCGCCGACCAGCAGCGAGGCCTGTGGGGCGCCGCCGATCGTCAGCGCGTAGCGCCGCATCGGCGCGACGATCTCGGGGGCGATCGAGCTGCCGGCGACGCCGCAGGCAAGCGAGTCGGCGATCACCATCGCCGCCCGCTCGACCACCTCGGCCGGGAGCCGGGCGGGGTCGATCGCCGCCGCGAACTCGGCCAGCGCCCGGGTCTCGGCGTCCCGCGGGCGGCCGTGGTGGGGGTTGGTCTCGGTCGTCTCAGGCAAGGCTGGGCTCCTGTTTCGAGGGGTAGGCGGCACGCGGGACGTAGACGGTTCCGTCGAGCAACCTGCGGGCTGTGCGGTGGATCGCCGCCCGGCGCAGGACCGGGCTCTCGTGGCCGGCGACCTCGACCTCGACCTCGATCGGGATCACCCCGGAGGGATGGCCGATCCGCACCACCAGGCCCTCCTGGCCGCTGGCGCCGAGCGCCTGGTTGGTGATGCTGCCGGGGATCCGGGCGGCGGCGCCGGTGCAGATCGTGCCCGTCCCCGCGTAGGCCTTGTGCATCCGCCGCATCACGTAGAGGCGGGCGTTGAGATCGCACTCGTCCGCCGCGTGCTGCTCGCCGCTGGCGAAATCGGTCCAGGGCCGCGGCTTGCCGACGAAGGCGATGAAGGGAACCGTCGGGCAGTCCACCTCCGCCTCCTCCGGGGTCGCCGCGAAGCCGGCGGCGACGGCACCGGTGCAGCGGATCAGCTCGAGCTTGGCCATCAGCTCGGCGTCGCTGTCGATCTCGTTCGGGTCCTCGTCGCCGCGCAGGCCGATGTCCTCGGCGCGGATGAAGACGATCGGGTTGGCGGCGTCGACGATCGAGGCTTCGATCGGGCCGATCCCCTCGACCTCCAGCGTGTCGACCGGGTTGCCGGTCGGCAGCAGGGCGCCGGTGGTGCCGCCGGCGCTATCGGAGAAGTCGAGCGTCACCTTGGCCCCGCTCCCCGGCACCCCGTTGATCTCGTAGTCGCCGGCGACCGCGGCGGCGCCGTCGCGCACCGGCACCTCGGCGACGATCAGGCGGCCGGTGTTGACCTGGTGGATGCGGACCGTGGTCGACGGTTCGACCGCCTCCACGAACCCCTCGTCGATCGCGTAGGGACCGACGACGGCCGAGATGTTGCCGCAGTTCATCGCCCAGGAGACGGTCGGCGTCTCGATCCCGACCTGGACGAAGGTGTAGTCGACGTCGGCGTCGTCGCGGCTGGGCGGGCCGATGATCGAGAACTTGCTGGTCAACAGGTCGGCGCCGCCGATGCCGTCTACCTGGCGCCGGTCCGGCGAGCCGAAGATCGCCCGGATCAGCTCGTCCGCCTCCGGGCGGGACTCGGCCGGCCAGTCCTCGGCCCGGACGAAGATCGCCTTGCTGGTACCGCCGCGCACGATCGAAACTCGCACGCCACATTGCTCGCTCATCTGGATCCCTCCTTCACCAGGTCCGGGCGCGCGCTGGATGCGCGTCCCGCGTGCAGCAATTGCCCCGGAAGGTCGTGGCCGAGCCGGTCCCGCAGCCAGGCCGACGAAGCCAGCAGGCGGTCGACGTCGACCCCCGTCTCGAAGCCCATCGAGGCGAGCATCTCGGCCAGGTCCTCGCTGGCGACGTTGCCCGTCGCCCCGGGCGCGAACGGGCAGCCGCCGATGCCGCCGATGCTGGCGTCGAAGCGCCGCACCCCGACGTCGACGGCGCGCAGCGCGTTGGCGTAGCCGGTGTTGCGGGTGTTGTGGAAGTGGGCGCCGAGCCGTGGGGCCTCGAGCTCGACCAGGGCCGCGCAGCGCTCCTCGACCAGGCGCGGATTGGCGACCCCGGTGGTGTCGGCGAGAACGACCTCGCCGACCCCGGCGTCGACCGCCGCGGCGGCGATCTCCAGCACCCTTGAGGCGGGGACCTCCCCCTCGAACGGGCAGCCGAAGGCGGTGCCGATCACCAGCCCGACCGTGACCTCGCCCTGATGCTCGCGAGCGATCGCGCCCACTTCGGCGGCGGTCACCTCGGTCGGCACCCCGAAGTTGCGCCGGTTCATCTCGTCGCTGGCGGCGAGGACGCAGCGGACGTGGCGCAGCCCGCTGGCCAGCGCCCGCTCGAAGCCGCGCCGGTTCGGGACCAGCGCCGTGAGCCGGTCGCGTTGCGCGGCGCCGACCAGCGCGATCACCGCCTCGGGTTCGGCCATCTGCGGCACCCGCTTGGCGGAGACGAAGGAGACCGCCTCGACCAGCTCGGCGCCGGCCGCCAGCGCCTGCCCGACGAAGTCGGCGCGGTCCTCGGGGGAGAGGACGCGCTCCTCGTCCTGGAGCCCGTCGCGGGGACCGACCTCGATGATCTCGATCCGCTCCGCCACGCTCAGACGATCCCCTTCTCGCGCAGCTCCTCGAGCCGCTCGGTGGCGAGCCCGAGCTCCTGCTCGAAGACCTCTTCGTTGTGCTCGCCGTGGTCCGCCCCGAGCCAGCGGATCGCTCCGGGAGTCGCCGAGAGCTTCGGCACGATCCCGGGGATCGTCAGCTCGCCGAGCACCCGGTCGGTGGTCTCGACCAGCATCTCGCGGGCCCAGAAGTGGGGGTCCTCGAGCATGTCCGCAGGCGAGTAGATCTTGCTCGCCGGTACCCCTGCCTCGTCGAGCATCGCGATGATCTCGTCGCCGCTGCGCTGCGACGACCAGGAGCCGATCGTCTCGTCGAGGACCTCGTAGTTGGCGGCGCGCGAAGCGTGGTCGACGAAGCGGGGATCGTCGGCAAGCTCCGGCTGGCCGAGGACCGCCATCAACCGCCGGAAGACGTTTTCGGCGTTGGCGGCGATGATCACCCACTCCTCGTCGGCGGTCGGGTAGACGTTGGAGGGGGCGACTCCCGGCAGGCGGCTGCCCGTGCGCTCGGGCAGGCCGCCGACGCGGGCGTACTCGGTGACGATCGATTCCATCATCGCGAACACCGCCTCGTAGATCGCGACGTCGACGACCTGGCCGCGGCCGCTCCGCTGCCGCGACTGCAGCGCCAGCAGGACGCCGATCACGGCGAAGAGCGAGGCGATCTCGTCGCCGATGCTGACCCCGACCCGCGGCGGTGCCTGGTCCGGATAACCGGTCGTGTACCGCAGCCCTCCGACCGCCTCGCCGACGACGCCGAAGCCGGCCTTCTCGCGGGCCGGACCGCTCTGGCCGAAGCCGGAGACCCGCGCCACGACGAGGCCCGGGTTGCTCTCCGCCAGGCGCTCCGGGCCGAGGCCCCAGCGCTCGAGGGTGCCGGGGCGGAAGTTCTCGACCAGGATGTCGGCGCGGTCGCACAGCTGCCGCGCCAGCTCCTGGCCCTCGGGCTCGCGCAGGTTGATCGTGACGCAGCGCTTGTTGCGCCCCTGGATCGGCCACCAGAGGGACTTGCCCTCGAGCTTGTGGCGGCCCCAGTCGCGGCCGATGTCGCCGCGCTTCGGATCCTCGATCTTCACCACGTCGGCCCCGTAATCGGCAAGCAGGCGGGCGCAGAGCGGCCCGGCCAGCATCGTCCCCATCTCGACCACGCGAAGGCCCTCGAGCGGGCCCTTGGCGTCGCCATTGGCCTCGCCACCCGCCCCCGGACCGCTCACGAGGCGCTCCGAACGGCCGGAATCCGCATCAGACCGCGGATTGACGCGCGTCCGACTTCGTATGCAGGATTGATCACGTCGCGCACTTTGTATGCGAACAGCATCTATGTCAAGAAGTTCGATTCCAAAATATCCGCTATTTGCGATATTCTTGCGACCAGCTGTTGGCGTTCGCATACGAAGGTCTACATCTCGGCCTAGACAGCCGTCGTTTCGTATGCAAAAATTTAAGTCAGTGAACGGCGCGCAGACAGCGGACGGGGGGCGCAACGAGGGATCGGCGATCCGCGGCGCGATCCAGGCGCGGATCACCGACGGTCGGATCCGGCCCGGGGAGCGGATAGTCGAGCAGCGCCTGGCCGAGGACCTGGGGACCAGCAGGACCCCGGTCCGCGAGGCGCTGACCGCGATGATGGCGCTGGGTCAGGTGACCAGGACCCGCAGCGGCTGGGAGACCGTCGACCACACTCCCGAGGAGCTGCGCGACGCCTTCCGCCTGCGCGCCTCGCTCGAGTCGTTCGCCGCCTTCAACGCCGCCCTCGAGGCCACCGAGGAGCAGCAGCAGGCCGTCAGGGAGGCCTATGACCGCATGCACGTGGCCAGCGGCAGGAGCTACAGCGACGCGCTCGAGCGGGCCCAGGTGATGGCCAGCCTGAACCGCCGCTTCCACCAGCAGGTCGCGATCGCCAGCAACAACACGCGGCTGCCGGGCGTGATGGACGCGGTCGTCGTGGCGCCGCTGGTCTTCAGCGCCTTCTCCTGGTACACCGAGGCCCAGCTCGAACGCTCGGACTACCTGCACGGAGCGATCTGCGACGCGATCTGCAACCGCGACCCGCACCGCGCCGAATGGCTGATGGCCGAGCACATCCTCGAGGGCTGGGAGGTGGTCGAGCGGAACGTCGAGCCGGCGGCGGACGGGCAGCGATCGGCCGACCTCTGGCACCGGCTGCAGCCCACCGCCGCGAGCGACGGCGCCAACAACAACTCCAAGTGACCGGCGCCGACCCCGGGCGCGGCGAGGTCGTCCCCCGCCCCCGCTAGGAGGCATCCCGGAACGTCACCCCGAAGAGCCGCGGGGTGGTGCCGCCGAAGATCCGGACTTCTCCGCCCGGCTCCACCCCGACCTCGCCGCTGGCGGTTTCGGTCATCGCCACCGCCATCAGGTTGTCGACCGCGGGCCGGAAGCCGGGGGGAAGGGTGAAGACGGTCGCCCCGGCGGCCGGACAGGAGGCGAGGCCGACCAGGTGGACGGTGCCGAAACCGTCTCTGTACAAGCCGACTTCCCCGAAGGCGCCGCCGGCGTTGTCACACCCGTCTTCGAACCGCGGCTGGCCCGGGGCGCCGACCGTGCGCACCGGTTCCAGTTCGGCCCTCGCGTAGGCGGCGGCGGGCAGTCCCCCGAGCGCTTCCGCGTTGCGGGCGGCGTCGGCGGACGTCGAGTGGTCGGCGCT
>JAFDWC010000045.1 GCA_018268655.1 Actinomycetota bacterium
CCGTACTGCCAGCCGACGCCGGCGTTGCAGACGAGGATGTCGACCCGGCCGTAGGCGTCGATCGCCGCCTGCACGACCTGCTCGGCGGTGCCCTCCCGCTCGAGGTCGGCGGCCACGACGGTGCCCTCGCCGCCGTGCGATTCGACCACCTGCAGCGCCTCGTTCAGCAGCTCCCCGCGGCGGGCGGTGCCGACCACCTTCGCGCCCTCGCGCCCGAGCCGCTCGAAGCTGGCGCGGCCGATGCCGCTGCTGGCCCCGCTGACGACGGCCACCTTGCCGGCGACCCGGCCGCCGTTCCCCTCGCTCATCTCGCCCTCCTTGCCTCGCTCTTTCCCCGGACGCCGGGGCGTCGAGCCGATACTCGCCGCTGGCTGGTCAGGGCGCCGCCGCGACCCAGCCCGCGCTTGGGGTAACCACAGGCCGTCGCCCGGGGGGCCGGGGGAGGGGCGGCGATTCGGGTGTATCACTAGGCCCAGCGCGGACGCCGCGCCCGGACCGATGTCAGCCGCTCACCCCACCGTCACCCGCAGCACCGGCGCCGGCAGCCGCCCGGTGGGCGTGCACGTGCTCGGTGTCGTTGAAGCAGGCGAGGATCCAGCGCCGGTCCGGGAGGCGGATCACCCGGGTCAGCGAGCCGTTGGTGTTGTGGAAGAAGGCGAACGGCTCCGAGCCGGTGATCTGGCGCAGGAACTCGGCGATCACCGCCGAGTGGGTGACCGCGACCGCGACGGTGCCGTCGCCGGCGGCGTCGGCGACGGTCTCGACCCCGCGCCGCACCCGCGCCCCGAAGCCGTCGATGTCCTCGACCCCCGGGACCAGGTCCCAGCGCTGCTCGGCGAGAACGCGGGCCAGCTCGGGGTCGCCGCGGGAGCCGCGGTCGTGGATCCCGTGGCCCTCCCACTCGCCGAGGTAGATCTCGCCGAGGTCGTCGAGCACGGCCGGCCGCAGCTCGAACGCCGCCGCGATCGGCGCCGCCGTCTCGGTCGTGCGCCGCAGCTGGCTGGCGAACACCGCCGCCACCGGTTCGCGCCGCAGGCGCTCGCCGGCCGCCGCCGCCTCCGCCCGCCCGCGCTCGTTCAGCCCCGGGTCGCTGCGGCCGCCGATCAGCCCGTCGGGCGCCGGCGGGTCGCAGGCGCCGTGGCGGACGAGAATCACCTCGTGGGCCCCCGGCGGCGCCGACAGTGCGCGCTGGAAGTCGATCTTCACGCGCATATCATCGAACCAGCCGTCCCGATCCGCGACCGAGGAGATCGCCGCCTATGGAGATGACACCAGAGACGATCAGGGCGCTGCTTGACGCCTTCGAGCGCAGCGACTGGCGGGAGATGGTGGTCGAGGTGGGCGAGGACAGGCTGCACGTGTCCCGCGATCCGCTGCCAGCCGAAGCGGCCGCCCTCGCCCCGCAAGCTCCCTCGTCGCCGACGGCCGCTCGATTCGACGGCGCTCCGGCCGCCTCCGCAGGGGGTGACGCCGTAGGGGGGACCACCCCCGAGGAAGCTTCAGCTACCGCCGGGGGTGGTGGGTCCCCTGCGGCGACAGGACCCGCGGCGGGGGCGGCCCTTGCCACGGGAACCCGGATCGAGTCGCCGTCGGTGGGCCTGTTCTGGCGGGCGCCGTCGCCGGGCGCGCCTCCCTTCGTGGAGCTTGGTGGGCGCGTGGCGGCGGGGGAGACCGTTGCCATCGTCGAGGTGATGAAGCTGATGAACCACGTCGCCTCGCCGGTCGACGGCGTCGTCACCGCGATCCTGGTCGAGAACGGGGAGGCGGTCGAGTTCGGGCAGCCGATCGTGGTCGTCGACCCCGAGGGCTGAGCCGGTGGCGCTGCGCCGCCTCCTGATCGCCAACCGCGGCGAGATCGCCGTGCGCATCGTCAAAGCCTGCTTCGACGAGGGGATCGAATCGGTGCTCGCGGTCTCCGAGCCCGACCGCGGCAGCCTCGGCGCCCAGCTCGCCGACAAGGTCGTCTGCATCGGCCCGGCCGCGGCGGCGGAAAGCTACCTCGACCTCGACCGCGTGCTCGCCGCCGCCAAGACGACCGGCTGCGACGCCCTGCACCCCGGCTACGGCTTCCTCTCCGAGCGCCCCGAGCTGGCCGCCGCCTGCGAGGAGGAGGGGGTGATCTTCGTCGGCCCCTCGGCCGCGGCGATGCGCCGCAGCGGCGACAAGGCGACCGCCCGCGCCCTCGCCCGCGAGCTCGGGGTGCCGATCAACGAGGGCTCGGAAGTGATCGCCAGCGAGGCCGACGCCCGCCGCGTCGCCGCGGCGATCGGCTACCCGGTCCTGCTCAAGGCCGCCGCCGGCGGCGGCGGGCGGGGGATGCGGATGGTCGAGTCCGAGGCCGAGTTGGCTGCCGCCTGGGCCCAGGCCCACGGTGAGGCGGAGGCCGCGTTCGGCGACGGGCGGCTCTTCCTCGAGCGCTACGTCCGCCACGCCCGCCACGTCGAGGTGCAGGTGCTCGGCGATGCCGCCGGCAACGTCGTCCACGTCGGCAACCGCGACTGCACCCTGCAGCGCCGCTACCAGAAGCTGGTCGAGGAGGCGCCCGCCCACGGGCTTTCGGCGGCGCTCGAGCGCGAGCTCGGCGAGGCGGCGGTGCGGCTGATCGCGGCGCTCGACTACACCGGCGCCGCCACCTGCGAGTTCCTCGTAGACCCGGAGCGGGAATCGGCCGGCTTCCTCGAGATCAACGCCCGGCTCCAGGTCGAGCACCCGGTCTCCGAGGTCGTCACCGGGGTCGACGTGGTGCGGGAGATGCTGCGGATCGCCGGCGGCGAGGGGCTCTCGGTCGGCCAGGAGGAGATCGCCGGCAGCGGCCACGCGATCGAGGTCCGGATCAACGCCGAGTCGCCGCCGCGCGAGTTCGCCCCGACCCCCGGGCTGGTCACCCAGTGGGCGCCGCCGCAGGGCAGCGACGTCCGCGTCGACACCGCCTGCTTCCCCGGCTGGACCGTGCCGCCCTACTACGACTCGCTGCTGGCGAAGCTGATCTGCTCGGGGCCCGATCGTGAGGCGGCCCTGGCGCGGACCCGGCAGGCGCTGCGCCACCTCCGGGTCCAGGGCGTCGAGACGACCGCGGGGTTCGCCTTCGACCTGCTCGCCCACCCGGACGTCGTCGCCGGCCGGGTCCACACCAGGTGGGTCGAGGAGACGTTCCTGCCCGAGTGGAGCGATGCCCGCGAGGCGGCGGCGGAGGCAGCCTGATGGCGCGGATCGAGCTGATCGACCAGACCCTGCGCGACGGCCAGCAGAGCTACTGGGGGATGAGGATGCGGGCCGGCCAGATCCTGCCGGTGGCCGCGGCGATCGACGGCGCCGGCTACCGCGTCGTCGACCTCACCGGCTCCTCGATCTTCGAGGTGATGGTCCGCTTCCGCGAGGAGAACCCGTGGAAGGGCCTCGACGCGATCAAGGCCGCCTTTCCGAACTCGACCCTGCGCGCCGGCACCCGCACCAACGGCATCGTCGGGATGAACGTCACCCCGGACTCGATCGTCGAGCTCTGGATCCGCACCCTGGCCAAGCACGGGATCGGCAGCCTCTGGATCTTCGACTGCCTGCACGACGCCGAGAACATGGTCCGGGTCGCGCGGATCGCCCGCGACGCCGGCCTCGACCCCTCGCCGCAGCTCAACTTCTCCGAGTCCCCGGTCCACACCGACGACTACTACGCCGACGTGATCGACCGGATGATCGCCGGCGGCGCCGCCCACACGATCGTGCTCGGCGACGAGGCCGGGGTGATGGGGCCGGAGCGGGCGCGGCGCTGGATCCGCCAGAGCCAGGAGCGCGCCGCCGCCGGCGGGCTGCCGCTGGAGATGCACTTCCACAACCGCACCGGGATGGCCAACCTCAACCACATCATCGGGGTCGAGGAGGGGGTGACGATCGTCCACGCGGCGATCTCGGTCCTCGCCAACGGCGTCTCGATGCCCTCGACCGAGGTCACCGTCGACAACCTGCGCCGGCTCGGCCACGATGTCGCGATCGACGACAGCCGCTTCGCCGAGGTCGCCGCCCACTTCGGCGCCCTCGCCGACGACGAAGGCTTCGCCCGCGGCGCCCCGGTCGAGTACCAGGTGGCCAACATCCAGCAGCAGTTCCCGGGTGGGATGATGGGGACGCTGCGCGAACAGCTGAAGCAGGTCGGGATGAGCGAGCGGCTGCCGGCGGTGCTGGAGGAGGCGATCCGGGTCCGCGAGGAGCTGGGCTGGCCGATCATGGCGACGCCGTTCTCGCAGCTGGTCGGGATCCAGGCGCTGCTCAACGTCGTCCAGGGGGAGCGCTACGTGACGATCCCCGAGGAGAACCTGATGTACCTGGCGGGCTGGTACGGGAAGCCGCCGGGGCCGGTCGACCCCGAGGTGCTCGAACGCGCCGCCGCCAACCCGCGCGGGAGGGAGATGATGGACGTCGGCCACGCGCCGCAGCCGAGCCTGAAGGAGATCCGGGCCGAGTACGGCGAGAGCCTCTCCGACGAGGAGCTGCTGCTGCGCTACCTGATCCCGGGCAACGACGTCGACCGCATGTACGCGGCCGACAACCCGATCGAGCCGATCCTCCCGGTCGGCGGGCCCGACGGCATCCCCTGGCTCAAGGACCTGCTGCGGGCGAGCGATGCCCGCGGCGTCAGCGCCAGCCGCGGCGGCATCCGGGTGACCCTGCGCCGGTAGCGAGGCGGTCGCGATGGAGCTGGCGCACGAGTTCACCTTCAACGCCCGCCTGGCGCCGTCGGTGGCGATCGGCCCCGGCCCCTACGGCGATCGCCGCATCCGCGAGGTGCTCGGCGGCGAGGCGTGGGGCGAGCGGATCAACGGCCGGGTCGGGACCGGCGGCTCGGACTGGGTCCTGGTCGGCCCCGACGGCTGGGGCCGGCTCGACGTGCGGCTGACGATCGAGACCGACGACGGCGCCGCGATCTACGTCCAGTACTTCGGGGTGATCGAGTACAACCAGGCGGCCGGCGCCGCCAACGCGGGCGAGCGCTCGAGCGACTACCCCGACCACTACTTCCGCACCGCCCCGCGGCTCGAGTGCGGCGACGAGCGGTACCTCTGGGTGAACCGGACGCTGTTCGTCGGCGAGGGTCGGCTGCACCCCGGCCCGGTGGTCGAATACCGTGTCCACCGGGTTCTCTGAGCGCGCCTCGGGGCCGCTCTGAGAGCGGCTTTGGCGATTCTCCAAGCCCCCCTCGGCGAGCTTCTACCCGCGCTCGGGCGCGCTCGTACGCTAGCCCCAAGTCCGGCTTGCTATCTGAGGAGGAGAGTCGATGAAGTCATCCACCCGTCGCATCGCGAGGGGTTCGAAGTGGCCGCTCCTGGCCCTCTTCGCGCTCCTGGCCTGCGCTCTGGTGCTTGCTGCCTGTGGCGGCGGAAGTTCGTCCACGACCGAAGAAACCAGCGCTACCACCAGCGAAGAAGCGAGCTCGGAAGGCTCGGGCGCCAAGGAAGAAACGGTAAAGGGCGAACCGATCGTTACGTGGACCTACACGGACGTGAACACCGAAGGGCCGCAGTACAAAAACATCGAAGAAACCGCGCGTGTGTACCAGGAATGGATCAACACGCATGGTGGCATCAGCGGTCGTCCGCTCGAAGCCAACTTCTGCGACGCCCACGGCACCCCGACGGGGGCCGCCGCGTGTGCGCGTGAAGCGGTTGCGGGCGGTGCGGTTGCGCTGGTCGGCAACTTCACCTTCACCGGTGACGCGGTGGTGCCGATCCTCGAAAAATCCAACACGGCGCTGTTCGGCAACTGCTGCGCGATCTCGCCGCTGGAATTGACCTCGAAGATCAGCTTCCCGATGGGCAACCAGCCGCTCTACGGGGTGGGACTCGTGAAGCGGGCGGTGGCCGACGGCTGCAAGCACATGGTCGGGGTGATCATCGAAGGCGCCGAAGCATTCGAACCGCTGATGGAAAACGCGGCGAAAGCCGAAGGCACGAAGATCGAAAAGTTCGTCAAATTGCCCGGGACGGCGCAGGACTACAGCGCTCAGGTGGCGGAAGCGACGTCGGGTAACACCGACTGCCTGGTGATGATCGTCTCCGAAACGCCGTACATCGCCTGGATGCCGGCCTTCGCCCAGTCCGGCTCGGAAGCCCGGATGTACGGGCCGCAGGGCAACTTCAACGAAAACGCGGTCAAAGGGTTCGAAGAAACGGTCGAAGGCGACATCGTCGGCGGCATGTACCCCGACATCTCGACCAAAGCCTGGGCGAGCTACCGCGAAGCCCTCGAAAAGTACAAAGCCGACCCCAGCCAGGACTACAACAGCCTGGGCGGGATGGGCACCTGGGCGGCCTACGAAGGGTTCAAACAGGTCGTCGAAGGGATGAGCGGCACGATCAACAACGAAACGTTCCTGAAAGCCGCGGAAACGGCGAAGATCAACCTGCCGGGCATGGTCCCGCCGGAGAACTTCGCGATGAACTGGGGCAAGGACGGCGGCCCGAAGGGGTTCGAACGGATCAACAACCGGTGCGTCGTCTTCAGCGAATTCAAAGAAGGCAAGCTGACTCCGGCCAGCACCGAATTCGAAGACGTCTCGGAAATCGCCGGCGGCACCAAACCGATGAATTGCGGTCCTCCGTTCGGATGATCGCCACCGTCAAGGGAGGCTCCGGGCCCACCGCCCGGGGCCTCCCGCGGCGCTCTGTACCTCAGTACCGGTAACGCGCTAGGCCGAAAGAGAGCATCGTGGAAGAAGTCATCCGTTTCGCGCTTCTGGGGTTGGGAATCGGGGCGACCTACGCGCTCGCCTCCCAGGGCCTGATCATCGTCTACCGCGGCTCGGGAGTGCTCAACTTCGCGCTCGGCGCGATCGGGATGGCCGGCGCCTACGTCTGGTGGGAGCTGACCACGAACCAGGGCTGGGCCTTCCTCCCCGGCCTCGTCGCCGGGGTCGGCTTCGCGGCGCTGATCGGCGCCCTCGTCCACCTCCTGATCATGAGGCCGCTGCGCCACAGCGCGCCGCTGGTCCGGGTGATCGCGACGCTCGGGGTGCTGATCACGATCCAGTCGATCGCGATCCTGCGCTACACCGCGACCTCGAAATTCGTCCCCTCGAAGCTGCCGACGGACATCGTCCACATCCACGACACGATCGTGATCTCGGCCGACCGCCTGATCCTGCTCGGGATCGCCTGCGTCCTCACCCTCTGCCTCTGGCTCTTCTACCGCTACACCCGCTTCGGGCTGGCGACCTCCGCGGTCGCCGAGTCCGAGCGCTCAGCCTCGGCTCTCGGCCTCTCGCCGGACACGGTGGCGACACTGAACTGGGCGCTCGGGTGCGGCCTCGCCGGGCTGGCGGCGATCCTGATCGTCCCGATCGTCACCCTGCAGCCGGCGGTGCTGACGAACCTGGTGCTGGCGGCGACGGCGGCGGCGCTGGTCGCCGGCTTCCGCTCCTTCCCGATCGCGCTGGTGGTCGGCCTCGTCGTCGGCATCGCCCAGACCGAGGTCACCCGCTACGTCGAACAGACCGGGGTCGGCACCGCGATCCCGTTCGTCCTGATCGTGATCTGGCTGATCATCCGCGGCCAGGCGCTGCCGCTGCGCGACTACCTGCTTCAGCGGCTGCCGACGATCGGCTCCGGCCGCATCAACTGGCCCGGGATCGCGATCGGCCTCGTCGTCGGCGTCGTCCTGCTGGCGGCGACGCCGCCGATCTGGATCGACGCGATCACGATCACGATCTGCGTCGGCGTGATCCTGATGTCGATCGTCGTCCTCACCGGCTACACCGGCCAGCTCTCGCTCGCCCAGTTCGCCTTCGCCGGCTTCGGCGCCTACGTCGCCGGGCGATTGCTGGCGACGACCGGGATGCCGTTCTGGCTCGGGATCGTGATCGGGATCGCGGCGACGATCCCGCTCGGGATCCTGTTCGGGCTGCCCGCGGTGCGAACGCGCGGGATCAACCTCGCGATCGTCACCCTCGGCCTCGGCAGCGCGGTCGAGCTGGTGCTGTTCGGCAACACCGACTTCACCGGCGGCTTCGGCGGCACCCAGATCGGCGAACCGAACCTGTTCGGGTTCGACCTCAACGCCGCCTCCCACCCGACCCGCTACGGGCTGATGGCGCTGGCCTGCCTGGTTGTCGTCGGGCTGATCGTCGGCAACCTGCGCCGGGGGAGATCCGGGCGCCGTCTGATCGCGGTCCGCACCAACGAGCGCGCCGCGGCGGCGCTCGGGATCAGCGTCCCCGGGGCGAAGCTCTACGCCTTCGCGGTGGCGGCCGCGATCGCCGCCCTCGGCGGCATCCTGCTCGCCTTCCGGACGACCTCGATCAACTACGCCGAATTCACCTCGTTCACCTCGATCACGATGGTCGCCTACGCGATGATCGGCGGCATCGGCTACCTGTTCGGGCCGGTGATCGGGGCCACGCTGGCGCCCGGCGCGTTCTCGGAACGGCTCCTCAACTCGATCGACAGCAGCATCGGCAAGTACATCCCGCTGATCGGCGGCGTCGCGCTGATCGTCCTCCTGCTGGTCAACCAGAACGGCATCGTCAAGGAGCAGATCGCCCAGATCGCCTTCCTGCGGCAGAAGCTGGGCAAGCTGATCCCGTTCCTGGCGCCGAAGGAGAAGCCGAAACGCGAGCTGCCGCAGCCGAGCGGCGAACGCGAGAAGGTCCGGCCGATGACGCTGGAGGTCAAGAACCTGACCGTCAAATACGGCGGCACCACCGCGGTCGACGACGTCTCGCTGACGGTGAGGCCGGGGCAGGTGCTGGGGCTGATCGGCCCCAACGGCGCCGGCAAGACCTCGCTGATCGACGCCGTCACCGGCTTCACCAAGATGTCGCCGGGCTCGCGGCTGGCGCTCGACGGCCACGACATCGGCCGGATGTCGGCGACCCGGCGCTCGCGGGCCGGCCTCGGGCGCTCGTTCCAGTCGCTGGAGCTGTTCGAGGACTCGACCGTGCTCGACAACCTCCGCGCCGCCTCCGACCCGCGCGACGTCGGCTCCTACGCCCGCGACCTGATCTGGCCCACCAACGCGCCGCTGCCGGACACGGTGCTCTCGACGATCCGCGAGTTCGACCTCGAGGAGGACCTCGACCGCCAGGTCGAGGACCTGCCCTACGGGCGGCGGCGGCTGCTGGCGATGGCGCGGGCGGTCGCGACCGAGTCGAGCGTGCTGCTGCTCGACGAGCCCGCCGCCGGCCTCGGCGACGCCGAGACCGCCGAGCTCGCCCACCTGGTCGGACGGCTGGCGAAGGAGTGGGGGATAGCCGTGCTCGTGGTCGAGCACGACATGAACTTCGTGATGTCGGTCTGCGACGAGCTGGTCGTGCTCGACTTCGGCCGCACGATCGCCACCGGCAAGCCGGCCGAGGTCCGCAACAACGCGGCGGTGATCGCCGCCTACCTCGGCGAAGAAGAGGACGCGCACACCAGCGGCGCCTCGGCCCGAACGGCGCCGCCGCAGTCGATCCTGGGGACGGAGGGCGCCTGATGACCGGACCCGTGATCTCGGTCAAGGAGATGAGCACTGGCTACGCCGGCCAGCCGGTCGTGCACGGGCTCAGCTTCGAGGTGATGCCGGGCGAAGTCCTCTGCCTGCTGGGGCCGAACGGCGCCGGCAAGACGACGACGATGCTGGCCCTCGCGGGCGAACTGCCGCTGCTCGGCGGCGAGGTCGAGTTCGCCGGCGTCAAGCCGCGGGCTCCGCTCTACAAACGAGCCCGCAACGGGATGTCCTACGTGACCGAAGAGCGCTCGGTGTTCAAGGGGATGACCCTGCGCGACAACCTCCGGATCGGCGGCGTCAACCCGAAGGAAGCGGTCGAGCTGTTCCCGGAGCTGGGCAGGCGGATGGGGGTCCGCGGCGGCCTCCTCTCAGGCGGCGAGCAGCAGATGCTGACGCTCGCCCGGGCGCTCTGCCGCAAGCCGCGGCTGCTGCTCGCCGACGAGCTCTCGCTGGGGCTGGCGCCGCTGGTCGTCGACCGCCTCCTCGCCGCCGTTCGTCAGGCGGCGGACGAGCGCGGGACGGCGGTGATCATGGTCGAGCAGCACGCCCACAAGGCGCTCAAGTACACCGACCACGCGATCGTTATGAGGCGCGGCCGGGTCGGCCTCGACCTCACCGGCGAGCAGGCGCGGACGAGGATCGGCGAGGTCGAGCAGGCCTACCTGACCTCGGTCGGCGGCGACGTCAAGGCGGGTGAGGTCGACCTCGCCGCCGAGCGCGCCAGCCGCCCGGCCGACAACAACAGCTCGGCGTAGGCGCGCCGGCGCGGCCGGCCCTCTCCCCGGCCGCGCCCGGCGCCGCCCACGGCGGCCCCGCCCCGCGCCCGCTTCCCGTCGCTCAGGCGACCGGGACGAGGCGGGCGGATTCGGTGTCGAGGGCGCTCCAGTCGTCGTGGCGACCGTAGTGGTAGGGGAGGAAGACGTCGGCCGGGGTGGTGGCGATCGCCTCACAGCGGCCGATCAGGTCGCACTCGACGTAGGTCGCCCGGGTCACCGAGCGGACCGGGATCTCGTCGAGCGGGTCGTGGACGCTGCCGCGGAGGACGACCGAGCCGGCGCCGCTGAGCGAGGCGGTGGCGTGGACCTCGAACCTGGCCCGGGTCAGGATCGCGTCCTCCTCGAGGCCGTGGCCGTCGGCGGCGGGGCGGGCCTTGAAGTTGAAGTTGTAGCCCTCGGCGTCGAAGCCGCCGCCGTCCTCGCTCATCTCGGCCTGCAGCTCGATCAGGCGGACGCCGCCGCGGTCGACCCAGCCGCGGAAGGCGTCGCCGCGGCGCAGCAGCGCCGAGTCGGCGATCTTCTTCGGCTCGCCGAAGAGGTCGCGGCCGTAGATCGTCGGCACGTCGTTGTCCATGTACATCGCCAGCACGTACTCGCCGTCGACCCCGTCGTGGCGGGCGGCGACGTAGATCGCGCCGCCGTAGAAGTCGCCGACGCAGTTCGATTGCCAGCGCCCTACCATCGCCCGCACGTCCGGCGCCGCGGCCGGCTCCAGCGGCGGCGGCAGCACCGCGGCGACCACGCTCTCGTCGGTGGCGAACTCCACCGAGAGCATCTGCCCGCCTACGAATCGCGGGAAGCTGAGGGCATGCTCGATGCGGGCGATCTCGTCGGGGCTCTTGACGAATCCCATTTCTCTTCCTCCTCGTCAGGGTCGGTCGAGATGACGGTATTGCGCCCCGAATCGGTGGTGTAGGAGAGATCGAGGATCTCTTGGTGGAGGTCCAAACCGCGTTTCTCCCAGGCGGTCCGCCAGTCGTTGATGTGGCGGCGCATCACCGCCGCGGCGGTGTCGGGATCGCGGACTTCGATCTCCTCGATGATCCGCCGGTGGTACTTGGTCGCGTGCTCGGCCATGTCGCGGGTGTCCATGAAGCGGTAGAGGGCCGGGATCAGCACCTGGGAGATCGGCTCGCGGGCGATGATCAGCGCCGGGTTGGCCGAGATCTCGGCCAGCATGCCGTGGAATTCGACGTCGAGCCGGCTCCACTCGGCGAGGTGGTCGAGGTGTTCCTCCTGCGCCGCCAGCGCTTCGTTGAGGGCCTGGATGTCGCTGCGGTCGGCGCGGATCGCCGCGAACCGGGTCAGCTCCGGGTCGAGGGTCATCATCGCCTCGTGCAGGTGGTGGAAGGTGACGTTGTGCTGGTGCAGAGCCCGCCGCAGCTCGCGGAAGCCGGGGTCCTCGCTGCGGTCGGCGACGACCATGATCCGCGGGCTGGCGCGTTCGACCAGGCCGCCCTGTTCGAGGATCCGCAGCGCCTCGCGCACGGTCGAGCGGCTGACCCCGGCCTGCTCGGCGAGGGCGCTCTCGGAGGGCAGGCGGTCGCCGACGCGGAGGTCGCCGGAGGTGATCCGCTCACGCAGCAGCCCCGCCAGCTGCTCGTACGCTCTGGCGATCTTTATCGGTTGCACCAGGGTCGGCCGGGTGCTCATGGCGTGCCATGAGGAAGCGACATGTGAAAAGAGCCTATCCCTCGGCCACGAGCGCTTCGGCGGCCGCCGCGACGGCTTTGGAGTTTGGCAATAACCCGCGCTCCAGGTCCGGGCTGAACGGCATCGGCACGGCCGGGGTGCCGAGCCGGCGCACCGGCGTCCGCAGTTCGTCGAAGAGCTCCTCGCCGACCCGGGCGGCGAGCTCGGCGCCGGCGCCGAAGTCCTGCACCGCCTCGTGGACGATCAGCAGCCGGCCGGTCCGCCGCACCGAGGCCAGCACCGTCTCGAGATCGAGCGGGGCCAGCGAGCGCAGGTCGATCACCTCGAGCGAGGCGGCGCCCTCCTCGGCGGCGGCGAGGCAGGTGCGCAGCATCTGCCCCCAGGTGAGGACGGTGACCTGCTCGCCGCCGCGGGCGATCCGCGCCTTGCCGAGCGGCAGCGGCTCGGCGTCGGGGGGCGGCAGCGGTCCCTTGCTGCCGTAGAGGCGGCGGTTCTCGATGAAGACGACCGGGTTCGGGTCGCGGACCGCGGCCAGCATCAGGTCGCGGGCGTCGGCGACGGTCGCCGGCAGCACCACCTTCAACCCGGGGACGTGGGCGAACCAGGCCTCGAGGCTCTGCGAGTGCTGGGCCCCGGCGGCTTTGCCGGCGCCGGTCTGCATCCGGAAGACGACCGGGATCTCGAGCGCGCCGGCGGTCATGTAGCGGAGCTTTGCCGCCTGGTTGAGGATCGGGTCGAGGCAGACGCCGACGAAGTCCATGAACATGATCTCGACGATCGGCCGCAGCCCGGTCATCGCGGCGCCGACGGCGGCGCCGACGTAGCCCATCTCCGAGATCGGGGCATCGATCACGCGCTCCGGGCCGAAGCGCTCGTAGAGGCCCTTGGTGACCCGGAAGATGCCGCCGCCGGCGCCGACGTCGATGCCGATCACGACGACCCGCTCGTCCTCCTCGAGCGCCGTCGCCATCCCCTCGTTGAGGGCATCGATGTAGCGCCGCTCGGCGACGGCCGCCGGCGCCTCAGCTGCCGAAGACATCCGCGTAGGCCTCCTCGGGGTCGGGGGCGGGGAGGGTGCGGGCGCGCTCGATCGCCGCCTCGACCCGGGCGGCGGCCTCCTCGCGCAGCGCCTCGAGCTCCTCGGCGCTCGCCGCCCCGGCCTCGAGCAGCCGCGCCGCCGCGACCTCGAGCGGGTCGCGGGCGCGCCACCCGGCCGCCTCCTCGTCGGGCTTGTAGGGCTGCGAGTCGCCCTCGTAGTGGCCGTGCCAGCGGTAGGTCTCGGCCTCGATCAGGAACGGCCCGTCGCCGCCGCGGCAGCGCTCGGCCGCCTCGGCCGCGAGCCGGTGGACGGCGGCGGCGTCGTTGCCGTCGACCGCGGCCGCGGCGACGCCGTATGCGGCGCAGCGCTCGACCACCGCCGGGACCCGGGTCAGGGTGCGGCTGTCGGAGAACTCGGCGTAGATGTTGTTCTCGCAGACCAGCAGCACCGGCAGGCTCCAGATCGCCGCCAGGTTGACCGCCTCGTGGAAGGCTCCCTGGTTGACCGCGCCCTCGCCGAAGAAGGCGACCGCGACCCGGCCCTGGCGCAGCTGCTTGCTCGAGAGCCCGGCGCCGACGGCGAGCGGCAGGCTGGCGCCGACGATCGCGTTGGCGCCGAGGACGCCGCGGCTGGGGTCGGCGACGTGCATCGAGCCGCCCTTGCCGTGGCAGATGCCGGCGCCGCGGGCGAACAGCTCGGCCATCATCCCCTCGACCTCCATCCCGCGGGCCAGGCAGTGGCCGTGGCCGCGGTGGGTGGTGGCGACGTAGTCGCCGTCCTCGAGGGCCGCGCCGACCCCGGCGGCGACCGCCTCCTGGCCGAGCGAGGTGTGGACGAAGCCGGGGATCTCGCCGTCGCGGTAGAGCTCGGCGACCCGCGTCTCGAAGGCCCGGATCAGGGCCATCGTCGCGAACAGCTCGCGCTCTGGGACGGCGCCTCCCGGGGTCTGATCCGGTTCAGACCTTGTGCTCATTGTCGCTGAATATATGTCAGAGTGTCCGATTGTCGCAAGGCAAAATTGGAATTTGACGGCTGAACTGAGGCTGTGTAGGGTCGATCGTCAGACGATAATGATGTGCGGGCGACCTGGAGCAGAGGGACGCTTGCGGGAACTGGTCGTCGGGGAAGAGGGAGCAGCATCCGTTGATCACCGAGGTGGTCCTGCCGCAGATGGGACTGGAGGTAGCCGAGGGCGTCGTGCTGGCGCTCCCGGTCGCGGTCGGGGACGCGGTGGCGGAGGGCGACGTCGTCGCCGAGGTCGAGACCGACAAGGCGATCGCCGAGGTCGCGGCCCCGCGCGCCGGGGTGATCACCGCGATCGCGGTGGCCGAGGGCGACACGATCCCGATCGGGACGGTGCTGGTCCGGATCGGCGACTCGGCCGAGGAGGTCGGAGCCGCGGTGGCGCTGCCGGCGACCGAGCCGGGCGACGCCGAGGCAGCGGCTGACGCCGCCGCCGCCGATCCGGCGCCGCCCGCGCCCGCGGTAGACGGCGCCGCCGCCGAAGGCGCCGCCGCCGAAGGCGCCGCCGCCGAAGGCGCCAACGGCGCCCGCCGCCGCCGCGCCGCGCCGATCGCCCGCCGCGCCGCCGCCGCCCACGGCATCAGCCTCGAGCTCGTCACCGGCACCGGGCCCGCCGGCCGCATCACCCTCGGCGACGTCGAGCGGGCGATCGCCGGCGACGGCCAGGCTGCCGCCGCCGCTCCCCCAGCCGGCGGCGCCGGAGCCGGCCGCCTCGAGCCGCTCTCCGCCACCCGGCAGTCGATCGCCCGCCGCCTCTCCGAGTCGCAGCTGATCCCCCAGTACACGCTCAGCCGCGAGCTCGACGCCGGTTGGCTGCTGGCCGAGAAGGCGCGGCTGAGCGCCGCCGGGCCGGTCCGGGTCGGCGTCCTCGACCTGCTGCTGGCGGCGCTGGCGGAGACGGTCTCCCGCCACCGCCAGCTCGCCGCCTCCTTCGTCCCCGCCGGCGACGGCGAGCCGGCCAGCTACCGGCACCCGGAGGGAGTCGACCTCGGCCTCGCCGTCGCCACCGAGCGCGGCCTGCTCGTCCCGGTCATCCGCGGCGCCGAGCGCCGCGGCCTCGCCGAGCTGGTGCTGGAGCGGGCCCGGCTCGTCGACCTCACCCGCGCCGGCCGCCTCGGCCCGGCCGACATGGGCGCCGCCTCCGCGACCCTCTCCAGCCTCGGCGGCTTCGGCGTCGACTCCTTCACGGCGATGCTGAACCCGGGCGAGAGCGCGATCCTCGCCGCCGGCCGCACGGTCGAGAAGGCGGTGCCGCGCGAGCGCGGGATCGCCGTCGTGCCGACGATCTCGCTCACCTTCACCTTCGACCACCGGGTCGTCGACGGCGCCGTCGGCGGTGCCGCCCTGACCGAGCTGGCGGAGCTGCTGGAAGGGGGGATCGAGTGGCCGACCTAGGCGGAGCGGCGCTGGTCGTCGGCGGTGCCTCGGGGATCGGCCGGGCCTGCGTCGAGGCGCTCGCCGCCGCCGGCTGGGCCACCGCCGTCGCCGACCTCAAGCCGGGCCCCGGCGAAGCCGCGATCGCCCTCGACGTCCGCGATCGCGAGGCGGTCGCCGCCGTGGTCGCCGCGGTCGCCGCCGAGGACGGCGGCCTCGGTACCGTCGTCTACGCCGCCGGCACCGCCCGGGTGACGCCGCTGCTGGAGATCGAGCAGCGCGAGTGGGAGCTCGTCCTCGGCGTCAACCTCGGCGGCGCCTTCAACGTCCTCCAGGCGGCCGCCCCGCACATCCCCGCGGGCGGCTCCTTCACCGCGATCTCCTCGATCGACTCGCGGGCGCCGGTCGACGGCCTCGCCCACTACGGCGCCGCCAAGGCCGGGGTCGAGGCGCTGATCCGCTCCGCTGCGCTCGAGCTCGGCCCGGCCGGGGTCCGCTGCAACGCGGTCCTGCCCGGCCTGGTGCGGACGCCGCTGATGGCGCCCCAGCTGGAGCGCCCCGGGGTCGAGGCCGCCTTCGTCGCCCAGACGCCGCTGCGCGGGGTCGCCGAGCCGGCCGAGGTCGCCGACGTCGTCGCCTTCCTCGCCTCGCCCGCCGCCCGCTGGATCACCGGCGCCGCGATCCCGGTCGACGGCGGCATGTCCCTGACCGAGCACCCGAAGCTTCGCTGAACGACACAGGCCGACCGCACACGAGAAAGGAACACCCCGCAGATGGCTACCGAGCAACAGTCCCGAGCGGCAGGAATCAGCGTCGACCGGGCCGAGCAGCTGCTGAAGGAATTCGTCGCCATCCCCAGCGTGGTCGGCGACAAGACCACCGCCCACCTCTGGATGACCGCGCGGCTCGAGGAGATCGGGATGACGGTCGAGCACTATCCCGTCGAGGGGCGGCCGAACCCGCTCGTGCTCGGCGTCCTCGAGGGTGACGGCGACGGCCCCGGGGTCCTCTTCGACGCCCACTTCGACACCGTCCACGCGGTCCCCGAGGACTGGACCCACGACCCCTGGCAGCCGCACGTCGAGGACGGCGTCCTCTACGGACGCGGCGCCGTCGACTCGAAGGGGACGGTGGTGGCGATGCTGATGGCGGCGAAGGCGGTCGTCGACTCCGGCCAGAGCCGCAGCGGCCCGCTCTACCTGATGTCCGACTCCGACGGCGAGGACGGGTTCCGCGGCGCCGCGTTGATGCGGGACATCGGGATCATCGACCGGCTCGGCACCGTCTGGTCGGCCGAGGCGACCGCCAACACCAGGGTCGAGATCGCCTACCCCGGCATCTCCACCTGGAAAATCACCGCGATCGGCCGCACCGCGCACCCGACCGAGCCGGAGCACGGGATCAACGCGGTGACGAAGATGGCGAAGCTGGTGACAGCGGTCGCCGAAGGCCGGCTGGAGTTGCCGAAGGGCAACTCGAAATGGTTCGAGCCGCGGGTCACCACCAACGCGATCCGCACCCGCCCCGGCGGCGGCTGGGCGATCCCGGCCCGCTGCGACGCGGTGCTCTCGGTGCTGTCCCCGGCCGGCGCCTCGCTGGCCGAAGTGAGGGCGGCGATCGACGCCTTCCTGCGCCAGCTCGAGCGCGAGGACGGCGAAGTTCGCTTCGAGCGCAAGATCCTGCCGATGGGGGCGGGGCGGCTGTGGCTGCACCCGGGCGAGTCCGACCCCGAGGCCGCCGGCGTCAAGGCGCTCGAGAACGCGATCCGCGCCGCCGGCCGCGAGCCGAGGGTGGGCAAGTTCAACGGCGGCTGGGTGGACGCGGTGGAGATGATGCATGCCGGTGACGGCGGCTACGACGTTCCCGCCACGATCACCTTCGGCCCCGGTGACTTCGAGCTCGCCCACACCGTCGACGAGCACATACCGCTGGCCGAAGTGGCCGAGGCGGCGTCGATCTACGCCGCCGCAACCCTGGACCTGCTCAGCTGAAGAGGGAGGAGAGAGCGATGTCCGATAGCCCGATGCGCCGCGCCTTCGCGGCCCTGTCCAAAGTCACCCCGGCGGCAGCCACGGTGACCAACGTCGATGACCTCCTGCGGCTGCTGGCCGACGGGGTCACCGGCCTGGTCGGGGTCGAGCGCTGCTCCGTCTACATGCGCGAAGAGCGCCAGAACCTGTTCCGCGGCTGCGTCGGCTGCTGCAAGGGCAGCCCGCTGCCGGAGGACATCAAGCGCTGGGTCGCCGGGGTGCCGGCCGACGGCGTCACCCGCGAGCTGCTGGAGACCCGGCGGCCGGTCGTCGTCGCCAACGCGCGCCGCGACCCGCGGATGGTCAAGGCGACGGTCCGCCACTGGCAGATCCGCTCGATCATGGCGGTGCCGATGCCGGTCGGCGCCGAGGTGATCGGGCTGCTGCTGCTCGACGACGTCGACCGCCAGCACGAGTTCGCACCCGAGGAGGTCGAACTGGCGCGGGCCTTCGCCGAACTCGCCGGCGGGCTGATCGCCCAGACCCAGACCCGGCTCGAGCTGCAGTCGAAGCTGGGGGCGGCGAGCCGGCAGCTGAACGCGCTGCGGCGGGCGACCGCGGTCGACGAGCGGCTCTCCGACCTGGTCCTCGAGGGGCGCTCGCTGGCCGACCTCACCGCGACCCTGGCGCAGCTGCTCGGCAAGCCCTGCGCGATCTTCCGTCCCGACGGCGAGCGGGTCGCCCCGGCGCTGCCCGAGGCGGCGCCCGAGAGCGCCCTGCCGCGGCTGCTCGAGCCCGCCGTCGCCGCCCTGCCGGAGGTCCGCGAGACCCTCGGCGAGCACGAGGCGAGCCGCGCCTTCGTCGCCGGCCCGGTGCCGGCGGCGGGCATCCTCCACCGCCACGTCGTCGCCCCGGTCGTGCTCGGCGACGAGCTCTGGGGGCGGCTGGTGGTGATGGAGCACAAGACCCGCTTCACCGGCGGCGACGTCGTCGCCGTGCGGCGGGCGGCGACGCTGATCTCGCTCCAGGTCAGCTCCGAGCGCAAGGCGGCCGAGGCCGACTGGAACGCCGGCGCCTCGCTCGCCGCCGAGCTGCTCGGCGGCGGCAGCGACGACCTCGTCGCCCGCCGCCGCGCCGACCGGCTCGGGGTCAGCCTCGAGGCGAAGCGGCTGGTGATCGTGTTCGGCTCGCGGGACGAGGCGGAGCCGGCCGACTTCCGCGCGGTCGCCGCCGCCTTCGCCCGCGAGGCGCCGGAGCTGACCGTCCACGTGACCGCGCTCGAGGGCGCGGTCGCGGCGCTGGTCGAGCTGCCCGTCGGGGCCGACCCCGACGGCTTCGCGGCCGCCAACCGCGACCGCTTCGAGGCGGTGCGAGCGGGGCTCCGTCGCAGCGCCCGGCTGGTCGCCGGCGTCTCGACCCCGCGCTGCGGCGCTGACGGCTACCGCGCCGCCCACCGCGAGGCGCGGCAGGTGGTCGAGTGCGTCCTCCGCTTCTCGCCGCCCGGCGGGCCGGCGCTGTTCACCGCCGAGGAGCTCGGGGTCGGCGGCCTGCTGCTCTCGACCTCCGACAGCGAGGCGATGACGGCCTTCGCCGAGCAGTCGGTCGGGGAGCTGGTCCGCGATCACTCGAAAGCGGAACTGCTGACGACGCTCTGCTCCTTCTTCGACAACATGGGGAGCATCCGCGACGTCGCGACCGCGCTCGACGTCCACGAGAACACGATCCGCTACCGGCTCTCGCGGATCGAGGAGCTGACCGGGATGGCGGTGGTCCACGATCCCGACGCGCAGCTCTGCGCCCGGCTTTCGCTGCTGGTCCTGCTGCTGCAGGGGCGGCTACCGGTCGGCGAGGCGAGCGCGGCCGCCGCTGCGCCGCCGGCACTGGACGAGCTGGAGGTGGTGCCCGCGATCGCCGGCTGAGGACCGCGACCGGTCCCAGCGGCCGCGCCGACGCGCAGGCCACATCCCGCTTCCCCTTTGGGGGAATCCCGACGGCACCGCCGCCGCCCCGCTCGCGGGCGGCGGGCACCGAGTTATGTTCGCGAACGTGGCCGGGGTTCACCTCCTGGGAGTCGCAACGACGTCGCAGCCCGGGCGCAGCCGTGGGCCCGACGTCCTTGCCCGCGAGGTCGTCGGCGCCGCCCTCGCCGACGCCGGCCTCTCCTCGGCCGAGGTCGACGGCGTCGCGATCGCCGCCGCCGACGCCGGCTTCACGCGCGGCGCCGAGGCGTCCCTGGGGGAACGGCGGCGCGCCTACCAGTGCCGCTGCGGGCTCGGCACGGTGGCGCTCAACTCGGCCTGGAAAGCGGTCTCGGCGGGGGTCGGCGAGGTGGTCGTCTGCGTCGGCTTCGACGGCGTGGCGGCGCCGCTCAGCGCCGACGGTGAGCGGCTCGAGGCGCAGGCGGCGGCGGCGCGCGAATACTTCCAGCACTCCGGCGCCACCGAGCGCCACCTGGCCCGGGTGGCGGCGAAGAACCGTCGCCACGGCGCCGCCAACCCGAGCGCCCCGGTCAGCGCCGAGGTCGGGATCGAGGAGGTGCTGGCCAGCGAGCTGCTGCTCTGGCCGCTGCGGCGGCTGATGGTTGCGGCGCCGGCCCACGGCGCCGCCGCGGTCGTCCTCGGCGCCGCCGGCCGCGGCCGGCG
>JAFDWC010000046.1 GCA_018268655.1 Actinomycetota bacterium
CGGCGGCTGGGACGTCGAGGCGCTGCTGAGCGACGCCCTGCGTCCGGTCGAGCCGCCGGACCGGCTCTCGACCCGGCTCGAGGGCGCGCTCGCCGCCGTCACCGCGGCGGCCGCGACCGACCTCTCGGCCTGGGCCGAGGAGCTCGAGGAGTCCGAACTGCACGCGCTCAAGGACCCGCGCAACTGGGTGCGGCCGGTGATCGCGCTCAGCGCCGGCGGCGTCGCCACCGGGGCACTGGTTCTGCTCGAGCTGCGCCGCCGCGGCAAGCGAAAGAGCGAGAGCGGCCTCCGCGCGATCTCCAACAGCGTCCGCGACCGCTTCTAGTCCTCGTCCTCGGCGAGAGGTTGCCTTTTCCGTCGCATGGCGACGGTTTCGGCAACCTCGTCGGTGGCGCCCGGCTTGCGGCGGACGCGCCTCCGCCGCGGCGTACCCGCCGCCGCCAGCAGGCCGAGGATGCCGAGGACCAGCGCCAGCGCTTCGTCGCTGCCGGAGGCGGGGAGGAAGCCGAGGATCGCGGCGCCGGGGGCGAGGGCCAGGCCCCAGACCCCGAGCCCGGTGAGGACGACGCCGGCGCCGAGCGCGTAGGCCCGTGAGGCGGTCCCGGCGAGCAGCAGCCCGGCCGCCCCGAGCGCCGCGTAGAGCAGGTTGAGCCAGGCGTTCACCCGCAGCCCGGCGAGCGCCTCGGCGACCTCGCCCGGCGCCCCGAACGAGGAGCCGTAGAAGAAGCCGACGATCCCCAGCACGAACAGCAGCGCGCCGGCCGCCGCGGCGTAGAGGCGGGCGGGGCTCGGCGCCTCCTTCACGAGCTCCATCGGCGGCGATTGTAGGCTCCAGCGTCCGATGGCTCAGACCTGTTATCGCCACCCCAACCGCGAGACCGGCGTCTCCTGCTCCTCCTGCGGGCGGCCGATCTGCCCCGAGTGCATGACCCCGACCCCGGTCGGGATGCGCTGCCCGGAGTGTTCGCGCCAGCGCACCCGGGTGGTCCGCAACCCGCACGGCAGCGCCAGCGGCTTCTGGGCCAACCCGGCCACCTTCACCCTGATCGCGATCAACGTCGTCGTCTACCTGATCGAGGTCGCCGGCGGCAGCGGCGGCATCAATAACCCGAGCGGCAAGATCGTCCTCGACTACGGCCTCTTCGGACCCTTCGTCGCCGAAGGCGAGTGGTACCGGCTGGTCACCGCCGGCTTCCTCCACGCCAGCATCTTCCACATCGGCTTCAACATGCTGCTGCTGTTCCTGCTGGGGCGCCTGCTGGAGCCGGCCCTGGGAACGCCGCGCTTCCTCGTCCTCTACTTCGCCTCGCTCCTCGCCGGGTCCCTGGGGGTGATGATCATCGACCCCAACGGGCTCACCCTCGGCGCCTCCGGTGCCGTCTTCGGCCTCTTCTCCTCGGGCTTCATCCTCGCCCGCGAGCGCGGCCTCAACGAGCTCGCCGGCCAGCTCGCCTTCCTGATCGTGATCAACCTGGTCTTCAGCTTCACCGGCAGCAACATCAGCGTCGGCGGCCACCTCGGCGGGCTCGTCGGCGGGGTGATCTGCGCGCTCGTGATCGTCGCCGGCGGCCGCGGCAAGCTCGGCCGCAAGCCGCGCAACGTCGAGTTGCTGCTGATGGGGCTGGTCGGCGCGGTCTCCGCCGTCGCCGCGATCGCGATCGCTTAGATGATTGATCCCACATCTAGACCGCGTTCGCTATTTCTCCCTCGGAAGAGGTGGCAAAAACGAACGGGGGCGCTCAGCCCCGGGCCACCGGCGCGCTGAGCTCGAGGTAGCCGGTGTTGCCCGGCGGGGGCATCAGCTCGGGGTGGAGCAGGTGGGCGAGCAGCTCGACCCCGTCGACCAGGCGCGGGCCCGGCTCGGTGAAGGCCGCGCTTGCGTCGACCGCGTAGCCTCGCGCCGCGCCGAGCGCCTCGATCTGCTCCCAGTGCTCCATCGCCTGCGCCTGGGCGTCTGTCGCCGAGCCCGGCGGCATCACCAGCACGACCTCGGCGCGGAGGCTCTCGAGCTCGCCCCAGACCACCGCCGCCGGGTTCAGGCCGGGGTCGCCGGCGACGTCCTCGCCGCCGGCGATCGAGATCATCTCCGGAATCCAGAAGCCGGCCACCCGCGGCGGGTCGAGGCTCTCCAGGGCGATCACCCGCGGCGTCGGCGAGCCGGCGAGCGCCGCGCGCACCGTCGCCAGCCGCCCCTCGAGCTCCCCGCGCAGCTCGTGCGCGTGCGCTTCCATCCCGGTTGCCTCACCGAGGTGGACCACCTCTTCCAGCATCTCGCTCAGCGTCGCCACCCTCATTCCCAGCCAATATCGCACCTGGGCGGCAAATACCTGAGAGCTGGCAGCTATATTCCGAAAGCCCGCATGGCCGACGACGTCCCAGCCCGAAGTACCGGGCGGCATAGCCGATGAGCGCAGTTCTGCTCGTCCTGATGTTGCTGTTGATCGCGGTCAACGGCTTCTTCGTCGCGACCGAGTTCGCGATCGTTCGCTCCCGCCGCACCCGGCTCGAGCAGCTGCGCGACGAAGGCGACCGCCGCGCCCCGCTGGCGCTGGAGATGGTCGAACACGTCGACGAGTACGTCGCCACCTCGCAGGTCGGGATCACGCTCGCCTCGCTCGGCATCGGCTTCCTCGGTGAGCCGGCGCTGGCTGAGCTGCTGGAGCCGATCTTCGGCGGCGTCGTCTCGGAAGGGCTTGCGCTCGCGATCGCGATCGCCTTCGCCTTCATCATCGTCACCTTCCTCCACGTGATCCTCGGCGAGCAGTCGCCGAAGATGCTGGCGATCGCCCGGGCCGAGCCGACGCTGCTGCGGATCGCCCGGCCGCTGCGCTTCTTCCGGGTCGTCCTGCACCCGCTGATCGTCGCCACCAACGCGCCGGCCAACTGGATCGTCCGCGTCTTCTTCCGCGTCGACCCCGACCAGATCGCCGAGGAGACCTCGCCCGAGGAACTGCGGCTGCTGATCTCCCACGGCGCCCAGCGCGGCCGCCTCGACCCCGGCGAGGCGGGGATGCTGGGCGGCGTCTTTCACCTCCACGAGCAGGAGGCGCGCGAGGTGATGACGCCGATCCCGGCGGTGGTCACGGTCGACGCCTCGGAGACGGTCGAGGCGGCGCTGCGGCGCTGCATAACCTCGGGTCACACCCGCCTGGTGGTGATTGAAGACGACAACCCCGACCGGGTGAAGGGGATCGTCCACAACAACAGCCTCGCCCGCCTCTACATGAGCGACGGCCCCGAGGCGGCGATCGAGCCGGTCATCCGCGACGCCCTGATCGTCCCCGAGACGCGGCCGCTCGACGACCTCCTCCACGACCTCCAGGTCCAGCGCACCTCGCTTTCGGTGGTCGTCGACGAGTACGGCCGCACGGTCGGGATCGTCACCGTCGAGGACATCCTCGAGGAGGTGGTGGGGGAGATCGAGGACGAGACCGACCCGCGCGCGGCGGCGGTGCGGCGGCTCACCAACGGCGACTGGTTCGTCCGCGGCCACGTCTCGCTCGGCGACCTCGCCGACGCCGGGATCGAGCTCCCGGTCGACACCGATGCCTACAACTCGGTCGGCGGCTACGTCTTCGGCGAGCTCGGCCGGCTGCCCAAGCGCGGCGACTCGATCAGCGCCAACGGCTACACGATCCGGGTCGAGGCGGTGCGCGAGAACCGGATCGAGGCGGTGCGGATCAGCGGCTCGGGCGCGCCGGACCAGGAGCCGGGTTCCGTCCGTTCCGTGGCCTAGGTTCCACGGGCAACCCGCGCCCCCGGAACGTTGGAGGTATCGCCAATGTGGGTTGTTCGCCTGACCGACAAGCAACACGAGGTCCTGCGGGCGCTGCTGCGCTCCGAGGAGCACCTCGGGCCGGCGTTGAAGGGCGCGGTCGAGGCACTCGACCTGGCCCGCTGGGACGACCTGCCGGACGCCGAGCTGCCCTGGGACGAAGTCGAGATAGTCGCCCGCCGCCAGGAGATCTCGGAAGCCGACGTGATCTGGGACCTCTCCGGCCGCCGCAAGGCCGCGAAAACCAAGCCTGGCTAGGACGCAGGGAGCGAGGGGAGGGGAGCGCACACCAGTGCGTGGCCCGACCCGAGCGACCGAGGACGACGCCAGGCGCAGGTTTGCGGCGGCCTCACTCGTACGTATAGAACCCCTCGCCGGTCTTGCGGCCCAGCTTGCCTTCGCCGATCTTCTCGACCAGGAGGCCGGGCGGCTTGTGGGCCGGCTCGCCGGAGTCGGCGTAGAGGGCGTCGCCGATCGCCTCGGAGACGTCGAGGCCGACGAAGTCGAGCAGGGCCAGGGGGCCCATCGGGTGGCTGGCGCCGAGCTTCATGCAGGCGTCGACCTCGCCCGCCTCCATCCCGGTTCGCTCCATCAGCCGCACCGCGTCGAAGAGGTAGGGGAAGAGGAGGCGGTTGACCACGAAGCCGGCCTGGTCGGGGACCTCGACGGCGGTCTTGCCGAGAGCCGCGCACCAGGCGAGCGCCCGCTCCCGGGCGGCGCTGGCGCCGGCCGGGATGCAGACCTCGACCAGGGCCATCCGCGGCACGGGGTTGAAGACGTGCAGGCCCCAGAGCCTGTCGGTCCCGACCGCCCTGCCGATCTCGGCGATCGAGAGCGAGGAGGTGGTGGTCGCGAGGTCGGCGTCGGGACAGGCCCGGGCGACGGCGGCAAGCACCTCGCTCTTTGCCTCAAGATCCTCGACCACCGCCTCGACGACGAGGTCGCAGCGGCTGAGGTCGGCCGGATCGGTGGTGACCCGCAGCCGCGAGGGCTCGGCGCCTTCGATCTTGGCGCAGGCGGCGACCACCTTCTCCTCGGCGCGCCAGGCCGAGGCCTCGCTGCGGGCGAGGAGGATCGTCTCCGCGGTTGTGGTCGAGATCGCGGCGAGGCCGGTCGCAATGGCCCCGCTCCCCGCGATCCCCGGACTTAGGTACCCCTGCGTCGCACTCATGGGCCGGGTTCCTATCAACCTTTACAAGGCGCTGCTCTGCGGGTTGATCGACGAGTCAATCAACCGAGTAACGTTGAGATCGAAGGGCCCCGCCGAGCGGCCCGCGATGAGGAAAGGAACGGAGCCAAATGGGGAACGGAAACGGGGCGCTGGACGGCCGCGAAGTGGTGATCGTGGAGGCGGTCCGGACGCCGGTCGGCCGCGGCCACCTCGAGAAGGGCTATTACAGGGACCTGCATCCCTCCAACCTGCTGGCGAAGACCTACTCGGAGCTGATCGCCCGCGCCGGGATCGACCCGACCGAGGTCGACGACGTGATCGCCGGCTGCGTCCAGCAGTGGGGCGAGCAGTCAATCAACATCGGCCGCAACGCCTGGCTCGAGGCCGGCCTGCCGGAGGAGGTGCCGGCGACCACGGTCGACCGCCAGTGCGGCTCCGCCCAGCAGGCGGTCAACTTCGCGGCCACCCTGATCGCCTCCGGGGTCTGCGACGTCGCGATCGGCGGCGGCGTCGAGCACATGGGCAAGAACTCCTTCGCCGCGGCCGGCGAAATCATGGCCGAGCGCGGCCTCGCCTTCTCGAAGGAGCTGCTCGAGCGCTACGACCTGATCCCGCAGGGGCTCTCGGCGGAGATGATCGCCGACAAATGGGAGATCCCCCGCTCCGAGCTCGATGAGATCGGCCTCCGCTCCCAGCAGCTGGCTCGGCAGGCCACCGACGAGGGCCGCTTCGAGCGCGAGATGATCCCCTTCCAGGTCAACGGCGACACCTACGTGACCGACCAGGGCCTGCGCGAGACCACCCTCGAGGGCCTGGCGGCGCTGAAGCCGGCCTTCAAGGAGGACGGCAAGATCACCGCCGGCAACTCCTCGCAGGTCTCCGATGGCGCCGCCGCGGTGCTGCTGATGACCCGCGAGAAGGCCGATGCCCTGGGCCTCACCCCGCGGGCGCGGATCTACGACATCACCACCGTCGGCGTCGACCCGGTGATCATGCTGACCGGCCCGATCCCGGCGACCGAAAAGCTCCTCGAGCGCAACTCGCTGAAGATCGACGACATCGACCTGATCGAGATCAACGAGGCCTTTGCCTCCGTCCTGGCCGCCTGGCGCCGTGAGCTCGAACCGGACATGGACCGGGTCAACGTCAACGGCGGCGCGATCGCGATCGGCCACCCGCTCGGCTCTACCGGCGCCCGTCTGATCACCACCCTGCTGCACGAGCTGGAGCGCAGCGACAAGGAGATGGGCCTGGTGACGATGTGCTGCGGCGGCGGCCTCGGCACCGGCACCCTGATCCAGCGGGTGTGAGCTCGGCACCGCTCGTCGTTTGTCACCCTGTGGTTGACAAACGACGAGCGGTCCGCGGGGCGGCGGCGACAGTCGCCGCGGCGATCAGGCAGGATCGCGGGCGTGAATTTCACCCGCGCGGAATTGGAGGAGTTCCAGGGCTGCGAGGTCGACGATCTCGTCGGGCCGGGGCTGCGGCTGCTGTTCGTCGGCATCAACCCGGGGCTGTGGACGGCCGCGGTCCAGACCCACTTCGCCCACCCGACCAATCGCTTCTACCCGGCGCTGGCCGCCGCCGGCATCACCGAGTACGAGGTCGATCGGGCGGCGGGGATGAACGCCGCCGACCGCGCCCACCTGGTCTCCCGCGGGGTCGGGATCACCAACCTGGTGCGGCGGGCGACGGCACGGGCCTCGGAGCTGACCCCGGCGGAGCTGCGCGAGGGCGGCGAGCGGCTGCGCCGGTTCGTCTCCGAGCACCGGCCCCGCGTCGTCGCGATCGCCGGCATCTCCGCCTACCGCGACGCCTTCGGCGAGCGCGGCGCCGTCCCCGGCCGCCAGCAGGAGACGCTCGAGAGCGCCGGCCGCTGGTCCGGCGCCGCCCTCTGGGTGGTGCCGAACCCGAGCGGCCTCAACGCCCACGAGACGGTGGCGACGCTCGCCGCCGCCTACGCGGCCCCCGCCGCGGAAGCCGGCGTCATCGCCGGCGACGCCGTCGCCTGAGCGCCGCTACTTCAGCCTGCGCTTGAGCGTCGAGCTGACGCCGGGGCCCTTCACGGTCAGCTTCAGGGTCTTGCCCCTGAAGCTGCTCAGCCGTTTCAGCAGCCCCTTCGGGGCTTTCAAGGTCAGCGCCACCCTGCCGGCCCTCTTCGCTTTTGCCGAGGCCCTGGCCAGCGTCGTCCCGCCGACCTTGGCGACGGCGCTGACGGTGCCCTTGCCCCTGACCGTCACGACGAGCTTCAGGCCCGTGGCGAACGCCGAGGCCTTGACGGTCTTGGCGACCGTCACCGCCGAGCTGGATGAGCCGGGCGTTTTCTTTTTCGGCGACCCGGGGGGAGCCGCGGCGGCGGGTGCCGCGGGCGGGGTCGCAAGCGTGGTCGGGCCCAGCGACGGATAGGAGCCGGTCGCCGAGATCACCACTGGCGCCGCGGACATCGGACAGGGGCTGCCGCTGCCGAGCGGCGGCAGCGGGGCGACGAGCAGGCCGCGGTCATCGGTCCAGGCGATCCACCTGCCGTCCTGGGAGAGGCTGACGCCGTCGACGTTGCCGACCGTGGGCATGTCGCAGCTGGCGCCGGTGAGTGGCGTGCCGATCCCGCTGCCGGCGAAGAGCCCGAGTGCGTACGGTGCTCCGCCCAGCCGGTAGACGACGGCGATCGCGCTCCCGTTCGCCGCCGCGTCGACCGACCAGGCGCCGGTCGCGTGGAACCAGGCGTCACCGCTGTAGCTGAAAGGCCCGTTGCCGCCCGCCGACTCGACGTAGACGTTGGGGTCGGCGGAGCCGGCGTTGGCGTTGATCCCGACCCAGCGCGAGCCGGCCAGCGAGGTGCCGACCAGGTCGGGGATGTCGAACGGCTCGCCGCTGGAGCTGGCGGTGTTGGTGACCCAGGTGCCCTGGTAGAGGGTCGAGGTCGGAAACCCGTAGACCAGGTCCGAGTAGGTGTAGATCATCTGCTGCCCGCCCGGCGCGAGGTCGAGCTGGACCGGGACCGCGAGGCTGCCGTTGTTGTAGGCGCCGTGGTATCCCAGCGTGCTTTCGGCGGCGACGGCGCCGCTCGGGCTCCACAGGCGCGTCGGAGCGGCGGCGCCGGTGCGGCCCGAGACCCGGGCGACGCCGACGATCCAGCCGTCGTCGGACTGTGCCTGCTCGGTCCAGGCGCGGCTCTCGCCGGCGGTGACCACCGGTGCCGGCCCGGAGATCGGTCGCTTCTGGGCGCCGTCGAGGGTCGAGACCCAGACCTGGCCCTGGTCGACGTAGGAGACCTCCGTCGCGCTTGCGGTGGCGGCGGTCGTGAGCAGGAGCGCGACGGCGATGGCGAGGACGAGGGAGCGCATCGGGAGCTAGTAGCGGCGCGGCTTGAAGGTGACTTCGTAGCTGGTCACGAGGTCGGCTTTCAGCACCGGGTTGCCCGGCCAGATGGTCGCCGGGAAGTCGCAGTCGTACTCGTGCTGGGCTTTGACCGTGAACGCCCTGCCGGCGCTGAACTTGCGACGGGGGAGGGGAGTGTGGAGCTCCTGGAGGTAGGTGCCGTCGGTCCCGTCGATCCAGGAGCCAGGCGTGCAGCGGTCGTTTTCCGGGTCGACGTGCATCGCCTGCTCGAAGACCCCGGGGCAACTTTCGGCGCCTCGGACGCCCTCCACCGCGCCCTGCACGATCAGGACCCCGTCCTTCCAGCTGGCGTAGACGTTGAGCTCGCCCTTCTGCCTGCCGCAGCCGCTGGCGTCGGCGAATTGCGGGAGCGGCACCGGGTCGTCGGGCCTGGAGCCACAGGGCTTCCCGGTGCTGGTCGAGAAGACCCCTCGCTTCGACCACGCCGCCGGAATCCGGTGGTCGCCGAGGCTCTCCCAGGTGAACCTCATCCTGCCGTTGAAGAAGGCGGTCTCGGCGCTCAGCGGTTGCTTCGCCGGCGTCGTGAAGACCATCGCCACCCGGCCGTTGCCGTTCGCCACCTGGCTCGGGGTGCCGTAGTAGGTGATGCATTCTTCGGGCTGTTCGGCCGCGAAGCTCCAGGTCGTCGCCTGCTTCCCGGTGATGAAGACTTCCCAGTCCTCGTGGTCGAGGACCGTCGCCTGGGCGGCCGTGGCGGCGGTGAGCGCGCAGGCGAACGCGAGGACTGCTGCGACGGAGACACGACGGAGCATCGGGGTGGAGCGTTGCAGGGCCGCCGGGGCGGCGCATCGGTCAAACCACGGGTCTTCGCGCGGCCGCCAACCGCGCCGCCAGCTCCGATCGCGAGCGGACGCCCGCCTTGCGGTAGACGTTGCGCAGGTGGTGCTCGACGGTCCGCGGCGAGAGGAACAGCGAGGCGGCGACCTCGGCGTTGGTGGCGCCGCCGGCGACCAGCGCGCAGACCTCCTGCTCGCGCGCGGTCAGCTCCTCGTCAAGGGGGGCGGCGGCGCTGCCGCGACCCGCCGCCGTCCGCGCCCGTCCCCCGGCCGCGGTCAGCTCCGCCGCCGCGCGGTCGGCCCACCGCCGGGCGCCCTGGGCGCGGAAGCTCGCCTCCGCCTCGGCCAGCAGCGGCCGCGCCTCGTTGCGCCGCCGCGCCCGCCGCAGCCGCTCGCCGAACACGAGCTGGGTGCGGGCCCGCTCGAAGCTGAAGTCGACCCGCTCGTGGGCCGCGCTCGCAACCGCCAGCTGGGCGTCGATCTCGTCGTTGTCGCCGAGCAGCGCCGCGCAGCGCGCGGTCGCCGCCGCGGCCCAGGCACCGCCGGTCAGCTGTGCTCCCACGCGCAGTTCGTCGAGGGCGTCAGCGGCCTCATCGAGGCGCCCGGCCCGGGCGTAGGCCTCGGTCAGGTCGCTCTCGTTGAACATGTAGCCGGGATCGCGGGCGCCGTAGCGACGGCGGAACTCGCGGCCGCGCTCGAGGTGCTCGATCGCCGCTTCGAGCTCGCCCTTCGAGAGCGCCAGCATGCCGAGTGCCTGCTCGGCGACGGCTCGGTGGGAGTTGATGCCGAGCCGCTCGCAGATCGCCCGGGCCCGCTCGGCGTGGCTGACACAGACCTCGTCTTCGCCGAGATAGGCGGCGACGAAGGCGCGGGTGTTGAGGGTCAGCGCCTGCAGGAAGGGCCCGATCGCCTCCTCGCCCAGCGCCGCCGCCTCGGTGGCGAGCTCGGCGGCGCCGCGGAAATCCCCGCGCCGGGTGCTGACGCTGGCCAGCACCACCAGGGGGAAGGCGAGCGGGGTGACCGCGCCGCGCTCGCGCAGTGTCTGCACCCGGGGCGCGATCAGGCGTACCGCCTCGTCCTGCTCCTCGATCCAGTGCAGGCACATCCCGGCCAGGGCGACGACCTGATGCCCCGGCGTCGCCGCGTCGAGGGCGCGGATCTCCTTGATCCGCCCACCGAGCACGCGGCGGGCGACCCCGTGCTCGCCGCCCACCGCGAGGGCGGAGGCCTCGAGGATCGCCGGGACCAGGTCGGCGCCGGGTGGCGCCAGCTCGCGGGCGCGGGCAGCGGTCCGCGCGATCAGCTCGATCGGCCCCGAGCCCATCAGGGCGATCGCGGCCTGGGTCAGCAGTGCCGAAGCGCGGCCGGGGTCGCTGGCGGCGACCAGCTCCGCCTCGGCCTCGAGCAGCGCCTGCCCCTCGGCCGGCCGGCCTGCCTGCGCGGTGGCGGCGCCGACCAGCAGCTGGGCGTCGGCGCGGGCGGCCTGGTCCGGCGCCGGCGGCAGGCCGGTGGCGAGCGCCAGCGCCGTCTGCGGGTGGCCGGACAGCAGCGCCAGGTGGCCGGCGGCGAGGGTGCGTCCGCGGCCGCGATCGGGGTCGGGGGTCAGCGCCGCCGCCCGCCGCAGCGCCTGGAGCGCGGTGCCGGGAGCACCGCGCTCCACCGCGTCGGAGGCCGATCGCTCGAGGGCGGCTGCGAGCTCCTCGTCGGGCTGGTCGGCGGCGACCGCCAGATGCCAGGCTCGCTGGTGGCCGGGAAGGACCGCCGCCAGGGCGCGGTGGGCGGCCCGCCGCTCGCTCGGCGCCGCCGCGTGATAGACGGCGGTGCGCGCCTCCGGGTGGCTGAAGCGGACGACCCGTTCGGCGACCACGAGGAGGCCGTCGTCCTCGGCCGGGCCGTAGGCGTCGAGCCCCTCGCCCCCGAGGGCCGCCGCGAGCGGCATGCTGGCCCCGTCGCTGCTGGCGGCGGCGAGCAGAGAAGCCGCCCTGGTCCGGGGCGGCAGGCGTTCGAGGCGGACGGCGTAGGCATCGGTGATGCGGCCGCCGGCGGGCAGCAGGCTCGGCAGCGCCTCGCCCCCGGCGCGCTGGGCGGCGGTCAGCTCGGTCGGTCCCTCGAGCAGGGCCAGCGGGTTGCCGCCGACCGCGGCGACCAGGGCCTCGGCGACCGCCGGTGCGAGGCCGTTGCGGCGGGCCAGCTCGAGCGCATCGAGGCGCCCGAGCTCGTCGAGCGCCAGGGTCGGCAGCTCGGGCCAGTCGTCGAGCGGCTCGCCGCGCAGGGAGTGGACGATCAGCACCGTCACCCCGAGGCGCTCGGCCCGGCGGGCGAGGAAGGCGACGGCTTCGCGCGAGGACGGGTCGAGCCACTGGATATCGTCGACGGTGATCACCGCCGGGGCCAGGTTCGCCGCCAGGGCGACGAACGCGTGCAGGACCATGCCTCGGTCCGGGCCGGCCGGCTCGTCCAGGGCCAGCGCCGCCCGCAGTGCCCGGCGCTGGGGCGAGGGGAGGGCGTCGACCTCGCCCAGCACCGGATCCAGCAGCTCGCGCAGGCCGGCGAACGGGAGCGCGATCTCGCTCTGGACGCCGGTGGTTCCGAGCATCCGCTCGGCCCCGGAGGCGGCGGCCGCAAGCAGCGCGCTCTTGCCGACCCCGGGACGACCGGCGATGACCAACGTGCCGCCGCCATCGTCGATCATGGCGCGCAGGCGCGCGAGCTCGAGATCCCGTCCAATCAGCTCCACCGGTCGAACGGTAACGCCGCCCCGGGCCAACTAGACGAACGAACGTATTGCCTTGAATTGGGCCCTCTGTGGGAGCGAGGTCGAGTGGCGCGCAGACCGCGGCCTCGACCAGGTTCCGGCCACCCGCACGGCCTCCTACGAGGCGATCCCGATTCGGGACGAAATCCTCCTCCACGGCACCCTGCTCAACCAGACCTCCCACGCGGGCCCCGGACGGCAAGCCGCAGCTGCCTGGTCAGCGGCCGTTCGCCGAGCGGCCGGTAGAAGGCCCGGAGCCTGTAGACGCCGGGCTCGAGCCGCCTCGGAACCTTCAGCGCCAGCGCGACGGTGCGCGGCTCGGTGGCGATGAGGACGCCGCGAGAGACCCGCGCGCCGCCATGCACCAGCGTCACCGTCAGCCAGCCGACGTGCCCGAATTCCGCCTGGACCTCGAAGCGGGTGCGGCCGGCGACGAGGTACCTCGGGGTCGTCATCGTCAGCTCCCCCAGCCTGGTCGTGCGCGTCCCGCTGCCGCTGGCGCTGGCCGAGGCCTGAGAGGCGAGAGCGAAGCAGGCGGCGACGAGGATGGCGAGGGCACGACGCATGACCCCTGCATCCGAGCACGGCGAGGCCGGTTTCTCATCGGTGGAAGCACGGGTCCCGCCGCGGCCAGGGCAGGGCCCGGCCCAGCGCGTCGCCCCGATGGCGGCTCCCGGCGACCGGGTCTCAAGTGATAAATCTGGCTCGTATCAGGACAATCGTCACGGTAGACCTTGACAGTTGTCAGGAAGCCGATTTAGACTGCCGAACTTGAAATCGAGCCAATCTCAGTCGGTCGCCGTTGCCGCGGCAATGGTCAAGATCGGAAGGAACACGGCGCCCCCCTGGAGTTGCTGCCCCCGAGCAGCCTCCCTTCGCTCGAGTGCCTCGAGTGCGGGCGCCGGTCCGGTCCCCACCTCATTGGTGTTCTGACTGACCTGCAATCGCCCCGCGCAGTCTCACGGTAGGGATTTCTGCGTGCCGCGAATGCTGACAAGTACGAGAAAGGAAAGCGACGAGTGAAGAAGACAGTAGGTATATCCGGAGCAATACTCCTCATTGCTCTTTTGGTCGCGGCCTGTGGGGGGTCCAGCAGCAGTGGCAGCAGCGCAACGGAAAGTGAAACCGGTGCCAGCGAAACGACGTCCTCGGCCCCTCAATCGAAGTCGAACATCTCGGTCAGCTACGTGAGCCCGGTCGCGGCCGAGCCCGACCAGCAGGGCATCATGCACGGCATGGAAGAAGCCAGCGGCGAACTCGGCTGGTCGGCGTCCCTGCTCGACGCCGCCCTGTCGGCCGACAAACAGGTCTCGCTCGTCGAAACCGCGATCAACCGCGGCGACGCGGCGATTGCCTCCTGGACCCTCGACCCGAACGTCGTCGGGGGCGCCTACGAGAAAGCGAAACAGGCGGGTCTGCCGCTGATCGGCGTCAACTCCGCCGGCCAGGATGTGACCACCTCCGTCTGGTACGAATTCCAGCGCTGCGAACCCGGTGGGCCGCAGGCGCAGACCGCCAAGCGGATGAACGAAATCAACCCCGGCGCCAAAGTGATCGTGATCGGTTACTTCGACGCGGAATCGACCAAAGAGCTCTCCGACTGCTTCGAGAAAGAAGCCAAGGCCGCTGGTCTCGAAGTGATCAACGCGACCCAGAACGAAGCCGATACGGCCTCCGGCTCGCAGCGGGTCTTCGAACCGCTGCTGACCAAGTACCCGGAAGTGGAAGCGGTCTGGTGCTACAACGACGAATCGGCGCTCGGCGTCGGCGCGGCGCTGCTGGCCTCCGGTGAGCAGATCGCCTCCAAGCCCGGCGACGAAGGTGTTGTCGTGACCGGCCTCGACGGCGACCCTACCGGGGTCGAAGCGGTCAAAGAAGGGCGCATGTCCTGGACCTGGGACGCGAACACCGTCGCCACCGGGATCGCCACCGTGGGGGCGATGAAGGAAGCGCTCGACACCGGCAAGGCGAAAGAAGTGGTGATCGAATCCGAGCTGCTCGACTCGGAAACGATCGGCAGCTACGTGAAGCCGGAAGATCGCGGCTACACCCTCGAAAGCCTGCCGATCAAAAAATAGGAGCACCCGAACCATGCGGGCGACGCCGGCGCCCGCATGGTTCGGTCGCGGTCGGGATCGCGATCGGCCTCCCTCGCGCTGGTGATGCCCGGCAAGCCGGCCGCGCCGGCCCCGCCGGCGGGCGGTCGCCCTGGCGTCGCTAGGCCCGGATCGCCAGCAGGGCGACGGCCAGCAGCGGCACCGCGATCGAGAGCGCCTTGAGGGCGCCGTCGAGCGGTGCCGAGAGGCTGTCGCGGGTCAGCTGCTTGACCGTGCCGTCGGCCAGGCGCTGCTCACCGTCGAGGGCGACGGTGCGGCGGCGGAGCTCGCGGACCGGGGTCGAGAGCCGGCGCTGGGCGGTGACGAGGAAGGAGCAGGAGAGCACCGCGGCGGCGACGGCGACGGCTTCGCGGGCCGAGTGGACGCCGAGCGCGTTGACCCACCAGCCGGTGAAGCAGGAGAAGCCGGCCCAGGAGGCGGCGAGCCAGAAGTCGGTGTGGAAGCGGCCGCCGAACCACTCGAGGTTGTAGGCGGGGGCGATGAAGGCGCCCGCCAGGACCAGCGGGATCAGTGTCGGCGAGACCACGATCGCGCCGACGACGCCGATCGCCAGCGCCCCGCCGAGCCCCCCGGCGGAGAGGGCGATCAGGCTCTTTCGCGAGAGCCGGGTGCCGAGCGGCCGACCGTTGAGCTCGTCCATCGCGTGGGCGCCGACGCCTACCGCGAGGAAGAAGGCGGCGATCGCCGCCAGCAGGCGGCCGGCGTAGACGTGGGGCGCGATCGCCGCCCCGATCGCGACGTTGCTGACGTGCCAGAGCGTGTAGGGCGGGTGGAGGACGGTGACGAGGTCGCGCCAGCCGCCGGGGGCGAGCGCGTAGAAGGCGGGCCGGGGTCGCCCCTCAACCGCCAACGGTCCCCCAGATGACGACGCCGCCGCCGAGGCTCATCTGCCTCGCCTCGACCCTCCCGATCCCGGCCGTCGCCCAGAGCTCGAGCTGCCGCGGCAACGGCAGCTCGCGGTCGAGGCGCTCGATGCTGGGGCCGAGGAAGCGCCCGGCGTCATACCAGCCGCGCGAGACGAGGCGCCCGAGCGCCGGCAGTCCGGCCCGGGTGTAGAGGCGCCAGGGCCAGAGCCAGGCGCCGCGCGGGAGCCCGAACTCGAGGCTGGCGACACGGCCGCCCGGTTTAACGACGCGGCCCAGCTCGCGCAGCGTCGCCGCCGGGTCATCCACGTAGCGCAGCAGGTAGGTGAAGGTGAGGTGGTCGAACTCGCCGTCGCCGAACGGGAGCCGCTCGGCCTCGCCCTCGACCAGGCTGATTCGCGCCGCCAGCGCCGGGTCCGCCTCGATCCGCGCCCGCGCCCGCGCCAGCATCGCCGCGCTCTGGTCGAGGCCGACCACCCGGCAGCCCCAGCGCCCGACCAGGGCGGCGCTGACCAGGCCGGTGCCGCAGGCGACGTCGAGGACGCGGTCCTCCGGCGCCGCCCCGACCGCCGCCACCGCCGCCCGCCGCCAGCGCGGGTCCTGCCAGAAGCTGAATGCCGCCGCGACCTCGTCGTAGCTGCCCGGCAGCGGCGCGAACATCTCCAACGCGTGCCGCTTGCGCTGGGAGGCGACCGGGCTCATCGGCGCTATCCCGGGCTGCCGAGGGCGCCTTCGATCGCCGTCAGCGCCTGCCGCTCGTGCTCGCTGACCCCGTCGGTCGAGCCCTTCTCCTTCTTCGCCGCGGCGACCCGCTCGGCGACGGCGGTGACGAAGCGGCGATAGGCGGCCTGCTCGTCGGGGCTGGCCTTGGCGTCGACCAGGGCCACCGCGTCGCGGATCCGCTGCAGCCCGTGCTGCTCGAGCTCCTCGAAGGAGTGGGCGCGGGTGTGGTCGACGTCGGGTCGGTGCCCGGCGATTTCGTCGAGCAGCTCGGACTCGCCGTGGGCGCTGCGCGCCTCGGCGTAGACCTTGGCCATCGCGAAGGACTCGCGGAAGCTGCCACCGCGTTCGGCGCTCATCACGATCATCCCGGCGCTGGTCGGTCCCTCGCGCACGGTGTCCCACTCCTCCTCGGTGAAGTCTGCCTTTCCGGTCATCGGTTCTCCTCGCGTAGGTGGCGGCTGCGGCCCTCGCCGCAAGGATCGCAGTTGTCCCCGGATAGCGGGGACAACTGCGCGCGGGTCGCGGTCGGCGTCGAGCTACCGCCGCGCGGCGTCGAGGCGCTCGAACCGCTGGAGGAACTCGCGCCGCGCCCGTGGCGGCTCCCAGGGCTCGATCTCGATCGCCAGCGGTTCGAAGCCCTCGAGCTCGGGCCAGCGGCCGTTGGTGGCGGTGAAGGCGCGGCGCTCGGTTGCCAGCAGCGAGCGGTCGACGGGCTTCATCGCCGCCGGCTGCGGTACGAGTTCGAAGCGGACCCGGATCGCCTCCTCCAACAGCTCCTCGGCCTTCTTGTACGGGGGGCCGAGCTCGCTGCGGTGCTTGAGCGGGTGGGGGAGGTCGACCAGGTAGGCCTCGCCGGCGTCGTGCAGCAGCGCCGCCAGCGCCTCCGCCGGGGAGGCACCGCGCTCGGCGCAGACCTCGGCGACGATCGTCGAGTGCTGGGCGACCGAGTAGAAGACCCGCGAGTGGCCGCCGAAGCGGCACTGGTTGGCGAGAGCCTGGGCGATGTCCTCGATCACGATGCTCTCGGGGTCGGGCGCCAGCGGGTTGACCCAGCGCCCGGACACCGTCTGGATCGAGCCGTCGGCGGTGGGCATAGCGCAGCCACGATAGAGGCCGCGGCGATTGGACGAGCCGGGAGAGCCAGTGTAGTTTCGTGGCGTGTCGCACAAGGCTGCCGATCGGATTCGCAACGTGGTGCTGGTGGGGCACCGCGGCAGCGGCAAGACCAGCCTGCACGAGGCGCTGCTGTTCGAGGCGGGGGCGATCAACCGGCTCGGCAGCGTCGATGACGGCTCGACCGTCTCCGACCACGAGGAGGACGAGCAGCAGCGCGGCTGCTCGATCGACGCCTGCGTCTCCTGCTTCGGCTACGCCGACCGTGAGATCAACCTGATCGACACCCCCGGCGAGCCGAGCTTCGTCGCCGACGCGGCGGCGGCGCTGCGGGTCGCCGACTCGGCGGTGGTGGTCGTCAACGCCACCGCCGGGGTCGAGGTGCAGACCGAGCGGCTCTGGCGGCGGGCCGACGAGGAGGGGCTGGCGCGGCTCGTCTTCGTCAACATGCTGGACCGCGAGCGGGCCGACTTCTTCGCCACCCTCGACTCGTTGAAGGCGGCCTTCGGGCCGCACGTCGTCGCCACCGAGATCCCGATCGGCAGCGAGCACGAGGTCCGAGGGGTGGTCGACCTGATCGACATGGAGGCCTTCGTCTACGACCAGGGAGCGGGCCGCGGCAGCGCCGAGCGGGTGCCGATCCCCGACGAGCTGCGGGCACGGGCCGAGGAGTACCGCGAGAAGCTGATGGACGAGGTGGCGGAGAACTCCGACGTGCTGATGGAGCGCTACCTCGAGGGCGAGGAGATCGACCACGCCGAGATCGTCACGGCCCTGAAGCGCGGCGTCACCGAGGGCCACCTGTTTCCCGTCACCTGCGGCGTCGCGACCAGGAACCTGGGGACGAACCGGCTGCTCGACGCGTTGGTCGAGGACCTGCCCTCGCCGCGGATGCGGGGGGCGTTGGCGGCGATCGGCGAGGACGGGGAGGCGATCGCGATCGAGCCCGACGAGGACGGGCCGCTGGTCGCCTATGTGTTCAAGACGACGGCCGACCCCTACACCGGCCGCGTCAACATCTTCCGCGTCTACAGCGGCACCTTCCGCTCGGATTCGCAGGCCGTCAACGTGACCCGCGACAAGAAGGAGAGAATCGGGCAGATCGTGCAGCCGCTCGGCAAGGAGATGAAGCCGGTGGCAGAGCTCGGCGCCGGCGACATCGGCGCGATCGCGAAGCTGAAGGAGACGCGGGCCGGCGACGTCCTCGGCGACGGCCAGGGCGCCAGGCTGGCGATCCGGCCGCTCGACCTGCCGGCGCCGGTGATGGCGTTCTCCTACGAGGCGAAGAGCAAGGGCGACGAGGAGAAGGCGGCGACCGCGGTGCGGCGGCTCGAGGAGGAGGACCCGACCCTCGACGTCCACCGCGATCCGCAGACCGGCGAGCAGATCATCGCCGGCCTGACCCAGGTCCACGTCGAGGTCCTGGTGGAGCGGATGCGCACCCGTTTCGGGGCCGAGATCGAGCTGCACCCGCCCCGCGTCCCCTACCAGGAGGCGATCCGTCGCCCCGCCGCCGCCCAGGCCCGGTACAAGAAGCAGACGGGCGGCAAAGGCCAGTTCGCCGACTGCGCGATCGAGATCGAGCCCGGCGAGGACGGCGGCGGGCTCGAGTTCATCGACCAGATCAAGGGGGCGGCGATCCCCGGCGGCTTCATCCCCGCGGTCGAGAAAGGCGTGGTCGAAGCGATGCGGCACGGGACCGTCGCCGGCTACCCGGTCAAGGACGTCCGCGTCCGCCTCGTCGACGGCAAGCACCACGACACCGACTCCTCGGAGCTGGCCTTCAAACTGGCCGGGGCGATGGCCTTCAGGCAGGCGATGGAAGCGGCCGACCCGGCGCTGCTGGAGCCGATCGTCAAGCTCACGATCAACTGTCCCGACGAGGTGGTCGGCGACGTCATCGGCGACCTCAACTCGCGTCGCGGGCGGCCGCTGGGAATGGAGGCGAAGGGCTCGACCACCGAGGTGATGGCCGAGGTGCCGATGGCCGAGGTGCTCGAATTCGCCCCCGACCTGCGCTCGATCAGCGGCGGCCGGGCCGAGTTCACGATCGAGTTCGAGCGCTACGAAGAGGTCCCCGAGCACCTCGCCACCAAGGTGGCGGGCGCCGCCGCTGACCGGGCCACGGTCGGCGGCTGAGCTGCCTTTCCCGGACTTTGCGGACTGGCCCGGCCGTCGAGGGGGGAGAGGCGGTGGGGTGAGTGCCTTGGGCTCGGGTGCCCGCCGAGCCGAAAGCAGAGGCCCTGGAGGCGAGCGAGGAGCTGGTCCAGGCGCTGCTCCGTACCTCGCTCTCGCTCCAGGACGTCTACGTTTCGCTGCTCGAAGGCATCCCCGACGATGCCTTCCCCGGCCGGGACCCGGCCGAGGTGCTGCTGGAGATGATCTACGGCAGCGCCTGCCTGGCGATCGAAGCGGCAGGGCCCGAGCTCTCTCGCGCCGCCACCGCCCTGATCGGCGCGGTGATGGACCGGGTGCTCGACGACCTGCGGGCCGCGGCGGCTTTGGCCAGGGCAAGGGGCGGGCGTTAGCCGGACTCCGCCTCGACCTCCGCCAGGCGAGCTCCGCGCGGTTCGCCGGCTTGCGGACGGTCGCGCCAGGCGTCTGGGCCGCGCGCGACCGGCGCCACCGCTAGGTTGCCCGGTCCCAGCCCACCAACCAAAAGGGGAGATTTCGATGATCAAGCGAGCCCTCGTGGCTCTGCTCGCGTGCATGGCCGTCGCGGCGGCGGTCGCCGGCTGCGGAGGCGGCGGCGACAGCACCACCGGCGCCGGCGGCGACACCACCAGCACGGCCGGCGGCGAAAGCTCGGAAGCGAGTGGCCCTGCGCCGACCAAGGCCGCCTTCATCAAGGAAGCCGACGCAATCTGCCAGAAGGCCGACGGCGAACTGACCGAAGAAGTCGTCGCCTACGCCAAGGCGCACAACATCGACACCGGCAAGGAACCGACGGAACCGCAGCTGGAAGAGATCTACAAGGAAGTCGTGCTTCCGAACATCGGCAAGCAGGGTGAAGCGATCGCCTCGCTGACGCCGCCGGAAGGTGACGAGGAGGTCGTCGACTCGATCGTCGAGGCGCTCGAATCGGGCGTCGAGGAGGGCCAGGCCAACCCCTCCGAGCTGGTCGAAGGGAAGAACCCGGTGGCGGACGCCAGCGCCAAGGCGAAGGCCTACGGGTTCAAGGCCTGCGGCTCCGGCGGCTGAGTTCGTAGCGGCCACAGTACGCGCAGAAGCGCCCCTGGCCAGCTGGCCAGG
>JAFDWC010000047.1 GCA_018268655.1 Actinomycetota bacterium
GTCGCCGCCTTCGCGCGGCGCGTCGGCGGCGGCTTCGGGATCAAGATCGTCTCCTACCCGCAGATCGGTGCCCTTGCCCTGCTCTCCCGCAAGGCCGGTCGTCCCGTCAAGTGGAGCGAGACCCGGGCCGAGCACCTGCTCAGCTCCGGTCACGGCAGCGAGCGCACGTTCCTCGACCTCGAGGCCGCGGTCCAGGCCGACGGGACGATCCTCGGCTTCCGCGTCCGCGCCTTCGACGACGCCGGCGCCTACCTCCACTACGAGCCGCTCGGGGCGGTTATCTGGGCCCAGGTCCTGACCTCCTGCTACCGCTTCAAGCACGTCACCGTCGACTACACGGAGACGGTGACCAACAAGTGCCCGACCTGCCCGAACCGCGGCTACTCGCGGCTCCAGCACATGTGGATGATCGAGCGCCTGGTCGACACGATCGCCCAGCAGCTCGGCTTCGACCCGGTCGAGCTGCGCAAGCTCAACTACGTCAAGCCCGAGGACTACCCCTACGAGACGCCGAACAAATGCGTCTACGACTCCGGCGACCTGCCGCGCGAGCTCGACCTGGCACTGGAGAAGCTCGGCTACGAGGACTGGCGCCGCAAGCAGGCCGAGGTCAACGCCGCCGACAACGGCAAGCGGATCGGGATCGGGATCGGCTCGACCCTCGATTCCGGCACCAACAACTTCGGCCAGGCCCAGATCGTCAACCCAGACCTGCCCTTCTCCGGCAACGGCGAGGCGGCGATCGCCAAGCTCGACGTCTACGGCGAGCTCGCGGTCTTCCTCGGCACCACCCCGCAGGGCCAGAGCCACGAGACGACGACGGCCCAGGTGGTCGGCGACATCCTCGGCGTCGACCCGAGCATGGTCCGCGTCCACGCCGGCTTCAACAAGGAACAGTCGACCTACGTCGGCTTCTCCGGCACCTACGCCTCGCAGTTCGCGGTGACCGGGATCGGCGCCGCGATCGGCGCCGCCGAGAAGCTCCGCGGGGAGATCGTCAAACTGGCCGCCTTCGCGCTGCAGTGCGAGGAGGGCGACATCGTGCTCGAAGGCGGCGTCGCCTCCTACAAGGGCGACGAGGAGCGGGCGATCCCGATGATCGGCATCGCCAACCTCTGCTACTCGAACGTCGCCGTCCTCCCCGACGAGCTCGCCGACACGATCAGCCTCAACTGCCGCTACGTCTACCGGCCGCCGTTCACGCCGCCGGACGTCGAGACCAAGACCGGCAACCTCACCCTCACCTACGCCAACCAGATCCACGCCGCGGTGGTCGAGATCGACGAGCAGACCGGCAAACTGACGATCCTCGACTACGTCGCGATGGACGACTGCGGCAGCCGCATCAACCCGCAGATCGTCGAGGGCCAGGTCCACGGCGCGACCGGGCACGGGATCGGCGCCGCGCTGCACGAGTCGCTCGACTACGACGAGGACGGCAACCTCCTGCAGGCGACCTTCTGGGACTACCACCCGGCGACCGCGCTCGACATCCCGCGGCTGAAGACCGGCCACGTCGAGTCCCCCTCGCCGTTCAGCAAAAACGGCGCAAAGGGGATGGGCGAGGGCGGCGGCGCGCCGCTGGGGACGATCTGCAGCGCGATCCAGGACGCGCTCGGTCCCGACGCCCTGGTCACCGATACCCACAACCCGGCCGAGCGGGTCTACGAGCTGCTCGAGCAGCTGCGCGATGGCGCGGGGCCGAGCGGGGTGGAGGTGAAGTCGCGATGAAGCTGAGCGGGAACGAGCGGCTGCAGCTGCCGCGGGCCGAGGCCTGGGCGAAGCTGAGCGATCCGAGCACGCTGGGCGAGGCGCTGCCGGCGGTCGAGAGCGTCGAGGTCGACGGCGCCGATCGCTTCGAGGCGACCTTCCGACCCACCACGGGCCTCGGGGCGACCTCGATGAAGGTCGCCTTCGAGGTGGTCGAGCGCGACCAGCCCGGGCGGCTGGTGGTGCGCGGCAACGGCGGCGGCGGCGAGTACGCGCTGCGGCTGCAGGCGAGCTTCGAGTTGAGCGAGGCCGACGGCGGCACCGACGTCGCCTGGGACCTCGACCTCCACCTGCACGGCGTCATCCGTTCGCTCACCCAGCGGGTGATCGAGTCCCTGGCGCGCCAGCAGGTGGCGGCGGTGCTGGCGAGCGTCGCCTCGCCGGCAGCGCCCGTCGCCGGGTGAGCAGCCGGTGAGCGAGTTCGACGCGGTCGTCGTCGGCGGCGGGCACAACGGCCTCGTCGCGGCCGCTTACCTGGCCCGCGAGGGCCAGAGCGTCTGCGTGCTGGAGCGCAACCAGGAGGTCGGCGGCTGCGTCGCCACCGAGGAACTGACAAAGCCCGGCTACAAGCACGACGTCTTCTCCTCCTGGCACCCGCTCTTCCACCTCTCCCAGGCCTTCGCCGAGCTCGGCGAGGAGCTGGGCCAGCACGGGCTCGAGTACCTCAACACCGACGGTTGGACGACCGCCAGCGTCGGCGCCGACGGCGCGACCGTGCTCGGGCACCGCGACCCGGTCAAGAGCGCGGCCGAGCTGAGCGACCGCGACGCCGCCACCTACCTGGCGGAGATGGAGCGCTTCGGCGCCCAGATCGACCTGGTCGGCGGCCTGATGGGCGACGAGCTGCACTCGCTGCGGGCCTTCCGCACGATCGCCAAACTGGGCCGGCGGCTCGGCCGCCGCGACGGCTACCGCTTCGGCGCCGACATGGTCTCCAGCTCGCGGGCCTGGCTCGAGTCGCGCTTCGAGGGACCGGAGCCGGCGCAGCTGCTGGCCCCCTGGGTTCTGCACACGGGGCTCGACCCCGAGGCGGCGGGCGGCGGCTTCCTCACGCTGGCGATCGCCGCCACCCCGCACGCCGTCGGGATGCCGGTGGTGAAGGGCGGCTCGGTCGGCTTCGCCCTCGCCTTCCGGGCGCTGATCGAAGCGCACGGGGGGACCGTGCGGACCGGGGCGGAGGTCGAGGAGATCGTCATCCGCGGCGACCGCGTGGCCGCGGTCCGGGTCGGCGACGAGGAGATCGGCGCCCGCACGGTGATCGCCAACGTCACCCCGACCCAGCTCTACGGCCGCCTCGTCGGCGACGTCCCGGCCCTGGCCGAGCAAGCTCGCGAAGCCGCCAGCTACCGCTACAACCGCCGCTCCGGGATGCAGATCCACATCGCCCTCTCGGCGCCGCCGAAGTGGCGCGACGAGCGGCTCGGCGAGGTCCCGATCGTGCACTGTTCCGAGGGCCTCGACCAGGTCTCGCTGGCCTGCGCCGAGGCGTCGGTCGGGCTGCTGCCGCGGGTCCCGACCGTGGTCGTCGGCCAGCCCACGGCGCTCGACCCCTCGCGGGTCCCGGAGGGCGCCGGGCTGATCTGGATCCAGCTGCAGGAGGTGCCGCGGCACCCCCGTGGCGACGCCGCCGGAGAGATCGAGGTCGGCGACGAGGGTTGGACCGATGCCCTCGTCGACGCCTACGTCGAGCGCGTCCTCGACCGCATCCGCCCCCACGTCGAGGACCTCGACGGCCTCCGCCTGCAGACTGTCGCGCTGCCGCCGCCCGAGCTCGAGCGCCGCAACCCGAACCTGGTCGGCGGCGACATCTACTCCGGCGACGCCGCCCTCGACCAGTCCTACTTCTGGCGCCCGCTGCCCGGCGCCGGCTCCCACGCGACCGCGGTCGGGGGTCTCTACCAGTGCGGCGCCAGCACCTACCCGGGCCCCGGCCTCAACGCCGCCTCCGGCCGGATCGTCGCCAAAGCCGCCCTCGCCGCGGCGGAGCCAAGCGCCACCAAGCGTCTCCGCGCCCGCCTCCGCGGCTAAGCCAGACATCTAAATAAGGAGATCCGCATGCCGCAAACCTTGATCGGGGTCGATCTCAGCAAGCCGGCCGACGAGCAGGCGCTGCCGCCCCACAACCGCTGGCACCCCGACATCCCGGCGGTCGCCTCGGTCGACTGCGGCGAATCGTTCCGGGTCGAGTGCCTGGACTGGACCGACGGCCAGATCGGCGACAACGACGGCGCCGAGGACGTCCGCGACCTCGACCTCAACCGGGTCCACGTGCTCAGCGGCCCGATCCACGTCAACGGGGCCGAGCCGGGCGACCTGCTCGTCGTCGACATCCTCCAGGTCGGCGCCCTGCGTGAGTCCGAGTGGGGGTTCACCGGCATCTTCGCCCGCGACAACGGCGGCGGCTTCCTCGATGACTACTACCCCGATGCGGGCAAGGCGATCTGGGACTTCGACGGCATCTACGCCAGCTCCCGGCACGTGCCGGGCGTCCGCTTCCCGGGCATCTCCCACCCCGGCCTGATCGGCTGCGCCCCCTCGGCGGAGCTGCTGGCGGAGTGGAACCGGCGCGAGCGAGCGCTGTTCGAAACCAACCCCGACCGGCCGTCGCCGCTGTGCGTCCTGCCCGGTCCCGAAAACGCCGTCCTCGGCACCCTCTCGGGCGCGGAGTTCGATCGGGTCGCCGCCGAGGCCGCCCGCACCGTGCCGCCGCGCGAGCACGGCGGCAACTGCGACATCAAGAACCTCTCCCACGGCGCCCGGCTGTACCTGCCGGTCTACGTGCCGGGGGCGAAGCTCTCGATGGGGGATCTCCACTTCTCCCAGGGCGACGGCGAGATCACCTTCTGCGGCGCGATCGAGATGGCCGGCTGGGTCGACCTCAACGTCGACCTGATCAAGGGCGGGGTGGCGACCTACGGGATCTCCAACCCGATCTTCAAGCCGGGGCCGGTCCAGCCCAGCTTCGGCGACTACCTCGTCTTCGAGGGCCTCTCGATCGACGAGAAGACCGGTGCCCAGCACCACCTCGATACCCACATCGCCTACCGGCGGGCCTGCCTCAACGCGATCGACTACCTCGGCCGCTTCGGATACACCCGCGAGCAGGCCTACATCATCCTCGGCGCCGCCCCGATCGAGGGCCGGATCAGCGCCGTCGGCGGCACTCCCGCCGGCTGCTGCACGCTGTACCTGCCGACGGCGATCTTCGACGGCGAGCTGACTCCGAGCTCGACCGGACCGACGCCGATCGGCAGCGGCCAGGTTGCCCTCTGCGCCTGACGGTGGCGACCTACGAGTTCACCTGCGCCGAGTGCGGTCCGTTCGAGGAGCGGCGGCCGATGACCGCCGCCGCCGAGCCCGCCAGCTGCCCACACTGTGGAGTCTCGGCCCGCCGCGTCTACGGTGGCTTCCACACCACCGCCGTCGCGACGCCGTCGCGACAGGCGGGTGAGCGCGAAGAGCGGAGCAGGGAGGCACCCGCCCGTACCTCGGCCGCGCCGGCCGCCCCCACACATGCGCACCATCACCACGCACCCTCACGGCCCTGGGCGGTGGGTCATTGAGCGCGGCGAGAGTCAGGCCCGGGACCGCGGGGCCGTGGGCTGCGGGACGAGAGCTCATATAACGTAACGAGAGTAGTTACGGATCTTGACGGGTGATCAAAAATCAACTAGATTCGCGCAACGTTCGGCTACGGCCCCCCGGGCCAGGCAGATTGGAGAGAGAATTGGGATCACTGGCTAAGCGCCTTTTGATGCTCGCATTGGCTGCGGCGTTGACCGTTGGCATCGTCGCCTGCGGCTCTAGCAGCAGCAGTACCACGTCGTCCGGAGAAGCGACCGAAAGCTCCGAAACCACGGAAGCCTCGGAAGAAAGCGGCGGCGGGGGTGAAACCATCCCGAATCTGACTTTCAGCGGCTTCGAAGCAAAACTTCCGGATTGCTACGAAGAGCCGAAGAAAGAAAACATCACGATCGGTTACGCGAGCCCGACCAAAGTCAACGAAGCGACCGCGGCCCTGGCTCGAGTAGTCGAACTCGAAGCGGAAGAACTCGGCGGCAAGGTGATCGTCGAAGACGCCAACTCGGAACCCGACAAACAGGTCACCGAGGTCCAGCGCCTGATTGCGCAGAATGTCAGCGCGATCATCCTCTTCCCGCTCGATCCGAAAGCTCTGGCGCCGGTCCTGAAGCAGGCGGAAGCCGCGGGCATCCCGGTGCTCGGCATCGCTGCCAACAGCTTCGAAGCGAAGCCGCCGGCGGGATTCGTCTCGCAGGTCGTCGAGAGCGAGGGTGAATCCGGTTTCCTCGCGGCGAAGAAAATGGCCGAAACGATCCCCCAGGGGTCCGAAGTTGGTCTGGTCAACTTCTCCGTGCCGGTGCCGGTGATCGAACGCTACATCGAAGTGGCGAAAGAATACGCAAAGAAATTCGGCCTCAACCCGGTCGCTTTGCAGAGCAATCCGTCGGACGACATCACCGGTGGTGAAAAAGCGATGACCGGGCTGCTCGGCGAAGTGCCGAACCTGGCCGGCGTCCTCGCCTACAACGACGAGTCCGCAACCGGTGCCCACTCCGTTGCCCGTTCGCAGGGCAAAGAAGTGGCGATCACCGGCAACAACGGCGGCAAACTCGGCTACACCTCGGTTGAATCGGGGGCCATCATCGCCTCGATGCAGCTGTCGGTCGTCGATTACGGTCGCTGCGCGGTCAAAGGCGCGTTCGACCTCGCCCAGGGCAAAAAAGTCCCGATCGCGGTCCGCGGCGCCGCCAACAATGTGATCGAAAAAGCGACGGTCTCGGAACTCCCGAACTGGGAAGAACAGATCGAAGAAATTTTCGGTCGGTCCTGATCGGACCAAGGTAACGAGAAGTAGGAGAGGAAATGGGGCGACTGGCGATGGCGCCGGTCGCCCCTTCCCTTCCGGTTCGCAACGAATCAGGAGCAGCATCGGATGAACGACCAGGGCGGGGACCAGCGCGTTCACGCGCAAATCGACGGGACGGCCACGATTGAGTCAGTCCCGCCGTTGCTGGCAGCAGAGAACGTCTTCAAGCATTACGGCGGAGTGCACGCCCTCCACGACGCGGCGCTCCACGTCGGAGTCGGTGAGGTCCACGGGCTGATCGGCGAGAACGGCTCGGGGAAGTCGACCTTCCTCAAGATCCTCTCCGGCCAGATCCTTCCCGACCAGGCCGAGATCACCCTGGACGGCGAGCCCCTGCCGCTCGGTAAGCCGACCCTTTCGCTGGCCTCCGGCATCGCCACCGTGACCCAGGAGACCACCCTGGTCCCGGACCTCAGCGTGGCCGAGAACATCGTCCTCGGCCGCCGCGCCGTGCGCCGCTGGTGGGGCCTCGACCGCCGTGCCTCGCGGAAACGGGCCGCCGAGGTCCTCGATCGCCTCGACCTGCACGTCGATCCGAGGACGATCGTCAATCGCCTGCGCCCGGACGAGAAGCAGATGGTGGAGATCGCGCGGGCGATCTCGATGGACGCCAAGGTGCTGATCCTCGACGAGCCGACGAGCTCCCTGACCGACGAGGAGGTGGCGGCGCTGTTCGGCGTCGTCAAGAGCCTCAAAGCCCACGGGGTCTCGACCATCTTCGTCTCGCACCGGATGAAAGAGGTGTTCGAGATCACCGACCGCGTCACCGTCCTGCGCGACGGCAAACTCGTGGCCGAGCGCGACACCGCCGAGCTGGATTCGGCTGGGCTGATCGAGCTGATGGTCGGCAACAAGCTCGAGGAGAAGACTCCTCCGACCCTCTCGACGACCTCCGGAGAGGTGAAGCTGAAGGTCGACCACCTGGTCGTTCCCGGCATGGTTCAGGACGTTTCCTTCGAGGTCGGACCGGGGGAAATCGTCGGGTTCGCGGGGCTGATCGGGGCGGGTCGAAGCGAGCTGCTCAAGGCCATCTTCGGGCTGCATCCCACCGCTGAAGGCCGGGTCGAGCTGGACGGCGCGGAAGTACTCAGCCACAACCCTCGCCACGCGATGCGCAACGGGATCGCGCTGGTGCCCGCCGACCGTAAGGAACAGGGCCTGATCCTCGAGATGAGCATCAAGGAGAACCTGGTCATGGCGCACACCGCGCGGTCGTGGCGGCTCGGCCGTCCGCCCCGCCGGCGCGAGGCGAAAGAAGTGGCGCAGGCCGTCGAGTCGTTTCGCGTCGCCGGCGCCAAGGGGAGAGGAGGGGCTTCGATCGGTTCGCTGAGCGGCGGGAATCAGCAGAAGATCGTCCTCGCCAAGTGGCTTGCCACCTCCCCCCAGGCGATCCTCCTCGACGAGCCGACCCGCGGCGTCGACGTCGGCGCCAAGGAGGAGATCTACGGGCTCCTCGACGACCTCCGCTCGAGCGGCTCGGCGATCTTGGTCAGCTCTTCCGAGACGCCCGAGCTGATCCGCCTCTGCGACCGGATATTCGTGATGTTCCGGGGCCGTATCGTCGCCAGCATGGCGAACGAGAACGCTTCCGAGTCTGCCATCGCCAACTACGCAACGGGGAACAACTAAGCCGATATGACCAACGATCGATCAGACGTCTCTACCGCGCGTTCCAGGCAGCTCGCCTTCAACGGGCTCAAATCCTTCACCGACGCGAGCTTCCTCGGCGTCCTCCTGATCCTCATCGTGATGTTCGTCTACTTCTCGGTCTCGTCGAGCTCGTTCCTCACCTCGGCGAACATCAACTCGATGCTGACCGGGGTCTCGATCCTGTTCGTGGTGTCGATCGGGATGACGTTTGCGATGTTGTCGGGGGGCATCGACCTCTCGGTGGGCTCGATTCTCGCCCTCTCCTGCATCCTCTTCGGCAAACTCGCCAACCAGGCGGGGATCCCGATCGGCCTGGTCATCGTCCTTACCCTGGTCGCCGGGGCGATGATCGGTGGCTTCCTCAACGGTGGCCTGATCGGCAAGATCGGGCTCTCGTTCCTGGTCGTCACGCTCGGTAGCAACATCCTCCTGCGCGGTGTGGTGAACCTCTGGTCGAACACCAAAACCGAACAGATCATCTCGCCGTTCCTCGAAGGCTTCGCCTTCAACAAGTTCCTCGCCGTTCCGTATCCGGTCTGGGTGATGATCGTCGTCCTGGCGTTGTCCCTATACGTCCTTCGAAGCACCTATTTCGGCAGAGACGTCTATGCCGTCGGCGGCAACGCCGACGCGGCCCGTCTCTCCGGGATCAACGTCGGCCGGACGATCATGATCGTCTACGCGATCACCGGCCTGCTCTCCGCCCTCGGTGGCGTGATCACGGTCTCCCGGGTCGGCGCGGCCAGCCCGCTGGTCGGCGAAACCCTGATCTTCGAAGCCACGGCGGCCGTCCTGATCGGAGGCACCAGCTTCAAAGGTGGAGCCGGCGGTGTGACCGGGACGGCGGTCGGGGTCCTGTTCCTGGGCGTCCTGCAGAACGGTCTCGCCGTCTCCGGCGTGCAGACCTTCTGGCAGCAGGTCGTAACCGGCACGATCCTTATCCTCGCCGTCCTGATCGAGAAATTCCGCAGCGAAGAACGGATCTCCTCGAGCCTGTCCCGCTTCAGGCGAACCACGCCTGACCCTGTATCGCCGGCGAGTTAGACGACACCCGCCGGCCGGCCGCGGCGCTCTTATCAGGGCGTGAGAACGACGCGGCCGCCGGCGGTCCCGGATCGCAGCATCTCGAGCGCCGTCGGCAGCTCGGTCAGTGGGAACGCCTGCGTGTGCAGGTGGAGGTCGCCGCGTTCGACTTCGGCCAGAAGCTCGCTGGAAGGAGGAATCGCATCGGCGAGGCGGATCAGGTTCACCGGCGAGATCGTGACGTTGGCGTGGAGCAGGTCGGGGATGTAGATCGAGAGGTCCTCCGAGGCGGCGTAGCCGACGACAGCCACCAGCCCGCCCGGTTTCGTCGCGCGCGTCGCGAACTGGGCGAGGACGTCGCCGCCGAGCACCTCGACGACCAGGTCGAAGCCGTCCTCGCCCTCGAACGGAGCGAGGCAATCGGATCCGGTCCAGACGACGGCCTCGACCCCCGCCGGGATCAGGTCGCGCTGAGCCGGATCGCGATGGAAGGCGACGACCCGGCTGGCGCCGAGCCTCAGCGCCAGCTGAGCCGTGACGCTGGCCACGCATCCCGATCCGCCGGTGACGGCCACTGACTGACCTGGCTGGAGGTTGCCGACGAGCCGCAGCGCGGCATGCGCGGTGGCGCAGGGGGACTGGTAGGCAGCCGCGAGCTGCAGGTCGGCTGCGGCCGATAGCGGTTCCAGTTCGCCGTCGGGGACGACGACGAACTGAGCCCAGGTGCCGTCCCGGGTGAGGCCGACCGGGCCGGCGCGCAGACGCACGGCCGCTCCGGCCGCATGGGTCGCCGACTCGACCACCTTCCCGGTCCCTTCGTGCCCGGGGGTGAAGGGGAGGTCGGGGTTGGCGAAGAAGTTGCCCGACATCACCGAGAGGTCGAAGTGGACGCACGGCGCCGCCGCCACTTCGACCAGCGTCTCGCCGCTGCCCGGCTCGGGCGTCGGGATCTCCTCGAGGACGGGGTCCTGCCCCCAGCCGATGGCTCGCGCGGCAAGCATCGCTGTCACTGCTCCAGGGCCCGTTCGACGGCCGCCGCGAACTCTTCCGGCTTGTGCTCGGGCATCGGCACCGGGCCGCCGTCGACGGTCTGGACGCTGGCCGGGCCGACCCGCTCGACGAACGGCGTGCTGTGCTCCAGCGCGTGCTCGTCGGCGCCGCCGAGGATCAGGTGGAACTCGGCGACGATCAGGTCGAGCCTTGGTTCCATCTCGTATCCGGCACAGGCCGCGTGGCCGCCGGCCGCGTGCTTCCCGCTGCGGAGCGCGTCGACCATGAACCGGTCGAGCAGTTCGGTTCTGTCCTCGTCGGGGTAGTGCGGCGCCCGCTGGCCCCAGAAGTCCATGAGATGAGCACCGTCCTCGCTCCGCTCGGTGACGTCGATGCTGAAGCCACGGGTGGCCTCGACGAACTCGGCGTTGGTGAGCGGGGTCGAGGAGACGATCAGCTTGTCGATCCGGTCGCCCTCGGCCGCCGCGACCTCGATCGCCACCACACCGCCCGTGTGGTGGCCGACCAGCGAGACCCGGTCGATCTCGAGCGCGTCGAGCAGGTACACCACACCCTCGGCGTAGGCCTCGATCTGGGAGCGATCCTCGCGCGGCGAGCACGAGTCCCCGAACCCGAGGGTGTCCATCGCGAGCGCGCGACGCTGGCGTCCGACGATCGGGAGGACGTCCCGGTACTGGTCCCATGAGCGCGGCGTTTCGTGCAGGAAGAGGACCGGGTCGCCCGATCCGGTCTCGACGAAATGAATCTGGCCGAGGGGTGAGTCGGCGTAGCCCCGCCTGATCGGCGCGGCCTCCGTGGTGCTCGTCATCTGCTTCCTTCCAATTCCGGTGTGGCCCGAGCCTGACGGGACTGAGCGGATGGTAATCTATCCAACGATATTTGATCAAACGGTGAATATGGGGGAGGCGAATGGGAAAATCTCTCTACAAAGCGGTGGCAACCGCCACCCACGGGGGGCGTGACGGCGGCTCCAGCCGGACCTCCGACGGGCGCCTCGACGTCGCCCTCTCGATCCCACCCGAGCTGGGCGGCAACGCGGACGACGGCACCAACCCCGAGCAGCTCTTCGCCGCCGGCTACGCGGCCTGCTTCACCTCGGCGCTGAACCGGGTCGGCCAGCTCGCCGGGAAGTCGACCGAGGGGTCGAGCACGACGGCCGAAGTCGACCTCGTGCGGGGGCAGGGCAGGTCCCGCTTCGCGCTCGAGGTGACGCTCAGGGTGAAGCTGCCGGAGCTCGAGCCGGGCGAGGCGATGGAGCTGGTCGAGCAGGCGCACGAGGTCTGCCCCTACTCGAACGCGACCCGCGGCAACGTTCCGGTCGAGCTGGTAGTTGAGTCCTGACCCAGGAGCCTGCGATGGCCGACTGGGATCTGGCGACGCTCGACGCGGTCGGGCAGGCGCGGCTGGTCGCCTCCGGTGAGGTCTCCGCCGGCGAGCTGGTGCAGAGCGCGATCGACCGGATCGAGGCGCTCAATCCGGCGCTGAACGCGGTCACCTGGACCCGCTACGAGCAGGCACTGGCCGAGGCCGCGAGCCCAGGCTCGGGGCCGTTCGGGGGCGTGCCGCTGCTGCTCAAGGACCTCGGCGTCCCGGCCGCCGGGCACCCCGCCCACGCCGGCAGCAGGGCGCTGAAGGAAGCCGGCCTGCGCAGCGACGCCGACTGCGCCCTGGTCGAGCGCTTCCGCGCCGCCGGCCTGATCCTGCTCGGACGCACCAACACCCCCGAGTTCGGCCTGATCTGCGACACCTCCAACGAGGCCTACGGCGAGACCCACAACCCGTGGCGCCACGATCGCTCGGCCGGGGGCTCCTCGGGCGGGGCCGGCGCCGCGGTCGCCTCCGGCATGGTCCCGGTCGCCCACGGCAGCGACGGCGGCGGCTCGATCCGGATGCCCGCCTGCCATTGCGGCCTGGTCGGCCTCAAGGCGAGCCGAGGCCGGGTCAGCGACGGTCCCGGCCAGGGCAACGGGATGTTCGGCCACAACACCAGCGGGGCGCTCACCCGCAGCGTCCGCGACAGCGCCGCGATGCTCGACGTGATGGCCGCGGCCGAGCCGCCGACGCCGGCGCTGCCGGTGCCCGCCGCGGGATCCTTCGCCGCCGCCCTCGGCGAGCGCCCCGGGCCGCTGCGGATCGGCTTCGTCACCGCCTCGACCCATCCCAAGTACCCGGCCGACCCGGTGGTGAGCGCGGCTGTGGAGACGGCGGCCAAGGTCTTCATCGACGCCGGCCACGAGGTCGAGAACGCCTGGCCGCGGGCGCTTTTCGAGGAGCGCTACTGGGAGGTCTGGTCGGACGCCCTCAGCGCCTGTGTCACGGTCGCGGTGGATGACGCCAGGGGAGTGGCGGGGAGTCGGGCGGAATTCGCCGCGGAGACCCGGTTCTGGGACGCGCGCGGGCGCACTCGGACCGCCGCCGACCTGACCCGGGACCTGAGCTGGCTGGACGAGTACTCCCGCCGGCTGGCTTCCTGGTGGAACGACTTCGACGTGCTTCTCAGCCCGGTGATGGTCTCGCCGCCGAAACCGTTGGGTTACTTCTGGTCCTACCCCGAGGGCCTGGTCGACTCGATCGACGTGATCCAGTACACCCCCCAGTTCAACACCTCGGGCCTGCCGGCCATCTCCTTGCCCTGTGAGTGGACCGCCGACGGGCTGCCGATCGGCGTTCAGCTCGGTGGCCGGCTCGGCTCGGAGGCGATGCTGCTCTCGCTCGCCGCCCAGTTCGAGCAGCTGCGACCGTGGGCGCAACGCTATCCCGCCCGGGAGCAGGTGGGCTGAGGGACCCCGGCCCCGCCGGGAGCGAGTGTCAGCCGCGGTCGCCGTCGGCCGGGCGGACCGGCGCGGCGTGGCCGCCGAAATGCTCGACGAGCTCGTCCCGGGCACTCTCGGTGGCGAGCTCGAAGCTCGAGTGCCGGCTGGTCGTGAAGCCGTTCAGCGCCCGCAGGGAGCCGGCGACTTCGGCCTGCTTGGCGACCAGCGGAACCGGGTTGAGGACCGCTGCCCCGTCGACCTTCCAGTCGCGCTCCTCGCGGAACAGCAGCGCGGGGAGGCCGCCGGCGGGGATCAGCACCTCGGCGCCGGCGGCGACCAGGCCGCGCCCGGCGTCGATGAACTGGGCGCGGATCGCCTCGTAGGCGGCGCGGTCGTCGAGGGCGGCCACGTAGTGCTCGACCGAGGTCTCCATCGCGGCGACGCCGGTGATGCGCTCGTCGAGGTGGTAACGGTGAATCTGCTCCTCGTGCCAGTGGATGAACTTGGGCGAGATCGTCACCACTCCGACCCGGCGGCCGTACATGCAGGCGAACAGCATCGAGGTCTCGCCCAACCCGAGCACGGGAATGTCGAGGGCGCCGCGCGCCTCCCACAGGCAGGGGTCCTGGAAGTGACCCATGACGCAGACGTCGGCGCCGCGCCGTTCCGCCTCGATCAGGTTTGCCACCACCTGGGCGCCGGTGCGCAGCTCGGAGACTCGGTGCACCTCGCTGTCGGGTGGGTCGAGCCCAAGGAACTCGAACTCCACATCCGGGCCGGCGATCGAGGACACGTAGGAGGCGATGCGGTCGGTGTATGCCGCCTGGTGCACCGGGTGAACGAACATGTGCCAGGTGACCTTCATCGGCGACGAATATATACCACCCACCCGTGCTAATCTGGCCTGCCATGGGTACCGGGGAGGAACGGATAGTCGGACTGTTGACGCCGTCCTCGAACGTGTCGGTTGAGCGCGACTTTCACTCCTGGGCGCCGGAGGGTGTTTTCGTCCACGCGGCCCGGATGTTGATGCGCGAGGCGACGGTGGAGAACGCCCTGGCGCTGGCCACCGAGTACGCACCCCGTGCCGCCGACGAACTGTCCACTCTGGAACCCGACGTCGTCGTCTTCTGCTGCACCGGCGCCGGCGCCAGCCTCGGTCCCGACGGCGAGCGCGAACTGATCGACCGGCTGGCCGGCCTGGCGCAGGCGCCGGTGGTCTCGACCAACCGCGCGGTGATCGCGGCGATGCGCGCTCACCAGGTCGAGAGCGTGGCGATCATCACCCCTTACACCGACGACCAGACCTCGATCCTCGCCGCCGCCCGCGAGGCGGAAGGTTGGCGCGTCGCCGCTGCCGCCGGGATGGGGATCGGGATCAACCGCGAGATCGCCAGGGTGGGGGTCGAGGAGCTGGTCGAGTTCAGCGAGGCGGCGCTCCGCGACGCCGAGTTCGAGCTGCTCTTCGTCTCCTGCACCAATCTCAGCACGGCCGCGGCGCTGCCGGTTCTGGAACAGCGCTTCGGCGTCCCGGTGGTGACCAGCAACCGGGCCTCCTTCGACGCCGCGATGGCGGTGCTGGGCGAGCCCGCCGAGGCGATCTAGCCCGCGGCGCCGCCGCGGACCCGGGGGATGACCTCCGAGCCGAAGGCCTCGAGCACGCTCTCCGGCAGCTCGTAGGAGGAGAGCCCGAGGATGTAGAAGCCGGTGATGCCGAGCGAGACCGCCGTCTCGACCCGGTCGGCGACCGACTCGGCGGTGCCGGCGAGGGCGTAGCGGGTCGCGTAGCGGTGGCCGAGGTCATCGTTCACCCACTCCTGGGCGCGTTCGACCGCGAGGTCCCAGTCCTCGGCGTGGGTCATGTCCGGGTAGACGCCGTCGGCGACCGGCGGGACTTCGATCTCGATCCCGATCTCGCGCAGTGCGGCACCGGCACCGAGCTGAGTCGAGGCGACGACCATCGGCTTCACCAGCTGCGCCGCTTCGGCCTCGTCGCGGGTGATCGCGGTGTGGGCGGCGAGGACGATGTCGAGCTCGCCGAAGTCCCGCCCCGCCTCCTCGGCGCCCCTGCGGACGTGGCCGATCGAGCGCTCGATCAGCTCCGGCGAGGCCCCGGAGAGGATGATCACGCCGTCGGCGATGGCGCCGGCGAGGGTGAGGGCCTTCGGCCCAGTCGCCCCCATGTACAGCGGCACCTCGTACCCCGGCGCGACCTTGACCCGCATCAGGCGGTTGGCGTAGGGCCCGCTGGTACCGCCGAAGGTGACCGGCTCGCCCCGCACCAGCTTGCGCAGGCGGTCCATTTCCTCACGCATCCGGGTCAGCTTGGTCGGGTTGAGGCCGAGCGTCTTGACGGCGCTGTCGCCGGTGCCGATCCCGACCCGGAGGCGGTGGGGGGCGAACTCCTCGAAGGTGGAGATCGCCGCCGCGGTGGTGGCGACGCTGCGGGTCTCGAAGTTGGTGAGAGCGGTCCCCAGCCCGATTCGCGAGGTGCTGCGGGCTGCGATCGCCATCGTCATCCAGACGTCGCGCCAGAGAAACTGGGAGTCCGGGAACCAGGCCATGTCGAAGCCGGCGTCCTCCGCGCGCTGGGCAAAGGAGGCAACCTCGTCGACCGGACGGCAGGGAGGGTGGCGCAGCCCGAACTCGATGCGCTTCTCCTCCGACATCGGCCGCGAGTGTATCAGCGAGTTGACACATATGATCAGATATCTTCCATGTCCACGAGCCATGCGGACGGGTCGCTGCGGGTGGGGTTCGACGTCGGAGGTACCTTCACCGACTTCGTCCTGCTCCGGCCTGACGGTACGGTCGAGACCGAAAAGCGCCTGACCTCGGCGACCGAACCGGTACGGGCGATCGAGCAGGGCCTCACCGCACTGCTCGAGAAGTCCGGGGTGGACGGCGGCGAGGTCGAGCAGCTGATCCACGCCACCACGCTGGGCTCGAACGCGGTGCTCGAGCGCAAGGGCCCGCGGGTCGCGCTCCTGACCACCATGGGGTTCCGCGACGTGCTCCACATCCAGCGCTCAATGCGGTTCCGGATGTATGACCCGCAGATCGAAAAGGCGATGCCGCTGATCCCGCGCTCGCGGATCTGGGAGGTGACCCAGCGCCGCCGCGCCGACGGCTCGAGCGTCGTCGAGCTCGACGAGGAGCAGGTGCGCCGGATCGCCCGCGAGCTGCGCGAGGGGGAGTTCGACTCCGTCGCCGTCGCCTACATCCACGGCTACGCCGAGCCGGTCGACGAGCAGCGGACCCGGGAGCTGCTGCTCGAGGAACACCCGGACCTGCTGGTCACGATCTCCTCCGAGGTCTCCCAGCAGGGCCGCGAGTACGAGCGCACCAACACCACCGTGGTCAACGCCTACCTCTCGCCGGTCCTCGGCGCCTACGTCAGGACCCTCACCTCGACCCTGCCGAAGATCGGCTTCGAGGCGCCGCTCTGGATGATGCAGTCGAGCGGCGGCGTCACCCCCGCCGAGCAGGTCGTCACCTGGCCGGTGCGGACGATCGAGTCGGGCCCCGCCGCCGGCGCCCTCACCGCCGCCTTCCACGGCGGCCAGGCGGGTCACTCGGAGGTGATCTCCTTCGACATGGGCGGGACCACGGCCAAGGCGGCGGTGATCCGCGACGGCCGGCCGACGATCTCCCGCTTCTTCGAGCTAGAGCGCGAGGAGGGGGTGCGCAAGGGCAGCGGCCTGCCGCTCGACATCCCGGCGATCGAGCTGGTCGAGATCGGGACCGGGGGTGGCAGCATCGCCAAGGCTCAACTGGGGGTGCTCAAGGTCGGCCCCGAGAGCGCCAGCTCCGAACCCGGCCCCGCCTGTTACGGGCGCGGCGGCACCTCGCCGACGGTGACCGACGCCAACCTCGTGCTCGGCTACCTCAACCCCGACTACTTCGCCGGCGGCAGTCTCGAGCTGAAGCCGGAGCTGGCCGAGGCCGCGATCGACGGCCTCGCCCAGGAGCTCGGCCTCGAGCGGATCCGGGTCGCCTGGGGAATCCACGAGCTGGCGACGCTGGAAATGGAGCGCGCGCTGCGGCTGGTCTCGATCGACCGCGGCCTCGATCCACGCGATTTCGCGATGGTCTGCTCCGGCGGCGCCGGGCCGGCCCACGCCTCGCGGCTCGGCCGCTCGCTCGGCATCAAGCGGGTGATCGTTCCGCAGGGGGCAGGCGTCGGCTCCGCCCGCGGCCTGCTCGAGGGCAACCAATCGGTCGAGCTCGCCCGGACCGCGATCTTCAGCCTCGACGACGGCGACGCGGCCGAGCGGGCGGCCTCGATCTTCGCGACGCTCGAGCAGGAAGCGCGGGCGCTGGTCGCGGGCGTCTGGGACGAGGCCGGCCTCTCCGTCATCCGCGGGGTCGGGATGCGCTACGCCGGCCAGGGCTACGAGCTCGAGGTGCCGATCGAGGGCGCGGCGGACGACCTCGACGGGATGCGGGAGGCCTTCTTCGACCTCTACGCCCGCACCTACGGTTACAAGGACGAGCTGCCGGTCGAGGCGGTCACCTGGTACCTCTCGCTGCTGCGCAGGCGTGCCGACGCGGACGGCGCCGCCGCCGCCGCCGACCCGGCCGCGGGCGAGCCGCCGCTGAAGAGCAGGCGCGACGCCTACTTCCCCGAAGGCGGATTGGTCGAGACCCCCGTCTACGGGCGCCCGGAGCTGGTCCCCGGGCAGCGGATCTCCGGGCCGGCGTTGATCGAGGAGGAGCACACCACCACCGTCGTCCTCCCGGACGACGAGGTGTCGATCGATCGACACGGTTCGATAATCATCACCAACGGAGGCAGCGATGGCGCCTGACAGCCTCACCGTCGCGATCATCTGGGGCAAGCTGACGGCGATCGCCGAGGAGATGGCGACCGCCCTCTCCCACACCGCGTACTCCGATCAGGTCAGGGAGGGCGGTGACTTCTCGACCGCACTGTTCAACGCCCGTGGCGAACTGATCGCCCAGGCCGACCGCAGCCCGGCCCACCTCGGCTCGATGCCGAGCTCGGTCACCAATATGCTGCAGTACTACGACGCCGAGGACCTCGCGCCCGGCGACGTCGTCGTCCTCAACGACCCGCACCTCGGCGCCGGCCACCTGCCGGACGTCTTCGCCCTCAGCCCGGTCCACGTCGGCGAGACGATCGTCGGCTACGTCTGCGCGACGATCCACGTCACCGACATCGGCGGCATGCTGGCCGGGAGCCAGGCGGTCGCCGGGGTCACGGAAAGTATCCAGGAGGGGTTGCGCCTGCTGCCCACCCGGCTCTTCTCGGCCGACGGCCCGAACCAGGAGGTGCTGCGGATCATCGCCGCCAACGTCCGCGTTCCCGACCAGGTGCTGGGCGACATCCGGGCCCAGCGCAGCGCCCTCTACGTCGGCGCCAAGAAGCTGGCGGAGGTCTACGAACGGTACGGGGCCGAGACCGTCGACGCCGTCGCCGACTCCTTCCTCGACAGCTCCGAGCGCGCCGTCCGGGAGCTGATCGAGAAGATGCCCGACGGCTCCTACAACTTCGTCGACCACCTCGACGACACCGGCCCCGGCTCCGACCCGGTGCGGATGGAGGTGACGGTGACGATCTCCGGCTCCGAGATCCACTTCGACTTCACCGGGACCGGTCCGCAGACCCAGTCGGGGCTGAACAGCACCCTCAGCTACACCCGTTCCTACTGCTACTGGGTGACCAAGGCGATCACCACCAGGGAAACGATCCCGCAGAACTCGGGACAGCTGCGGCCGGTCAGCATCTCCGCTCCGGACGCCTGCTTCCTCAACGCGAAAGAGCCGATTGCGGTGGGCGGCCGCGCCTGCCTCAACCAGCGCATCGTCGAGCTCCTCTTCGGGGCTCTCGCGCAGGCGGTGCCCGAGCTGGTGCACGCCGCCAGCGGCCAGTGGGTGAACCCGATCTTCGCCGGCACCCACGCCAGCGGCGAGCCGTTCATCCTCTACGACTTCATCATCGGCGGCGTCGGCGGCCGCGCCCACCGCGACGGCGTCGACGCGATGTCGCCGGTCTTCAGCTGCGAGAACGTGCCGATCGAGATCCAGGAGGCGCAGTACCCGATCCTGGTCGAGCGCTTCGAGTTCATCACCGACTCGGGCGGCGCCGGCGAGCAGCGCGGCGGCCTCTCCCTGCGCAAGGACATCCGCATGCTGACCGAGGGGATCAAGCTCTCCAACCTGACCGACCGGCAGCGCTTCGCCCCGTACGGCCTGCACGGCGGCGAGGACGGAAAGCTCGGCGAAACGGTCCTGATCTCCGGCTCCGGCGGCGAGGAGAAGCTCGAGTCGAAGGGGGCCTTCACCTTCGAGGAGGGTGACGTGGTCAGCTTCCGCTGCGCCGGCAGCGGCGGCTTCGGGGATCCCCGCCAGCGTTCGCGGGAGGCGGTGCGGCACGATCTCGAGGACGGTCTGATCTCGGAGCAGAAGGCGCGGGACGTGTACGCGCTGGACGACTGATCGGGACTGGAAGCAGCGGCCTGTCGGGCGCAGCGCCAGCGGCCGATATGGCGGACAGCACGCCCGTCTGTCGCAGCCCCACCGCCCATTCGCCGCACCCCCACCGCCCATCCCCCGCAACCCCCGACCCTAGAAACCGCCAAAGGGGACGGGGTGCCTCCCCCCGCTTGCTGGGTTTTTCGCTGGCGAGTGCAGCGGCCGTCCGA
>JAFDWC010000048.1 GCA_018268655.1 Actinomycetota bacterium
GGATGTTTCGAAACATCCATATGCACGACGTAACCCAGCCACGCTCGGCTAGGGGGAAGATGCTGCCGGTCACGATCGTGGCCACCGCGCTGCTGGCGCTGCTGGCGTTCGCCCCCTTCGCCTCCGCCGCGCCCGACCCGGTTGCGAGCGGATCGACCACGGTCACCCTCAACAACGGTTGGACCAAGTACCTGAAGACCTTCGGGATCAAGATCCAGAAGGTCTCCCCCGCCAAGCTGAAGGGCCAGAAGGCCACCTTCAAGGTCACCGGCGGCGAAATGGACCCGACCAACGGCCTCGGCACCCTCACCCTCGGCGGCGGCCTCAAGTTCAAGGCCGGCAAGAAGAGCGCGACGGTGAAGGGCCTCGTCCTCAACACGGGCAAGAGCTCGCTCGAAGGCAAGATCGGTGGCAAGAAGGTCAAGCTGGCGAAAACCAGCGGGCTGAGCTTCTCGCGCGCCGGCTTCGGGGTGAAGGTCAACCTCAAGAAGCTGCAGCTGACCAACGCCGCGGCGACCAAGCTGAACAAGGCGCTCGGCTTCGCCAAGGGCAAGCCGAAGCCGTTCCTCAAGAACAAGCTGATCGGCAAGTCGGCCTCGGAAGACCAGCCGAGCGCGGTGACCCTGCTGCCGACCGGCAGCCTGGCGATCTCGCTCGACTCGGCGCTGGCGACCAAGCTCACCAACGTCAAAACCGAAGTCCAGGTGCTGACCGGGACCACGGCCAGCGGCACGACCTACACCTCGCCGGTGACCGGCGGCACCTTCAGCCCGCTCGGGACCTCGGGGACGATCATTTCCGCTGGTGGTCTGAAACTCGTCCAGAAACTCCCGAAATCGGCAACTGAATTCATCACCACCGAAATCACCCTCGGCGGGATCTGGTACGACCTCCAGGCGAAAACGCTCACGGTCGAAGTCAGCGCGACCTCGAACGCGAGCAAAGAACTGAACCTCGGAGCCCTGGGGCGCAGTTCGGTCGCGGACGTGACGATCGGCGGAGTGATCGCCGATCCGAACACCCGGTCCGTCGCGATTCAGAACAGCTCGGCGGTCCTGCAGCCGGTCAGCGCCGAAGTGCTGAACGGCTTCGTCAAGGTCTACGCCGGCTACGTCGCCGAAGTGAAAAAAGCCGAAGGCAAAGAAGCCGAAGGCAAAGAACTGGCGGCGAAAATCGCCAAAGAAAACGAAATCGCCTCGGGCAACATTCTCGGAACGGTCTCGTTCTCGGGGCAGTCTCAGTAGGGCTGCAGGCGATACGAGCACAAAGGGCGGCCTCCGGGCCGCCCTTTTTTCGTGGCCGCGGGGGACTACGCTCCGGCGCCGATCAGGCGCTCGCGGCCAGCCTGGTCGATCGTCCGGCGCAGGCCCTCGAGCAGCTGCACGGTCGGTTCCCAGCCGAGCAGCTCGCTGGCCCGGCCGATGTCGGGGCGGCGCTGCTTGGGGTCGTCGGTGGGGAGCGCCTCGTAGACGATCTCCGACTTCGACCCGGTCACCTCGATCACCGCTTCGGCCAGTTCGAGCAGGGTGAACTCGGTTGGGTTGCCGATGTTGACCGGGATGTGGACGTCGGACTCGGCGAGGGCGACGATGCCGCGGATCAGGTCGTCGACGTAGCAGAAGCTGCGGGTCTGGCTGCCGTCGCCGAACACGGTCAGCGGCCGGTCCTCGAGCGCCTGGCGCAGGAAGGTGGGGATCGCGCGGCCGTCGCGGGCGCGCATCCGCGGGCCGTAGGTGTTGAAGATGCGGACGATCGCGGTGTCGACGCCCTGCTGGCGGTGGTAGGCCATCGTCAGCGCCTCGGCGTAGCGCTTCGCCTCGTCGTAGACGCCGCGCGGGCCGATCGGGTTGACGTGGCCCCAGTAGTCCTCGCGCTGCGGGTGGACCTCCGGGTCGCCGTAGACCTCGCTGGTCGAGGCGATCAGGAAGCGGGCGCGCTTGAACTTGGCGACGCCGAGCATGTGATGGGTGCCGTGCGAGCCGACCTTGAGCGTGTGCAACGGCAGCCGCAGGTAGTCGATCGGGCTGGCCGGCGAGGCGAGGTGGTAGACGAAGTCGAGCGGCTCGGGGATGTCGACCCGCTCGGTGATGTCGATGTTGCGGAACTCGAACCGATCGTCGCGGATGTGCTCGATGTTCTCCAGCGAGCCGGTCTCGAGGTTGTCGACGCAGATCACCCGGTGGCCCTTGCCGAGCAGGTGCTCGCAGAGGTGGGAGCCGAGAAAGCCGGCGCCGCCGGTAACCACGCAGGTCGTCATCGGCGGCGATGCTACCGGGCCTATGGCCGGATGACCGATCCCGTTCGGGGGTGCCGCGGCGGCGGGGTCACGGCTCGGGCTCCGGGTATCCGGGCGGGGTCGGAGCGGAGCGGCCCTTGGCCTCGCCGAGGCGCTCGCGGATCTCGGCCCGCAGCTTGCCGACCAGCTCGACCGTCGCGTCGCGGAGCCCGTCGAGGTCCTCGGCCAAGGTACGGCTCCCGAGCAGGCTGACGCAGAGCGTCCCCTCGACGTACTCGAAGGCGAATCCGGTCGGCGCGCGCTCGATCAGGTAGACGACGAAGGCGGGCGAGAACAGCTCGTGCAGCCAGACGTCGTCGCGCTCGCGGTCGGCGTAGATCCGGTAGTGGGCGTCGAGCTCGGCGCTGCCGAGGTCGACCCGGTCGGCGCCGTGGACGAGCCCTTCGAAGGCGCGGCCGAGCAGGTGCTCGTCCTCGGTCCGGTGGCAGAGCAGCCAGGGGACGAAGCGCTTCGCCTTCGGCACATGGGTGACGGCGACCGTGAAGCGGCCCCCGTCCCGGGTCACCACCGCCAGCGTCGCTTCGACGTAGGTCGCGAGCCAGCCGCTGGCGACGGCGTCGACGCTGCGCAGCTCGCCCTCGGCCAGCAGCGGCGTCCTCCGCGGCAGCCGCGCTCCCTCGACCAGCTCGAGCCCACGGGCGGCGGCGTAGGCGGCGAGCCCTTCGGTGCCTGGATCCGGCGCTGCCACAGCGCACTTATATCCGCCGGGTAGGGTGCCGGCCGTGGCAATCGAGATCGGGACCGCGCGCAACCGCCGCGAGATCGGCGAATTCCTCGACCTTCCCTACCGCCTCCACGCGGGCACGCCCTGGGTGCCGCAGCTGAAGCTGGAGCGCCGGCTCTTCCTCAACCGTCGCCTCAACGCCTACTTCAGCCACGGCGAGGCCGAGTACTTCGTCGCCCGCCGCGACGGCCGCGTGGTCGGCCGCATCACCGCCCAGATCGACTTCGCCTACAACCGCTTCCACCAGAGCCGGACCGGGATGTTCGGCTTCCTCGAGTTCGAGGACGACCCGGCGATCCTCGCGGCCCTGCTCGAGACCGCCGAGAACTGGCTGCGGGCGCGCGGCTGCACCGAGATGCTGGGCCCGATGGACTTCTCGCTGAACGAGGAGGGCGGGATCCTGATCGAGGGCTTCGAGCTGGAACCGCTGATCCGCCAGAACTGGCACCCGCCCCGCTACCAGCAGGCCTGCGAGGCGGCCGGCCTGGAGAAGGCGATGGACCTGCTCTCCTGGGACCTCTCGATCGACGATCGGGCGCAGATGAAGCCGATCATCGAGAAGCTCGCCGAGCGCTGCCGCAGCAAGTACGGCATCACCGTCCGCAAAATGACCCGGCGCAGCCTGCGCGCCGACATGGACCGCTTCGCCGACGTCTACAACTCGGCCTGGTCGGAGAACTGGGGCTTCGTCCCCTACTCGAAGAAGGATCTCGACGCCTACGCGCTCGACCTGCAGCTGGTCTTCAGCCCGGAATGGTTCATGGTCGCCGAAAAGGACGGCGAGACGATCGCGATGGCGATCACGGTGATGGATGCCAACCAGGTCCAGCGCCGGATGGGCGGCAAACTGCTGCCGCTCGGCTGGTGGCGCTTCCTGCGCCGCAACAGGACCACCGACCGGCTCCGGGTCGGCTTCCTCGGGGTCAAGCCCGAGTGGCAGCACACGGGGGTCGCGGCACTGCTCTACGTCGAACACTTCGAAGCGGCGGCGCGGACGCCGCTCAAACACGGCGAGGCGGGCTTCATCCTCGAGACCAACCACGCGATGAACTCGGGGCTGGAAGCGATGAACGGCCGCGTGGTCAAGAAGTACCGGGTCTACCGGCGCGCGCTCTGAACTGGCTCTGGAGCGCTGGCGCGGCTACCATCGCCTGGTGCTTCCGGGCCGCACGCTCCTCGCCTCGCTGGCGCTCCTGACCTCGATCGCGGCGCTGACCGCCGGCCCCGCCGCCGCCGGCCCCGCACTGCCCCGGCTCGCGACCCAGGAACCCGGGCACGAGCTGCAGGTGCGGCCCCCGACCGTCTCCTTCACCGGCGACGGGACCGGCTACCTCGGCGGCCGCACCACCTCGCCGCGCCACCTCGGCCGCGGCGGCATCGACTGGCGCAGCTGGACCCGGAGCGCCGCCTTCGGCCGCGGCTTCGCCTGGATCAACGACTGCCGGCCCGACTGTGCCGGCGGCAGCTTCCACAAGCACCGGGCGACGGTGCGGGCGCGGCGCGCCCGCCACGGCCTCTTCACCCGGATGACGATCGTCTTCCGCTACAACGGCCGCCTGGTCCGCGACCGCCGCGTGCTCGAACGCGCCGGCGGCAGCTACTACTGGGGCATCTGAGCGCGGTCGCCGAGCCGCTCGCGGCTACGCCGCAGTAATCGCGACCACGCAGTTCTGGCCGCCGAAGCCGAAGGCGTTGGCGATCGCGGCGCGGACCGGCACCTCGCGGGCGAGGTTGGCGACGTGGTCGAGGTCGCAGTCGGGGTCCGGGTTGTCGAGGTTGATCGTCGGCGGCACCACCCCGTCGCGGATCGAGAGCAGGCAGACCATCGCCGCCAGCGAGCCGGCGGCGCCGATCAGGTGGCCGACCATCGACTTCGGCGAGCTGACCGGGACCGCGTCCGTCGCCTCGCCGAGTACGTCGCGGATCGCTTTCGCCTCGGCGCTGTCGTTGGCGCGGGTGCCGGTGCCGTGGGCGCAGACGTAGCCGAGCTCCGCCGGGGCGATCCCGGCCCGCACCAGCGCCGTCTCGATCGCCAGCGCCGCGTAGCGACCACTCGGCTCGGGGGCGGTCATGTGGAAGGCGTCGGCGGTGAGGGCGGCGCCGGCCACCCGGCCGTAGGGCACCGCGCCGCGAGCCTCGGCGTGCGCCGCCGACTCGACCACCATCGCCACCGAGCCCTCGCCGAAGACGAAGCCGTCGCGGTCGGCGTCGAAGGGGCGGCTGGCGCCGGCGGGATCGTCGTTGCGCTCCGAGAGCGGCCCCATGTTGGAGAGGCCGGAGAACATCGCCGGGTTGATCCCGGCGTCGCCGCCGCCGGCGACGACGACGTCGGCCTCGCCGGCGAGGATCAGCCGCCGCGCCTCCATCAGCGCGTAGGTCCCGGTCGCGCAGGCGAGGGAACTGGCGTTGACCGGGCCGTGCAGGCCGAGGTCGATCGCGACCTCGCAGGCGGCCATGTTGGGGATCGTCGAGGCGACGAAGAAGGGGCTGACCGCCTTCGGCCCGTCCTCGAGCAGGGCCTGGACGTTGCGTTCGGTCTCCGGCGTCCCCGCCACCGCGCAGCCGTAGGTGACGCCGGCCCGCTCCGCCACCGCCTCGAGGTCGAGCCCGGCGTCGGCGGCCGCCTCCCGGGCGGCGACGATCGCCAGCTGCGAGAAGCGCGCGGTCCGGTGCGCCCGCTTGCCGCCGAGGTGGGCGACCGGGTCGAAGCCCTTGACCTCGCCGGCGATCCGGGTCGGCAGCGCGCTGGCGTCGAAATGGGTGATCGGGCCGACCCCGGACTCGCCGGCCAGCAGCCCGCGCCAGGTCGAGGGTGCGTCGAGGCCGAGCGGGGTCAGCGCTCCGAGCCCGGTCACGACCGGGTCGCGCCCGTCACTCACCGCGCAAGACCACGTTTCACTGCCCCCAGAGCCACGCTCATCGGCGGCGATTATCGCGATTCGGCTCCCCGCGCCCGTCCCGGCGCCCGCCAAACGGGCCTCGAACCCCTCTGATCGGGGGTACTGGAACGGTCGGAGCGGGATTACGTGGTGGCTGCCGGCTGCCGCTCCTTATACGGTTCGGTCTGTGCATCTCTACGTCCGGGAGACAAAATCCCGTCTCCAAGGCGCGATCCCCGTTCCGAGCTCCAAGTACCACGCGCACCGCGCGCTGATCCTCGCTTCGCTGGCGCCGGGAACGACGCGGATCGTCGGCCGCACCGCCGCCCGCCACGTGCGCTCGACGATCGACGTCCTGACCGGGCTCGGCACCGGCGTCGAACCGACCGGGGAGGGCTTCCTCGTCCACGGCGGCCCCTACCGGCCGGTCCGCGAGGAGGTCTCGGTCGGCTCCTCGGGCACCACCCTCTACTTCATGATCGGCCTTGCCTCGCTGGCCGACCGGGCGGTCACGATCAGCGGCCAGAAGTACTTCCAGCGGCGCCCGGTCGGGCCGCTGCTCGACGCCCTCGGCGAGCTCGGGGTCGACCTCGCCGCGACCAACGCGACGCCGCCGATCACGATCCAGCCGCGGCGGCCGAGCGGCGGCACGGTGCGGATCGCCGGCACCCTCTCGCAGTGGATCTCGGGGCTGCTGATCGTCGCCCCCTTCGCCACCGGGCCGACCGTGGTCGAGGTCGAGGGCGAGCTCAACGAGCAGCCCTACGTCGAGCTGACGGTCGAGATGATGCGCGACTTCGGCCTCGAGGTCGACGTCGCGGACGACTGGCGCCGATTCGAGATCGCCGGCGGCCAGGAGGCGCGGCCGACCGAGGTGACGCTGCCGCCCGACATCGGCTCCGCCGCCTTCGGGCTGGCGGCCACGGCGCTGCACCCCTCGGACGTCGCCTTCCCCGGGCTGACCGAGACCAGCTCGGCCAACCTCGACCACCCCGAGGCGCACTTCATCGACGTCGTCGCCGAGATGGGGCTGCCGCTGGAGCTGGACGAGCGCGGTCGCGTCCACGTCCGCCACGACGGGATCCGGCTGCGCGGGGTCGAGGTCGACTGCCGGCCGATGCCGGACATGCTGCCGGTGCTGGCGGCGATGGGCCAGTTCGCCGACGGCGAGACCGTCTTCCACAACGTCGAGCACGTGCGGCTGAAGGAGTCCGACCGGGTCGTCTCGATGCTGCAGCTGAACCGGATGGGCGGCGACGTCGAGGTGGTCGACGGCGAGCTGGTGGTGCGAGGGATCGAGGGCGAGCTGTGCGGGTCGCCGCTCTCCAGCTTCAACGACCACCGGGTCCACATGGCGCTGACGATCGCCGCCTCGCGGGCCCGCGGCGAGAGCTCGCTGACCTACCCGCACGCCTACCGGATCTCCTATCCCTCCTTCCTCGACGACATGCGGGCGATCGGGCTCGACCTCAGCGTCGAGGACGATCGCGAACCGGCGCGCGAGGGTGTGCCGGCCCCGGCCAGCGCCGGCTCCGGCCAACGCGTGGTCGAGTCGGTGGCGATCGACCAAGCGGCGGAGATCCCGATCGTCGACTGGGTCAGCCGCTGGGTCGCCGAGCGGCCGGCGAAGACGGCGGTGGTCGACGTCCGCGCCGGCCAGCCGACCCGGACCTGGACCTGGGCCGAGCTCGAGCGCGAAGCCGACCGGGTCGCGGCGCTGCTGCTCGAGCTCGGAGTGGAGCCGGGCGAGACCGTCGCCTACCAGCTGCCGAACTGGCGCGAGTTCGTCGCCCTCACCCTCGGCGCGATGAAGGTCGGCGCCGTTTGCTGCGCGCTGATGCCGATCTTCCGCGAGCGCGAGATCTCGCAGATGGCGGGCCGGGCGCGGGCGCGGATCCTGGTCGTCGCCGACCGCTTCCGCAACCGCAACCACCTGGCGGAGACGGCGCGGATGCTGGCCGGGCGCGGCGGCGAGGGGGACGGCGCCGCCGGCGCCAGCACCGAGCTGGCGCTCGAGCACGTCCTCGTCGTCGGCTCCGACCCCGACGGCGCGCCGCCGGTGCTGCCGAGCGACGGCGGCGTCGAGTGGCACCACTTCGCCGCGGCGCTGGAGGCGGTCACGGTCGACCGGGCGGCGGTCGCCGCCCGCAAGCCGGCATCGACGGCGCTGGCCCAGCTCTTCTTCACCTCCGGCACCTCGGGCGAGCCGAAAGGCGTCCTGCACCGCTACGACGCCCTCACCCGGGCGGCGATGATGGAGGTGGAGCACCTCGGGCTCGGCCGCGACGACAACATCTTCATCCCCACCCCGCTCGCCCACCAGACCGGGCTGCTCTACGGGATGTGGCTGAGCTTCGCGCTCGGCTCGACCCAGATCCTGCAGGACGCCTGGGACGCCGAGCGCGGCGCCCGCGCCCTGCGCGAGTGGGAGGGCACCTTCATCCAGGCGGCGACGCCGTTCCTGGCCGACCTGGTGCGGGTCGTCGAGGAGGGGGAGGAGGCGCCGCCGGCGCTGCGGATCTTCGTCGTCACCGGCGCCGCGGTGCCGCGGACGCTGGCCCAGCGCGCGACCGAGACCCTGGCGGCCGCGGTTTGCGGGGCCTGGGGCTCGACCGAGTCCTGCCTCGGGGCGCTGGCCGCGCCGGGCGACGACCCGGAGAAGGTCTGGGGAACCGACGGCCGTGCTCTCGCCGGGACCCGGATCCGGATCGTCGACGACGAGGGCGTGCCGCTGCCGCCCGGGACCGAGGGCAACTACGAGGTGACCAGCCGCTGCCTCTTCGAGGGCTACCTCGACCGTCCCGACCTGACCGCGGCCGCGATGACCGCCGACGGCTGGTACCGAACCGGCGACCTGGCGACGATCGACGCCGACGGCTACCTGCGGATCACCGGGCGGGTGCGGGACGTCGTCAACCGGGGCGGCGAGAAGGTGCCGGTGGCGGAGATCGAGCAGCTCCTGCACGAGCACCCGCTGGTCGCCGAGGTGGCGATCGTGGCGATGCCGGACGAACGGCTCGGCGAGCGCGCCTGCGCCTTCGTCGTCCGCGACGGCTCGGCCAACGGCGGCGACCTCGACCTCGCAGCGGTGCGGGAGTTCCTCGACGGGCGCGAGGTCTCGCGCCACTACTGGCCCGAGCGGGTGGTTGAGATCGAGGCGATGCCCCGCACCCCCAGTGGCAAGATCCAGAAGTTCGTCCTCCGCGAGCGCGCCCGCGAGCTGCGCGCGGAGGAGCCGGCCGGCGCCGAGGCGCCGAGCCGCGGTTAGACCTCAGCCGTCCCCAGTCCCAGAAGGAGAGAGCGAGTTTGAACCAGGCACCAATTTCCTCCCCGGAGTCCCTCGATGAGGAGGCCTTCGCCGCGCTGAAGGCGGAGATCGCCGCCTACGTCGCCAACGAGGGCGAGGCCTGGACCGAGCGGATCGAGCGCGAGCGGGCGGTGCCGCCCGAGCTGCGAGCCGAGCTCTACGAGCGCGGCTACCTCTCGCTGGCCGGGCCGATCGAGTACGGCGGCCGGGGGATCGCCTTCTCGCGCTACCTCGAGCTGCTCGAGCTGTTCGCGATGTCGCACGCCTCGCTGCGGATGATCGTCCACGTCGCCAACGGAGTCTGGCGCTCGGTCGACCAGTTCGCGACCGAGGAGCAGCGCGAGCGCTACGTGCTGCCGGCGGTGACCGGCGCGCTGACCGTCGCCTTCACCCTGACCGAGCCGACCGCCGGCTCCGGCGCCGACATCCGCTCCGAGGTCGAGCGCGAGGGCGACACCTACTACCTCTCCGGCGAGAAGCACCTGATCACCTTCGGGGTCAGCTGCGACCGCTGGCTGCTGTTCGCGCGGCTGGCGGGGACGAGCGGGGCCGAAGGGACGGTGGCGCTGCTGATCGACCGCGAGACCCCGGGGGTCCGGGTCGAGGACATGGGCGAGTCGCTCGGGGTGCGGGGCACCGACCACGCCCACCTCGTCTTCGAGCGGGCGCCGGTCCCGGTGAGCGACCGGCTCGGCGAGGAGGGCGCGGGGCTGCAGGTGGCGTTCGGCGGCTTCCTCACCCCGAGCCGGATCGCGGTGGCGATGACCTGCGTCGGGCTGGCGCGGCGGGCGCAGGAGCTGGCGGCGGCGCACGCGACCAAGCGGGTCACCTTCGGCAAACCACTCTCGCAGCGGCAGGCGATCTCCTTCGCCCTGGCCGAGAACGCGGCGGACATCGAAGCGTCGCGGCAGCTGGTCCTGCACGCGGCGCGGCGCTGGGAGGCCGGCGACCCCGAGGCGGCGGTGCTCTCCTCGATGTCGAAGCTGACCGCCGTGGAGATGCTGACCCGGGTCACCGACAAGGCCCTGCAGGCCCACGGCGGGATCGGCTTCTGGGCCTCCTCGCCGATCGAGCGGGTCTACCGCGACGCCCGCGCCCAGCGCTTCGAGGAGGGCACCAACGAGATCCAGAAGACGATCATCGCCCGCGAGGTCTTCGCCCCCTACCACGGCGACGCCGGCGACCGCACCGGCGGCGCCTGATGGCCGAAGCGGGCTACGCGGCCGGCAAGGTCGCGCTGATCACCGGCTCCTCGCGCGGGATCGGCCGCACCCTGGCCCTGGCGCTGGCGGCCCAGGGCGGCTCGGTGGTCGTCAACTACAAGCGCAACCAGGAGCTCGCGGCGGAGGTCGTCGGCCTGGTCGAGGAGGCCGGCGGCAAGGGCATCGCGGTCGCCGCCGACATCGAGGACCCCGAGCAGATCGCCTCCCTCTTCGACGCCGCCCGTGAGGAGTTCGGCCGCCTCGATTACTTCGTCTCCAACGCCGCCGCCAGCTCCTTCAAGTCGATCTCCGAGCTCGGCGTCCACAACCTCGACCGCTCCTACGCGATGAACGTCCGCGCCTTCGTCCTCGGCGCCCAGCAGGCGGTCGAGCTGATGGACGAGGGCGGGCGGATCGTCGTCCTCTCCAGCTACGGCTCGATCCGCGCCTACCCGACCTACGCCAACCTCGGCGCCGCCAAGGCCGCGGTCGAGGCCTGGGTCCGCTACATGGCGCTCGAGTGGGCGCCCCTGGGGATCAACGTCAACGCCGTCAACGGCGGCCTGATCGACTCCGACTCGCTCGCCTACTTCTACGGCGTCGAGGGCATGCCCTCGATGGAGCGCGACGTCCTGCCGAAGGTCCCGAAAGCGCGCCCCGGCACCGTCGAGGAGGTCGCCAGCTGCGTCGAGTTCCTGCTCGAACCGCGCTCCGAGTACGTGACCGGGCAGACGCTCGTCGTCGACGGCGGCCTCAGCATCGTCTCGCCGCCCTTCTTCGAGGACGCGACGGGGCCGCTGCGGCTGCCCGGGCGCTCGTCGGGCGACGCGGCGAGCGCCGCGTCGGATGGCTGAGCCGGGCAACCTCAGCGCGGCGCTGAAGCCGACCGCGGTCGGCTCGCTTCAGCTCCCCCACCGGATCGTGATGGGGGCGATGCACATGGGGACCGAGGCCGAGCCCGACGCCGGCGAGCAGCTGGCCGCCTTCTACCGCGAGCGGGCGCTGGGCGGGGCGGGGCTGATCGTCACCGGCGGCTGGGCGGTCTCGCGCGAGGGGGCGGCGGGGCCCGGATACGGCCTGGTGGGCGAGGACGCCGGGGCGGCGGCCCTGGAGCGGGTGGCGGCGTCGGTGCGGGGCACGGGCGCGGCGATCGCGCTGCAGCTCTTCCACGCCGGGCGCTACGCCAGCGGCGAGGGCTTCGGGCTGCAGCCGGTGGCGCCGTCGGCGGTCGCGAGCCGGGTCTCGCGGGCGGTCCCGCGGGAGCTGTCGGGCGAGGAGGTGTGGGCGGCGGTTGCGGACTTCGGCCGGGCGGCGGCGCGGGCGGTCGAGCTCGGCTTCGACGCGGTCGAGGTGATGGGCTCGGAGGGCTACCTGGTCGACCAGTTCCTCTCACCGCTGACCAACCGGCGCGACGACGAGTGGGGCGGCGACGCCGAGCGGCGGCTGCGGTTCGGGCTCGAGCTGGCCGCGGCGGTGCGGGCCGCAGTCGGTCCCGAGTTCCCGCTGATCTTCCGGCTGACCGGGGCGGAGCTGATGCCGGGCGGGCGCGAGCTGCCCGAGGTGCTGGCCTTCGCCGAGGCGCTGGCGGCGGCCGGGGTCGACGCGCTCAACGTCGGCGTCGGCTGGCACGAATCGCCGGTGCCGACGGTCCAGGGCCCGGTGCCGCCGGGGGCATGGGTGCCGTGGGCGAGCGCGATCAAGCGCGCCGTCGGCGCCGGGGTGGCGGTGATCGCCGGCAACCGGGTCAACCGGCTCGAGCAGGCGGCGGCGCTGCTGGCGCAGGAGGACGTCGACCTGATCTCGATGTCGCGGCCGTTCCTGGCCGACCCCGAGCTGGTCGCCCGCGGCCGGGACGGGGGGGCGCTCGACGTCTGCATCGCCTGCAACCAGGCCTGCATCGACCGCTCGCTGGTCGACGGCCACGTCTCGTGCCTGGTGAACCCGCGGGCGGGGCACGAGCGCGAGTTCCCGCTCCCCCGGGGGGGGATTTCGCGCTACGCGGGTCGGCCCGAGTCGGCGAGCGGTCGCTTCGCGGTGATCGGCGGCGGTCCGGCCGGGCTCGAGGCAGCGCGATCGTTGGCCCGGCTCGGGGCCGGGGTGCGGCTGTTCGAGGCCGCGGAGGAGCTCGGCGGCCAGTTCCGCTACGCCCGCCTGGTCCCGGGCAAGGAGGACTACGGCGGCACGATCGCTTTCTTCGAGCGCGAGCTGCCCAGGCTCGGGGTCGAGGTTGAGCTCAGCCGCGAGATCGGCGAGGCCGACGCCGAGCTGCTGGCCGGGTTCGACGGGATCGTCCTCGCCACCGGCGTCGTCCCGCGCCGGGTCGAGATCGCGGGCATCGACGAGGTCGCCGCCCTCGACTACACCGCCGCCTTCGAAGTGGGGGTCGGCGACGCCGAGCGGGTCGCGATCGTCGGCGCCGGCGGCATCGGCGTCGACCTCGCCCACTTCCTCACCCACCCCGAGGACGGCGTCGATTTCCTCGCCACGTACGCCACCGAGCCCCCGCCCACCCGGGGGAAGGTTGGAGCGACGGATTCTCTCCCCGCCCCCGAGCGTCCAGAGCGCTCTTCGCGGCGGAATCCGCCACGGGTGACACTGATGCGGCGGAACGGGCGGGTCGGGACGGGGATCGGGCGGACGACGCGCTGGGTCTGGCTCGACGCCCTGAAGCGGGCCGGGGTCGAGACTCGGACCGGGCTCGCTTATCGCCGGGTCGGCCCCGAGGGGGTCGAGATCGAGATGGAGGACGGGAGCCCGGAGCTGATCCCTGCCGACCGGATCGTGATCGCCGCCGGTCAGGAGCGGAACGACTCCCTCCTCCCCCTGCTGGAGCGTCTCGGCGTCCCCTTCCGCGTCGTCGGCGGCGCCGAGGACGCGGCAGAGCTCAACGCGGTGCGGGCCTTCGCCACCGGCCTCCGCGCCGCCTACGAGCTCGCCGCCACCTGAGCCGCCGCGGGCGGCTACGGGCGCGTGATCAGCTCGACCAGCCCCGGGAAGCGCGACTCGAGGTCGTCGCGGCGGAGGCTGACGAGGCGCTGGGTGCCGGCGGCGCGCGAGCGGGTGATCCCAGCCTGGCGCAGCAGCTTCGCGTGATAGCTGCCGGTCGAAGCCGGGAGGCCGAGGCGCTCGTAGATGTCGCCGCAGAGCAGCTCGCCTTCGGCCCCGAGCAGGCGGACGATCTCCAGCCGCAGCGGGTCGCCGAGGGTGCGCATGATCGTCGCCAGCTCGAGCGACTCGACGGCGGGGTGGTGGATACGCTCGGTTCGCTGGGGGGTAGTCGTCTTGGTCATCGTCGGTGGATCCTGGGCCGGCGCCGGTTCGGCCGATGCCCGGACTGCCCGTATGGTACAACTACCGAACTTCCAAAAGTTTGGAAACAACGAACGAAGTCGAGAAGCAGATGTCCTTCGCGAACCGCATCCCTCCCGCCCGCCGCCCGCTTCCTCGTCCCGCCGCCTACCTGCTCGCCGCCGCCGCGATCAGTCTGGCGCTGTTCGCCTCCGGCACTCCCTCCCCCCTCTACGACACCTACGCCGAACTGTGGGGCTTCGACGCCCTCGTCCTCACCCTCGTCTACGCGACCTATGCGTTCGGCGTCCTCGCCGCCCTGATCCTCGCCGGCCGCCTCTCCGACGAGGTCGGGCGGCGGCCGGTGCTGATCGTCGCGATGGCGGCGCTGGCGGTGGTCACGGTCCCGTTCATGCTGGCCGACTCAGTCGCCTGGCTGTTCGTCGCCCGCGGCCTCCAGGGACTGGCGACCGGGCTGGCGCTGAGCGCCGCCAGCGCCGCGCTGCTCGACCTCCACCCCGACCACGACGCGGTGGCCGTCGGCCTCACCAACGGCGTCGCCTCGACGATCGGGATGGGCTCCGGGGTGATCGTCGCCTCCGCCTTCGTCCAGTTCCTGCCGGCGCCGCGGGTCCTCCCCTACGCGCTGCTGCTGGTCCTCTTCCTCGTCGCCCTCGGCGCCGCCTGGCGGCTGCGCGAGACGGTCGTGGTCTCCCCCGGCGCCCGCTTCCGGCTCACCCCGCAGCGCCCCTACGTACCGCCGGTCGCCCGCCGCCCGTTCCTGCTGGCGTCGCTAGCGGTGCTCTCCTCGTGGTCGATCGGCGGCCTCTTCCTCTCGCTCGGGCCCGAGCTCTCGGCGATCGTCTACAGCTCCCACAGCCACTTCGTCAGCGGCCTCGCGATCTTCATCCTGGCCGCCGCGGCGACGACCTCGCAGCTGGTCTTCGGCCGCGCCGCGCCCTGGGCCGGCGCCGTCTATGGCTCGCTCACCCTCGCCTTCGGGATGGGGATGATCGTCGCCGCCTCGGCGACCGGCTCGGCCGTTCTCTTCACCATCGGCGCGGTGATCACCGGGGGCGGCTTCGGCGTCGCCTTCCTCGGCGGCCTGCGGACGCTCTCGGCGGCGATCCCGCCCGAGCACCGGGCGGCGACGATGAGCGCCTTCTACGTCGTCGCCTACGGCTCACTCTCGGTGCCGGCGGTGCTGGCCGGGCTCGTGGTCGAACCGCTCGGCGTCCAGGAGACCTTCGAGATCTTCGGCAGCGCGATCATCGTCGTCGCCCTGCTCGTCACCCGCGAGGCCTGGCGGACGCGCCCGCGAGCGGCGGCACGGCGGGCTGCCGAGCTCTCGACCTCGCCGGGGTAGAGGATCGAGACGATCGGTTCGACGGCGAGGCTCGGGGCCTCGGCCGGCGGCGCGGCGAAGCGCTAGCCGCCGGGGAAGTCGATCACCTGGTTGTTGAGCGGCAGCTCGGCCCGGCGCGGGCCGCGCGGGCTGGGCGCGATCTGGGCGACCGCGCCGGTTTCGAAGGCGGCGAAGTTGGTCAGGGTGCCCTCGAGGTTGAAGCTGCTGAAGCGAAAGGGGACGCCGTTGGAGGCGAGTGGCGAGGGGCCGTCCATGACGTGGAAGTGGAGGTGCGGCCCGTTCGAGTTGCCGCTGTTGCCGAGCAGGCCGAGCGTCTGCCCGACGCTGACCCGCTGTCCCACCCTGACCCGGACGCTGCCCGGCTGCAGGTGGGCGTAGAAGGCCCAGCGGCCGTGGCCCATCGCGACGACGACGTGGTTGCCGCCGGCTCGCTGCGCGGTGATGTGCGGCGGGAAGGTGCCGGCGGGAGTCTCGGGGATGTCGTCGACGATGCCGACGACCTTGCCGGCGGTCGCCGAGAGCACTTCGTCGCCGAAGTAGGGATAGCTCGAGAGCTGGTCGAGCGGGCCCTCGAAGAGGCGGCCGAGCGGGTCGACCTGGACGAAGTCGATCGCGAAGCGCTCGGCGACGTGGGGCGCTCCGTTGACCGGCAGCACGGCGCCGCGGTGAGCGGCGAATTCGGAGCAGCAGCCGTTGCCGACGACCCAGCCGGGGCCGCGCAGCGGCGGCGCCACGACCACGGCTTCGCGCCGGGTGACTTCGACCGGCGCCAGTTCGTAGGTGGTGGCGACGGCGGCCTGCGGCGGCTTCAGCGCGACCGAGATCCGGTGCGTCAGCCGTGCCGGCACCTCCGCCTTGGCCGGCAGCGAGACGTCCATCAGGACGTAGGCGCCCTGGCCCGGTTTGAGCGAGATCGAGTGTTCCCTCTGGCCGTAGGGCGCCATCTCTTCTTCGAGCTTGGCGCCGCTGAGCGACTCGACCACCCGCTTGCCGACGAGCGCCTTCAGGCTCTTCACCGTCGCCATCGATTCGGTCCGGTTGATCAGCTGCAGCTCGTAGGCGAGCTGGCGGCGCCCGTCGCTGGTCAGGACCGGTTCGGGCGAGGCGATCGCGCTGCCGAGAACCGGGGTCAGCGCTTCGGTCCGCGGCGCCGCCGCGGCCAGCGGGGCGGCAAGGCCCAGCACCGCGAGCGCCAGCAACACGAGGAGGAGAGAGCGAGCGCCAGGCCGAGACATCGCGGCGGCACCGTAGCGCAGCGACCGCCCGCCAACGGATAATCCGGACGTATGGATGGGGGCAGGCACGCTCGCAACGCCCACCAGGAGGTGGTCGCGGTCGTCCAGGCGAAGACGCAGACCCACGGTCACCTGCGCCGCCGCCTGACGATCATCTTCGCCGCCACCGCGGTGATGGCGGTGATCTGCACGCTGGTCGTCTACCTGACCGAGCACAACGCCGAACGCACCGAAATCCACGACCTCTTCGACGCCTTCATCTTCTCGACCTCGCAGCTGCTGACCGCGTCCTCGGTCGCCAGCCCCCACACCGACCTCGGCAAGGTGCTCGAGCTCTTCTTCGACCTCTGGGCGATCACCGTCGTCGCCACCCTGGCGGGCTCCTTCGGCGCCTTCTTCCACGCCCGCAGCAAGGAGATCGACGGCGTCGAGAGCCGCCTGCGCGACGAGGCCGGGCAGCTGCGGCAGCGGATCTAGCCGGGTCGCGCCGCTCAGCGGACGACGGCGCGTTTGTATTTCCAGACCGCGAGGAAGGCGAAGACGATCGCGATCCCGAGCGACCAGGCGACCGCGCCCCAGACGGAGTTGCCGGCGGGGTCGCCGATGAAGAGGGCGCGGAGCGCGTCGACGACGATCGAGAAGGGATTCCATTCGGCGAACCACTGGAGCGCGGCGGGCATCGTTTCCGGCGGCACGAAGGCGGAGCTGACGAAGCTGAGCGGGAAGATGACGATGAAGCCGAGCGACTGGGCCGCCTCGGGCGAGGACGAGGTGAGGCCGATGAAGGCGAAGACCCAGGAGAAGGCGTAGCCGAAGAGGAGCAGGATCAGGAGCCCGGCGACGACTTCGAGGAAGGAGGTGCTGAAGCCGAAGCCGATGATCACCCCGACCACCAGCATCACGGTGATCTGGATCACGTTGGTGGCGATGTCGGCGAGGGTGCGGCCGCTGAGCACCGCCGCCCGTGACATCGGCAGCGAGCGGAAGCGGTCGATCAGGCCCTTCTTCAGGTCCTCGGCGATCCCGAGCGCGGTGACGAAGCCGCCGAACGACATCGTCTGGACGAGGATGCCGGGGATCAGGAAGTCGATGTAGGAATGGCCGGGGGTGGCGATCGCGCCGCCGAAGACGTAGGCGAAGAGCAGCACGAACATCAGCGGCTGGACGGTGAAGGCGAGCAGCAGGTCGGGCGCCCGCGGGATCCGCAGGAAGTTGCGCTTGGCGAGGACGAGCGTGTCGGAGACCGCGTAGCCGAGGTTGCTCACCGGCTCGTCACCTCCTCCTCCTCGTCCTCCGCTTCGGCGGCGTGGCCGGTCAGCTCGAGGAAGACGTCGTCGAGGGTCGGCCGGCGCATCGAGATGTCGTCGATCCCGACCCCGGCCTCGCCGAGCCGGCGGACCGCCTCGGCGACGGCGCCGCGGCGCTGGGCGACCGGGATCCGCAGGACGCCGTCGTCGCGGCGCGGCTCGGCGGCGCAGAGCGAGGCCAGGGCGGCGATCGCCGCCTCCGTCGCCGCCTCCTCCTCCAATGTCACCTCGAGGCTCTCGCCGCCGAGCTGGTCCTTGAGCTCGTCCGAGCTGCCCTCGGCGATCACCAGGCCGTGGTCGATCACCGAGATCCGGTCGGCGAGGCGGTCGGCCTCGTCCAGGTACTGGGTGGTGAGGAGGACGGTGGTGCCCTCGGCGACCCGGGCCTCGATCGTCTCCCAGAGGGTGAGCCGGCTGCGCGGGTCGAGCCCGGTGGTCGGCTCGTCGAGGAACAGCACCGGCGGCTCGGCGACCAGCGCCGCCGCGAGGTCGAGCCGGCGCCGCATCCCACCCGAGTAGGTGCGGACCAGCCGGTCGCCGGCGTCGGCGAGCTCGAAGCTCTCGAGCAGCCGCTTGGCTCGCTCCCGCGGCTGCCCCTTCGGCAGGTGATAGAGGCGCCCGACCATCTCCAGGTTCTCGTAGCCGGTGAGGTTCTCGTCGACCGCCGCGTACTGGCCGGCGAGGCCGATCCTCGAGCGCAGCAGCGGCGCTTCGGTGCGGACGTCGACGCCGGCGACCCGAGCGCTGCCGCCGTCCGCCGGCAGCAGCGTGGTGAGGATCCGCACCGCGGTCGTCTTCCCCGCCCCGTTCGGCCCGAGCAGCCCCAGCACGGTGCCGGCGGGCGCGGCGAGATCGACGCCCTTCAGCGCCTCCACGCTCCCGTAGGCCTTCCGCAAGCCCCTGGCTTCGATCGCCGCCTCCGCTGGCATCGATGACCCACCGTAGCGAGGCCGGGCGCGGGGCGCCCCACGGCGGGCCCGCCGGGGAGGCTACGGGTTGAACGCGAGGAAGAGGAACGCGGCGAAGATGATCAGGTGGATGCCGCCGTCCTGCAGGGTCGCCCGCCCCGGCAGCAGGGTCAGCGAGCTGACCAGCCCGGTCAGCACCAGGAGGCCGATCTGGGTCGCGCCGAGACCGAGCACCAGCGGCCCCGAGAGCCAGATCGAGGCGAGGGCGATGACCGGGATCGTCAGCCCGATACTGGCCATCGCCGAGCCGTAGGCGAGGTTGAAGCTGATCTGGACGCGGCCGCGGCGGGCGTTGCGCCAGGCCGAGAGCGTCTCCGGCATCAACACCAGCAGGGCGATGACGACGCCGACCGCCGACTGCGGGGCGCCGATCGTTTTGACCCCGTCCTCGATCGCCCCGGAGCTGGTCTTGGCGAGGCCGACGACGGCGACCAGGGAGACCAGCAGGAGCAGCAGGCTGCGCATCGTCGCGGCCGGGGTCGGCGGCTCGTGCTCGTCGGCTTCCACCTCGGGCACGAGCCCTTCGCCTTCGGCCGCCGCTTCCGCGCCCTCCCCCGCGGGCAGGAAGAGGCCGCGATGGCGAACGGTCTGGACGACCAGGAAGAGGGCGTAGAGGCTGACCGAGGCGACCGCCGCGAAGGCCAGCTGAGAGCCGGAGAATTCGGGACCGGTCTTGCTGGTGGTGAAGGTCGGGAGGACAAGGCTGAGGGTGGCGAGGGTGACGACGGTGGCGAAGGCGGTGGCCGCACCTTCGGCGTTGAAGGTCGCGACCCGCTCGCGCAGGGCGGCGGTGAGGATCGAGATCCCGACGACGCCGTTGCAGGTGATCATCACCGCGGCGAAGACGGTGTCGCGGGCGAGCGCCGCGGTCTCGTCGCCGCCGGAGACCATCAGGGTGACGATCAGCCCGACCTCGATCACCGTCACCGCCACCGCCAGCACCAACGAGCCGAACGGCTCCCCGACCCGCTCGGCGATCACCTCCGCGTGGTGGACGGCGGCGAGCACGGCGCCGGCGAGGAAGAGGTCGAGGACGATGACGACGGCGGTCGCCGGGTGCGATTCCCAGGCGACGGCGAGGACCGCGAGCGCGAGCAGGGGGACGAGGGTTGGCGAGCTGTGGGCGAGGCGCTTGGCGATCGCGGTTGATGGTATGCGAGGGACGGCGAGGGATCGGGGTTGGCG
>JAFDWC010000049.1 GCA_018268655.1 Actinomycetota bacterium
CGCCCGCCGCCCCTAGGCAGCCGCCCGCACCGTGCACACCAACCCCACCGCCGGCCCGAAGGCGAGGATCGCCAGGCCCCAGCGCCAGCCGAGGGGGTCGGCGACCAGGGGGACGACCCGGATCGCGGCGGCGGTGATCAGGAAGCCGATCGCCATCTGCGCGGTGAGGGCGGTGCCGACGTAGCGGGCGTCGGCGGCCTGGCTGAGCGCGGTCGAGAACATCGGCGAGTCGGAGATGACGAAGAACCCCCAAATCAGGGCGAGGACGATCACCAGGGCGGGGGAGAGGCCGAAGACGAGTGGGCTGAGGGCACAGCAGGCGCCGCTGACCAGGAGCGAGAGGCGGGCCAGCCCCATCGGTGCCTTGCGCAGGGCGAGGAAGCCGGCGGTGACGCAGCCGGCGGCGCCGGCGAGGCCGACGGCGACGAAGGTGACGACGCTGACCCCGGTGCCGCTGTCGAGCCAGCCGCCGCCGGCTGCGAAGGAGGCGGTCAGGTAGAGGGGCAGCCAGGTCCAGAAGGCGTAGAGCTCCCACATGTGGCCGAAGTAGCCGAGGTTGACGTAGCGCTGCCGCGGGTCGCGGAACATCTGCGCCACGTAGCCGACCCGGAGCGGCGCCGGGGGCGCCACCCGCGGGCCGTACTCGAGCGCCAGCGCGAACACCCCGCCGACCAGCGCCAGCCCGGCGGTGATCAGCAGCACCAACCGCCAGGCCGGGTCGCCGAAGGCGGTGACCAGGTGGGGGCTCGCCGAGCCGACGGTGAGCGCGGCGAGCAGGATCCCCATCGCCAGCCCGCGCGAGCCGGCGAACCAGGAGGCGACCAGCTTCGTCCCCGCCGGGTAGATGCCGGCGAGCGCGACGCCGGTGAGGAAGCGCAGCGGGATCGCCGTCGCCAGCCCGTGCGAGAGCACCGGCACCAGGGCGGTGGTGACCGCCGCGGCGAAGGCCGAGACCGCGATCAACGTCCCGATCCGCACCCGGTCGGCGAGGTTGAGCAGGGCCGAGATCAGCGCCCCGGCGACGAAGCCGACCTGGACCGCGCTGGTCAGCCAGCTGGCGTTGCCGCTGGAGATGCCCCAGCTGACGATCAGCGAGGGGACGACGGCGGCGGTCGAGAACCAGACCGACATCGCCAGCGTCATCACCACCACCGCGATCAGCAGCTGTCGGGCCGGGGTCGCGACCTCGATCGGGCGGCCCGCCGGCGAGCGGATGTCGGCGACGCGTTGGCCCATCCGCCTCGCTCAGATCAGGAAGCTGTTGGCGTCCGGGGCCTTGCCGCTGAGCAGGTAGTTGCCGACGTGCATGTACTTCCAGCGGGTCGGGTCGTGGAGGGTGTGGGTGCGGGCGTTGCGCCAGTGGCGGTCGAGCCCGTACTTCTGGTCGGTGGCCGAGGTCCCCAGCATGTCGATCACCGCGGTGGTCGTCGCCAGCGCGGTGTCGGCGGCGAGCGCCTTCACTTCCGCGGTGGCGACGCGGGCGGCGTCGACGATCGCGGCGTCGTCGGAGGGGTAGGCCGCGTCGAGCCTGCGGCCGGTGTCGGCGAGCAGCGTTTCGACGGCGCGGACCCGCGCCTGCAGCTGCCCGAAGTGGAGGATCACCGCCGGCTCTTCGGCCGGCCGGTCGACCTCGGCTTCGGGCCAGGGACGGCTCTTCTCGACCAGGAAGCGGACCCCGTCGTCGAGCGCCCCGCGGGAGATGCCGACGTCGATCGCGGCGTGGAGGATCTGGCCCAGTGCCGCCCAGACGTCGTGGCCGTCGCGGGCCGCGACCGGGATCACCCACTCGGGGTCGACGGCGACGTCGTCGAGGCGGGTCGAGCCGCTGATCGTCGCACGCTGCCCGAACGCGGTCCAGTCCTGGTCGACCTCGAGGCCGGCGATCTCGCGGGGGACGTAGACGAAGGAGAGGGAGTCGTCCTCGCTGCGGGCGAGGACCGTGATCCGGCGCGAGGTCAGCGCCCCGGTCGAGTAGAACTTGACCCCGTCGAGGCGGAGGCCCTCCGCGCCGTCGTCTCGCAGCATCGTCTTCGTGTCGAGTGCGGTCTTGCCGCCGCGCTCGGAGATGGCGTTGCCGACGCGGCCGCCGGCCACCACCTCGCTGAGCAGCAGCTGCCGCTGGGTGGGGGTCCCGTAGCGGACGATGGCGTCGACGAACATGTAGTGGTTCTGGGGGACCTGGGCGATCGACGGGTCGGCCGCCGCGATCAGGCGGAAGACCTCGAGCAGGGTCTCGATCCGGCCGCCGGCGCCGCCGTACTCGGTCGGGATCAGCAGCGCCAGCAGGCCGCTGCGGTCGAGCTCCTCGAGCTCGGCGATCGGCACCTGGCGCTCGCGATCGCGCTCGATCGCGCCGGCCGCGACGGCGGCGGAGAGGCGGTCGGCGATCTCGATCGCTTCGGCGTCGGAGCCGATTCGGTGGGCCGGGGTGTCGGCAGCTTCGGTGCTGGTGGACAAGGCGTGGTCCTCGCGCTCGGGGGTCGGCAGAGGGGGCAGAAAATGGATCGTCGCGGCGCCGTCCGTCAAATCGGAATCCTCTACCGGGCGATAGGTTTGCCCGTCTTCATGGCTGCCACCGACCGTCGCCGCCTGCGCGTCGCCATCCTCGGCGGAGGCGCCGCCGGTACGTTGGCCGCCGTTCACCTCCTGCGCGAGCCGGCGGCCGCGCCGCTCGAGATCACACTCGTCGATCGCGCCGGCAGCTTCGGCCCGGGGGTCGCCTACGCGACCGCCAGCCCGCTGCATCTGCTCAACGTCCCCGCCGGCCGGATGGGCGGGATCTCGGGCCAGCCCGATCACTTCCTGCGCTGGTTGCGGGGCCGCGGTGAGGAGGACGAGGCGGGCTCCTTCCTCTCCCGCGGCACCTACGGCGCCTATCTCGCCGACCTCCTCGACGCCGCCGAGGCGGCAGCCGGCGGCGCCCGCCTCCTCCGTCGCCGCGGCGAGGCGGTCGCGGTGCGGCGGACGCCGGACGCGCCGAGCCCGCTCGCCGTCGAGCTCGGGGCGGGGGAGCGGCTCGCGGCCGACCACGTCGTTCTCGCCCTCGGCCCGCTGCCGGGCGCGCCTCCCTTCCCGGTCCCGCCCGATCTGCCGCCGGGGGCCTATGTCGCCGACCCCTGGGCCGAGGGGGCGCTGGCGCCGCCGCGACGAGGCGAATCGGTCCTCATCGTCGGCTCCGGCCTGACCATGGTCGACGTCGCCCTCGCCCTCGCCGCGGCGCCGGCGCCGCCGTCGATCCGGGCGATCTCCCGCCATGGGCTGCTGCCCCGCGACCACGGCCCGGGGTTGACCCGGCTCGACTGCTTCCGGGCGCCGCCGGGCGCCGCCGGCCTCGACTCGCTGATCGCCGTCTTCTTCGCCGAGATGACTCGCGCCGCCGCGATCGGCGGCGACTGGCGCGACGTGGTCGATTCGATGCGCCCGGCCGTCCCGGCGCTCTGGCGCCGGCTCGGCGTCGCCGACAGGCGCCGCTTCCTCTCGACCCTGCACCGGCTCTGGGACGTCCACCGCTTCCGCATGGCGCCGGCGGTTGCCGCCCGGGTCGAGGAGCTGCGGCGCGAGGGCCAGCTCGAGGTTGGGGCGGGGACGGTGCGGAGCCTGGCCCGGCGGGGGGACCGGGTCGAGGTGGTGATCGAGGCCGGCGACGGGGACGAGACCGTGGCGCTGCTCATCGACCGCGTAATCAACTGCTCCGGTGCCGGCACCGATGTCAGCGGCGGGGCGCCGCCGCTGCTTGCGGCGCTGCTGGCCGACGGGCTCGCCGCCGCCGATCCGCTCGGCCTCGGCCTCGAGGTCGACCCCGACGGTGCCGCGCTCGACCCTTCGGGCCGCCCCTCGGCCCCGATCCACGTGGTCGGGGCACTGCGGCTCGGGGTCGAATGGGAGGCGATCGGCGTCACCGAGATCCGCGACCACGCGGCAGCCGTGGCGCGGCGGATCGCCGCCGCCGGCACGGGCGGCGCCGGCCCCGGCTAAGCCGGCGCGAACGCCTCGTCCTTGGCGGCGAGGTCGACGAAGAGCCGGTGCAGGTCGGCGATCGTGCGGTTGGCGGTGTTGGAGCGGCGCCGGTGGATCACCAGCTCGACCGCGGTCTCGTTGCCCGCGATCGGCCGGTAGGTGACGGCGCCGCTCTCCTCGAGCGGATCGCCGCTGACGCTGTAGTCGGGGAGGACGGCGGCACCGAGCCCCTCCGCCACCATCAGCTTGCCGATCTCGGCGCCGTCGGCCGAATAGGAGAAGGAGACGTCCTCGCCGTCGAAGAGGCGCCGCAGGTAGCGGTGCATCACGTAGCCGGAGCGCATCGCGATCAGCGGCTGAGCGGCGAGCTGCCGCGGGGTGACGGCCCCGTGCTCGGCCAGCGGGCTATCGGGCCGGATGCAGACGACCGGCTGCCCTCGCAACAGCACCGTGCTCTCGAGATCGTCCGGCGCCCGCTCGTCGTCGAGGTAGTTGACGAGCCCGAGGTCCATGCCGCCGGCCAGCAGCGCCGCATGGATCTCCTCCTGCTGCGCGGTGCGAACCTCCACTTCGGTGTCCGGGTGGGCCTCGCGGAATTCGCGGATCGCCGGCGTCAGCAGTGGCGCCGTCGCCGCGGTCACCGTGCCGAGGTGGACGACGCGGCCGTTGCGGTCGGCGATGTCGGCGGCGTCGCGCAGCGAGTTGGCGGCATCGATCACCGCCAGCATGTGGGGCAGCAGCTCGCGCCCACGGGCGGTCATCTTGGTCCCCGAGCGGTTGCGCTCGAGGGCGGCGACGCCGAGCTCGCGCTCGAGGTTGCGTACGCTCTCGCTCAGCGCCGGCTGCGAGATGTGGAGCTCTTCGGCGGCGCGCCGAAACGACCCGAGTCGGGCCACCGCAACGATGTATTCGAGTTGCTCGATCCGCACGAGCGATCCCCCGATAGGATGACCCTTTCAGATCCTATCAACAATCAGATGATTCAGTTCGACCCTATCGAGACCTCGGGAATCCCGATTTGACCGCCGCTCGGCGGGCTGGAGATCATCGGCGCCAAGGATGATGTGGGGAGATCTGGAGGGCCTGGGAGCAGCAGATGTCTGGGGAGCAACCAAGTAGCGAAGGCGCAACGGGTTCCGCGGTGACGCGTTTCGACGCGATCGCCGACGCGATCGCGGACCTCCGCCGCGGCGGCATGGTCGTCGTCTGCCACGGCGAGGACGAGAAGAGCGAGGGGGACCTTCTGGTCCTCGCCGAGTACGCCGATCCCGAGCGGATCAACTTCATGGCGCGCGAAGCGCGCGGCCTGATCTCGCTGGCGCTGACCGCCGAGCGCAGCGACGAGCTCGGCCTCGAGCCGATCAGCCGCCGCGGCGGCAGCTGCGGCGGCCACGAGCACGCGGTCTCGATCGAGGCCCGCGACGGGGTCAGCACCGGCATCTCCGCCCACGACCGCGCCCACACCGTGCGGACCGCGATCGATCCCGCCCGCGGGCCCGACGACATCGTCCAGCCCGGCCACGTGCTGCCGCTGCGAGCCCGTTCCGGAGGCCTGCTCGAAGCGACCGGACGGGCGGAGGTCGCGACCGAGCTGGCGCGGGCCGCCGGCCAGGTTCCGGCCGCGGTGATCTCGGAGATCCTCAACGAGGACGGCTCCTCGGCGAAGCTCGCGGACCTCTTCCCCTACGCCCGCGGCCGCGGCCTCCGCATCGTCTCCGTCGCCGACCTCATCCGCGAGTGTGCCCGCGAGCTGGAGGACACCGGCGTGGTGGTGCCGATGGGGCGCTCCGGCCAGGCGATGCGGGCGGTGATGGGCCAGTTCGCGACCGGGGTCACCGTGGTCACCGCCCGCTCCGCCGCCGGCGAGCCGGTCGGGACTACGGTCAACGCCTTCACCTCGGTCTCGCTGCGCCCGCCGCTGCTGCTGGTCTGCCTCGCCCAGGACAGCCTGACGCTGGCGGCCGTTCGCGAATCGGGGCGGTTCGCGGTCAACGTCCTCGGCTCCCACCAGGAGCACCACTCGAGCCGGTTCGCGGCGCGGGGCGAGGAGGCGCGCGCCCACGAGGTGCAGTTCGGCGAACACGGGCCGGAGCTGCCGGTGATCCCGGACGCGATGGCCGTCGCCGCCTGCCGCGTCGACGCGACCCACCCCGCCGGCGACCACGAGATCGTCGTCGGCGAGGTCCTCTCGAGCTCGGTCGGCCGCGAGGACGTCTCGCCGCTCCTCTTCTTCCGCGGCACCTACCACTCGCTGGCCGCGCCCGGGGCGGAGCTGCGCCGGGAGGCCGCCGCCCCCTGACCTCGCCAGCCGCCTCATCGTTTGTAACCCACAGGGTTACAAACGATGAACGTGGTGGCCCGAGCCAGCAAGGGTTACCCGATCGGGCTCACGGCAACGCCTATTTTGTGGCCGCGTTGGCGGCCACTATGGTCCTCGCCTCGTCGCCCCGGAGACCGCGTTGCCACCGACCCTCGACCGCTCGTTCCTAGACCTCGAATCGACCGCCCTGAGCGAGCTGCTCGCGGCGATCGCCGAGGGCTCGAGCGTCCGCGAGCGCGACCGGATCGCTCCCTTCGAGCAGATCGAGATGGTCCGCTCGGCCCGGCTCGGGGCCCTGCGGCTGGCGCCGGAGGACGGGGGGGCGGGCGCCACCGTGCGGGAGCTCTACCGCATCGTCCTCGCCCTCGCCGCCGCCGACGCCAACGTCGCCCACATCCTGCGCTCGCACTTCGCCCACGTCGAGCAGCTGCTGCGCCTGCAGGGTGAGGAAAGGCGTCACCTCGACCCGGTCGCGGAAGGCGCGATCATTGCCGGCGCCGCGACCGAGCTCGGCCCCGGGGCGGTCGGCGGCGCCGCCCCCGGCGCCAGCCTCCGCCGGGAGGGCGACGGCTTCATCCTCGACGGCCGCAAGTACTACTCGACCGGCAGCCTCTACGCCGACCTGCTGATGATCACCGCCAGCGACGAGGCCGGCGAGCTGGCCGTCGTCCTGATCCCGACCGCCCGCGATGGTGTCGTGATCGAAGACGATTGGGACGGGATCGGCCAGCGCCTGACCGCCTCCGGCACGACGGCGCTGAACGCCGTCGCGGTGGCCGAGCGCGAGCTGGTCGACCCGGTCGCGATCAGCCGTTCGAGCCCCCGCTTCGGGATGGCCCAGCTGTACCTGACCGCGGTCGTCGCCGGGATCGTCCGCGGCGTCGTCGACGACGCGGTCGAGCTGATCCGCAGCCGCGAGGGCCGCCCCTTCGTCCACGCCAACGCCAGCCCATCGGCCGACCCGCTGCTGCAGCAGGTCGTCGGCGAGCTCGCAAGCGAGGCCTTCGTCGCCGAAGCGGCGATCCTCGCCGCCGCCGACGAGCTCGACGCCGAAGCGGCCGCCGTCGTCGACGGCGAGGTCGACCCGGCGGTGGCCGAACGCGCGGCGCTCGCCGCCGCCAAGGCCAAGGTGGTCGTCGACGGCATCGCCTTCCGGGCGTCGACCCGGCTCTTCGACCTCGGCGGCGCCTCGGCGACCAGGATCGCCGCCAACCTCGACCGCCACTGGCGCAACGCCCGCACGATCGCCTCCCACAACCCGGTCCCGCACAAGGCGCGGGCGATCGGCGATCGCGAGCTCAACGGCACCCCGCTGCCGGAAAACTGGTTCTTCTAGGCGGTGGCGAGCGAGGCGGACAGGCGGGAACCAGCGGTGCCGCGCGGCGAGCGGCTGATCCTCAGCGCGATCACGATGAACAACGCCTCGCATTTCGCGCACGGGCTCTGGCGCCGCCCCGACGCCGCCCGCCAGCGCGATTTCGAGGGCCTCGCCTCGTGGCTGGAGCTGGTCCGCACGCTCGAACGCGGTCGCTTCGACATGCTCTTCCTCGCCGACGTGATCGGCGCCTACGACGTCTACCGCGGAGGCTGGGAGACGACCGTCCGCGAGGGGACCCAGTTCCCGACCAACGACCCGCTGGTGCTGCTGGCGGCGCTGGTCGGCGGCAGCGAGCACCTCGGCCTCGCCCTCACCAGCTCGGTCTTCTACCAGCACCCGTTCCCGTTCGCGCGCCAGATCTCGACCCTCGACCACCTCAGCGGCGGCCGCGTCGCCTGGAACGTCGTCACCTCGGTGATCGAGAACGGCGTCCGCAACCTCGGCCTCGAGGGGCTGCCCGCCCACGACGACCGCTACCGCTGGGCCGACGAGTACGTCGAGGTCGTCTACAAGCTCTGGGAGCGCAGCTGGGAGGACGAGGCGCTGCGCAAGGACACCGCCTCCGGAGTCTTCTCCGACCCCGGCCGCGTCCACGAGATCGGCCACCGCGGCGAGCGCTACCGGGTCGGCGGCCCGCACCTCAGCTCGCCCTCGCCGCAGCGGACGCCGGTGATGCTGCAGGCCGGCAGCTCCGACGCCGGCCGCGAGTTCGCCGCCAACCACGCCGAGCTGGTCCTCGTCGTCGCCTCGACGCCGAAGACTGCCGGGGCGCTGGCCGAGGACATCCGCCGCCGCGCCGCGGCCGCCGGGCGGCGGGCGGAGGAGATCAGGTTCATCGTCGCGATGACCTTCGTCGTCGCCCCGACCGAGCGGGAGGCGCGCGAGCTCGACGCCGACCTCGCGGCCTCGCTCAGCGACGACGGGATCTACGCCCAGATCAGCGGCCACCTGCAGCTCGATCTGGCGACGATCGACCTCGACCGGCCGCTGGACGAGTTCGAGACCGAAGGGATGCAGGGGATCCTCCGCGACATGCGGGAGCGGGTGCCGCCCGAGCGCCGCGCCGAAACCAGCTACCGCGACGTCATCGACGGCTTCGCCCGGCGCCGCTTCGTCGGCTCCCCGGACCAGGTCGCCGACGAGATCGAACGCTGGACCGCGGCCGGGATGGACGGGGTCAACGTGCTCGAGATGATCCGCCCCAACAGCTACGAGGATTTCGTCGAGCTGGTCGTCCCGGTCCTCCAGGACCGTGGCCTGAGCCAGCGCGAGTACCAGCCGGGGACGCTGCGGGAGAAGCTGTTCGGGGCCGGCCCGCGCCTTCCCAGCTCGCATCCCGCCGTCGCCGGAGGCTAGGCCACAAGCGCCGGCGCGCTAGTCTGATCCCCTGAAGCTGAGCGAGGAGAGGATGCACCGCGCGGGCCCGGACACCTGGAAGGCCGCATCGCCGGACGGCGAGGTGACCGGCGACCTGCTGGATTTCGCCCACAGCCTGACCCAGACGTCGAGCGTGGTCGATCTCGAGCACACCTACCTGCGGGAGGTGGTGCGGATCCTGCCGATGCCGATGCATGGCATCTACCACCTCAACCCGGTGACGAAGGCGGTCGAGCGCTACGCCGCCACCAACGTCAGCGACGTCTTCCTCAGCCGCTACGAGAAGATCGGCCGCACCGAGGACCCGATCATCGCCCACGTGATGGAGCGCGGCACGGTCGGCTACAGCCTCGCCGTGATGGCGCCCGAGCGCTGGCTGGAGTCGACCGTCTACCGCGAGGTCTTCTCCCTCCACGGGATGGTCCACGCCGCCCAGGCGCCGATCTTCAGCGGCGAGGAGATGGTCGGCACCCTGGCCTTCGGCAGCGACGAGGAGCGCCCGGCGCTCTCGCCCGGGGAGCTGGCGCGAATCGACTTCGTCACCCGGGCCTTCGGACTGGCGCTGGAAACCGTGCAGCGAGCCGAGCAGCTGGCGCGGCGCTGCGAGCAGGTCGAGGCCGCCCTCGACCTCTGCTCGACCCCGGTCGCGATGATCACCACCGCGACCGAGATGCCGCAGCTCAACCGCGCGGCCCAGCGGCTGCTCGACCGCACCGTTGACGGCCGCGACCTCCTCTACCGCCTGGTGGCCAGCCCGGCCCCGCACGAGGAGTCGTTCTCGCGTGAGATCTCGGTCCGCTGGCAGGAGGGCGGCGAAGGCACGATCCGGGCCCACTCGCGCGCCTCGGCGGCCAACCCCGAGGCGCTGATCACGGTGCTCGAATGCGACGCCGACCGGCCGCCGCTGGCGGGCCCGCGGTGGGCGCAGCTGACCCCGCGCGAGCGCGAAGTGGCGCTGCTCCTGGTCCGCGGCCTCAGCGATCAGGAGGTGGCCCAGGAGCTCTACCTCAGCCCCCACACCGTCAAGCAGTACGTGAAGAGCATCTACCGCAAGGTCGGCGTCCGCTCGCGGGTCGAGCTGACCCGCCGCGCCCTCGCCGAGCACGCCGACGCGGACTGAGCGATCCCGTCGCGCCGGTGCCAGCCCGCAGTCGCTTGACACCGAAGACTTGATCAACTATTCACCGTCTCCATCACCCACCCGCCCCGGGATCGGGGAAAACCTTGGAAGGGGAATGTGGCAGCAGTGAATGACGCCGGCGGCATCCAGGATCCACCGATGGTCGAGGCCGGGGCGATCGAGGAGATCGCGCCAGGGGTCCACGTGATCCCCGACGGCCGGGTCGAGTTCGTCCCCAACGTCGGGATCATCGAGGGCGAGCGGGCGGTGCTGGCGATCGACACCGCGATGGGCCACCTCAACGGCCGCACCGTCCTCGAGGCGGCGAGGAAGCTGGCGGGGGACCGCAAGGTCTTCCTCACCACCACCCACTTCCACCCCGAGCACGCCTTCGGCGCGAAGCCGTTCGAGGGCGGGGTGACCTACGTAATCAACGAGAGCCAGGCCGCCGAGCTCGCCGCCAAGGGCCCCGAATACATCGAGATGTTCAGCACCTTCGGCCCCGGCCTGGCGCAGCTCCTGGCCGACGTGGAGCTGGTCCCGCCCGACCTCACCTACGAGGGCCAGCTGCGGATCAACCTCGGCGGCCGCGCCGTCGAGCTGCTCGACGTCGGCCCCGCCCACACCCGCGGCGACCAGCTGATCTGGCTGCCGCAGGAGCGCGTCCTCTTCGCCGGCGACCTGATCGAGAACGCCTTCTTCCCGATCCTCCCCGACCCCGACGCGAACGGGGTCTGGTGGCTGGAAGCGCTCGACCGGATCGCGGCCCTGGAGCCGGAGACGGTTGTCGGCGGCCATGGCGCCGTCGGCGGTCCGGAGCTGATCGAGGCCTTCCGCGAGTACCTCGAGCGGGTCCGCGACCGCAACGCCGAGCTCGAAGCCGCCGGCACCGAGTCGGGGGAGATCGTGACCACCATCGAAGCGGAGGTGCTCGAGCGCTACGACGGCTGGGGCAACGAGGTCTGGATCAAAAGCGCGGTCGAGAGCTTCCAGGGCTCCGTCCCGAGCTGAGCCGCCGCTGACGTTTGTCCCATCCCCCGCTTGGGGGATGCGCGCATACCGCGCCTGGGAGGGCTTGTTGCCCGCGGCGCCTGCTCCTACCTTCGCTCCACCGAAGGCGACAGGAAGGAAAGGCGTGAGCGAGGACAGCATCCGGGTTGTACGGGAGATCTACGAGGCATTCGAGCAGGGCGACATGGATGGCGTGTTCGGCCGCCTTGACGAGGACATCGACTGGCGCGAGCCCGACGGCTACTTCGTCGCCGCCGGCGGCGTCCGCGGGCATGCCGCGGTGCAGGGGGCCCTGGCCCGGTACCCGGAGGTCTGGGAGCAGTTCTCGCTCGACCCCGAGACCTTCCTCGACGCCGGCGAGCACGTGGTCGTCCTCGGCCGTCAGAGCGGCGTCGCCCGCGCCACCGGGCGTGAGTTCAGCGGTCGCTTCGCCAACGTCTGGCTGGTCCAGGGCGGCAAGGCCCGCGCCTTCGAGGCGTTCGCCGACACAGGCCTGATCTGGAAGGCCTTCGACGCGCAGCCGCCCGGCCCCGCCGGCGCCGGCGAGGGGGCCAGCTGATGGGCCGCCGGATCGCGATCATCGGCGCCGGCCAGGCTGGGCTGCAGCTGGCCCTCGGCCTCGCCAGTGCCGACCAGGAGGTGACCCTGGTCACCGACCGCAGCGGCGAGGAGATCCGCAACGGCCGGGTCCTCTCGACCCAGTGCATGTTCGGCGAATCGCTGGCGACCGAGCGCGACCTCGGGATCGACTTCTGGCGCGAGGATTGCCCGCAGATCCCCGGCATCCGCTACAGCCTCGGCGAACCCGACGGCAACCTGGCGCTGCAGTTCGGCGGCAAGCTGCGGGCCCCGGCTCAGTCGGTCGACCAGCGGCTGAAGATGCCGCGCTGGCTCGAGGAGCTCGAGCGCCGCGGCGGCGAGATCGTCTACCGCGACCTCGACCTCGAGTACGTCGAGTCGCTGGCGCGCGATTACGACCTGCTGGTGATCGCCTCGGCCAAAGGCGCCTTCGGCAAGCTGCTGCCGGAGATCTTCCAGGCTCAGCCCGAGTACAGCCCCTACTCGAGCCCGCAGCGGCAGCTCGCGGTCGCCTACGTCCACGACATGGAGCCGCTCGACCCGCCGTACTTCTCGATCTGCATCGTCCCCGGCGTCGGCGAGTTCTTCGTCGGGCCTGCCCTGACCCTCAGCGGCCCGTGCTACACGCTCTGCTTCGAGGCGATCCCGGGCGGCGACATGGACCGCTGGGGCGACGTCCCGCTGGACGACGTCGACCGCCACCTCGCGGTCTGCCTGGAAGTCCTCGAGCGCTACTTCCCCTGGGAGGCCGAGCGCTGCCAGTCCTGGCGGTTGACCGACGACCTCGGCGTCCTCAAGGGGGCGCTGACCCCGGTCGTGCGCGAGCGCGTCGGCCGCCTCCCCTCCGGGGCGCCGGTGCTCGGCGTCGGCGACGCGGTCGTCCTCAACGACCCCCTCGTCGGCCAGGGCGCCAACAACGCCGCCAAGGGGACCACCGTCGTCACCCGCGAGATCCTCGACCGCGGTCAGGGCGCGTTCGACGCCGAGTGGATGCGCCAGGCAGGCGACCGCTACTGGGAGACGGTCCGCTTCGCGGCCCGCTTCACCAACATGATGCTCTCGCCGCCGCCGCACGTCGCCGACCTGTTCGGCGCGGCCAACGAGAACCCGGCGCTGGCCGATCATCTCGCCAACGGCACCAACACTCCGGCGACCCTGTTCCCCTGGATCATGGCCGCCGATGGCGTCGAGGGGCTGGCCCGCGAGCTGGCGCCGGTGGCGCCGGTCGGGGGATGACGGCCGCGGGTCGGTTGGTGGGGCCGCACGCAGGGTGTCGTCGCTGATTTGGCGGCGGCGCACTTCAGTTGACAGGCAACGACAGGAGGAGATTCAAAACATGAGTCGGAAGAAGATGCGGACGCTGGCGCTGATGCTGGCGGCGTGTGCCCTCGCGGTCGTGGTGGCCGCTTGTGGGAGCAGTAGCAGCACCACCAGCAGCCAGACCACGACCGAAGAAACCAGCGGCGCCGAAGAAGCCGGCGGCGGTGGCGGCGAAACGGAAGCGACGAGCATCGTCGTCGGTCACGTCAGCCCCAACCTCTCGAACCCGACTCTGGGCGCCCTCAACCTCGGCCAGCAGAAGGCCGCGGCGGAGCTGGGCTGGAAGGTGCGGACGCTCGACGCCGCCCTCTCCCCTGAAAAACAGGTGACCAACCTGGAAACGCTGCTCAACCTCAAGGTCAACGCGATCACCACCTGGACGCTCGACCCGGGCGCGGTCGAAGGAAGCTACAAGCAGATCAACGACGCGAAGGTGCCGCTGGTCGGGTTCAACTCGAAATCGAGCTTCATCAACACCAACGTCGAAACCGAACTGTCCTCGAGCTGCAAATCGTTCGAAGCCGAGGCTGCCTACATCGCCGAACGGATCCCTGGCGCCAAGGTCCTGATCGTCGGGCCGCCGCCGGTGCCGCCGCTCGAAATGCGCCAGCACTGCTTCGAAACCGCTGCCAAGAAAGAAGGGCTGTCGGTGATCGAAAGCCAGGACAACCTCGAAGACACCTCGAGCAAAAGCCAGGTCCTGGTCCAGAGCATGCTGACCGCGCACTCCGACGCGCAGGCCATCTGGTCCTACAACGACCCCTCCGCGCTTGGCGCCTCGGCCGCCCTGCAGGCCGTCGGCAAGCCGATCTGGTCGGGCGAAAAGGAAGGCGTGATCGTGGTCGGCAACAACGGTGAACCGAACGCGATCACGGCGTTGAAGGAAGGCACGCTGACCCTCACCTACGACGAGAACACCTTCGAGGCCGGGGTCGAAGCGATCAACGCCCTCGAGCCGGTGCTGAAAGAAGGCAAGCCCGTCTCCTCGATGCCGAAGAAAATCTGGGTGAAAAGCACCATGTACGACGCCGAAAACGTCGGTAAGTACGTGCCGCCGAGCCAGCGCCCGGTCGAACTGTCGAACTAGTACACCCCACACGGACACACCAAGAGCCGCCGGGAACTCTCGCCGGCGGGTTGCCGAACCGGCCCGGGGGTGGGCGAAAGCCCACCCCCGGCCCGTTCCTGGGTGGATCGTTGACTTCTGATCACATTCACCTATATGCTCCCGCGCATGCCACGCACACTGATCGATCCTGACCCACTCCACGAAGCTCCCGGCTTCAGTCACATCGCGATCGCGGAGGTGGGTGAGGGTTCGCGCCTCGTCTGCCTCGCCGGGCAGGTCGCGCTCGACAAGGAGTTCAAGCTCATCGGCGGGGACGACCTTCGCGCCCAGACGGTGGCCGCGATGAACAACGTCACCACCGCGCTGGAGGCCGCTGGCGCCAGCTGGGACGACGTCATCCGCCGCACGATCTACACCAAGCAGCCGGGTGATTTCACGGTTATCGCCGAAGCGATCGAGTCGGTGCTCGGTTCCGGCAACCAGCCGCCGCAGACGATCCTCGGGGTGACCGGGCTGGTGATGCCGGAGCTCCTGATCGAGATCGAGGTCACCGCGCTGTTGAAGGGCTGACTTGCTCGCGGCCCGGATTCACGAGCTCGGCGGCCCGGAGGTCTTCCGGGTCGAGGAGGCCCCCGATCCCGTTCCCGGTCCCCACGACCTCCTGGTGGCGGTTCGAGCGACCTCGATCAACCACCGGGACGTCTGGCAGCGCCGTGGCCATCCCCACCCGACCTACCGGGTCGAGTTTCCGGCCATCCTCGGCATCGACCTCTGCGCTGACGTGGTCGAGACCGGGGCGGAGGTCGACGGCTTCGCGGCCGGCGACCGGGTCACGATCAGCCCCTACATCCCCTGCGGGCGCTGCGAGAACTGTCGCCGCTCCCGCCCCCAGTACTGCACCGCGTTCGACGTCTTCCACGGCACCTACGCCGAGCTGGCGGTGATCCCGAGCGCGCTCGCGGTCCCGGTCTCCGCGGCCGTTCCCGATGCCGACGTGGCCAGCTTCTCGAACACCTACATCACTGCCTGGCAGATGCTCAACGGCAAGGCCGAGGTGGGGCCGGACGACACCGTCTTCGTCTGGGCGGGGACCAGCGGTCTCGGCAGCGCCGCGATCGAGATCGCCCGCCTGTTCGGGGCGAAGGTCGTCACCAGCGTCGGCAGCGAGGCGAAGCGCGAGCTGGTCTCGCGCCTGCAGCCCGACCTGATCGTCAACCACTACGAGGAGGACATCTGCGAGCTGGTCGCCGAGTTCACCGACGGCCGCGGGGCGACGATCGTCTTCGAGCACGTCGGCCAGGCGAGCTGGGAGCGCTCGATGCAGATGTGCGCGGCCGGCGGCACCATCGTCAGCGCCGGGGCGACGACCGGCGACCGCGCGGAGATGGACGTCACCTTCATGTTCGCGCGCCAGCTGCGAATCCTCGGCTCGCGGCTGGGGACGATGGACGATGCCCTCTCCGCCGCCCGCCACCTCGAGGCGGGGGCGTTCAAGCCGCTGATCGCGGAGACGATCACGCTGCAGGAGATCGCCGAGGGCCACCGGATGATGGAGGAGTTCGCACCCGCCGGCAAGATCATCGTCAGCGTCAGCGGCTCCTAGCGCCCTTCCTGGGCGCTCAAAAGCCTGCTCCAGAGGGACTTCTCCGTACATATGTCAGGTTTGTCTTGACAGTTGTCCGGGGGGTCGCGTACGGTCCCAGCGGATGGAGGGGAGTGAGAGAGACCGCGCCCGGTTCGACGCCGAGGCGGTGCGAGCGCTGGCGGCCGTCTGGGGGACCCGAATCGACGAGGCCGAGTTGGAGGCTGTCGCCGCGGTCCTCAACGACATGGCCGACGGGGTCGCCCGCTTCCGCGAGCTCGACCTCGACGGCATCGCCCCCCAGGTCGCCTTCAGGGCGGAGTGGAACTGATGGCCGACGCCGCGGCCGCGCCCTGGAGCATGACTCTGACCGCGGTCTGCGCCGAGCTCGCCTCGGGCCGCCTCAGCGCCGTCGAGCTCGCCGGCTCGGTGCTCGACCGGATCGAGGAGACCGAGCCGCGGGTGCACGCCTATGAGTGCGTGATGGGCGAATCGCTGCTGGCCGAAGCCGAGCGCGCCGACGCCGAGCTCGCCGAGTCCGGGCCGCGGGGGCCGCTGCACGGGGTGCCGATCGCGATCAAGGACGTCTTCGACGTCGCCGGCGTCCCGACCACCTGCAGCTCCCCCTCGCGCCGTGACCTCGTCGCCACCGAGGACGCCGAGGTGGTGAAGCGGCTGCGCGCCGCCGGTGCCCTGGTCTGCGGCAAGACCGTCACCCACGAGTTCGCGTTCGGGGTCGAGAGCCCGCCGACCCGCTCGCCGTGGAACCTCGGCTGCATCCCCGGTGGCTCGAGCGGGGGCTCGGGGGCGGCCGTCGCGGTCGGCTCCTGCATCGCCGCTATCGGCACGGACACCGGCTGCTCGATCCGCCTCCCGTCCGCGATCTGCGGCATCGCCGGCCTGAAGCCGACCTACGGCCGGGTCAGCAATCGCGGCATGGTGCCGCTCTCGTGGAGCTGCGACCACGTCGGCCCGATGGGGAAGACGGTGGAGGACTGCGCGACGATCCTCCAGCACACCGCCGGTCCCGACCCCGCCGACCCGAGCTCGGTCATGCGCGAGGTCCCGGACTTCCTCGCGGCGCTCGATCGGGACGCTGCCGGGCTGCGGATCGGCGTCCCGCGCAACGGCTTCTTCCAGCCCGGCGACGAGGAGGTCGAACGGCTGGTCCGCGAGGCGATCGCGACTCTCGAGGCCCAGGGCGCCGAGGTGCTCGAGGTCGACGTCCCCCACATCGACCTGGGGCTGCCGGTGGCGTTCGTGATCGCCCTCGCCGAGGCCGCCTCCTACCACCGGCCCTGGCTGGCGGAGCGCGGCGGCGCCTACGGCGCCCAGGTGAGGACCCTGCTGGAGGCTGGGTCGCTCGCGCTCGGCGCCAACTATGTCGACGCGCAGCGGGTTCGCGCTCTGATCAAGCGCTCGGTGCAGCGAACCTTCGAGGACAACCGGCTCGACCTGCTGGCGACGCCGACCGCGGCCGCGATCGCCCCGCCCGCGGGGCAGCCGGTGATCGAGCTCGGGGACGCGCCCCCGCAGCCGGTGATGCTCGCCCTCGCCCGCAACCTCGCCCCCTTCGACCTCACCGGCCAGCCGGCCATGAGCGTCCCCTGCGGGTTCAGCCACGGGCAGCCGGTCGGCCTTCAGCTGGTCGGCCGCCCGTTCGACGAGGCGACGGTGCTGCGCGCCGCCCACGCCTACGAGGCTGTTACCCCATGGCACCGCGAGCAGCCGCAGTTGGCGGCGCCGGGCGCCAGCGCCGCCGCCTAGCTCGCGCCCTCCGCCGGCTTGCCATCCTCACCCGGCGTGCCGGGGTCCGCCTTTCCGTCCCCACCCGGCGCGCCGGGGTCCTTGATCGCCGCCGCGGCTTCCTTCGCTTTGTCGGTCAGCGAGCCCTTGCCTTTGGCGATGTCCGTGAGCTCAGAGGCGTCCTCTTTGAGCGACTCGACGCCGCCGCGTTCGTCGACGATCTTCTTGCCTTTGTTGAAAAGGCCCTTCAGGTCCATCGCAAGCTCCTTCGGTCGGGCCTCCGACCCTAACGACTGGCTGCGCGGCCAGCGCCGACCTCCATCTCTATAAGGTGGCCGCCGTGGACTTCTCACTGAGCGAGGAGCAGGAGGCGTTCGTCGCCGCGATCCGCGACTTCTGCGCCCGCGAGTGCGGTACGCCCGACCAGCGCGAGCGGCTGACCGAGGGCTACACCGAGCACCACAACTTCGAGGTCTACGGAAAGATGGCCGAGCTCGGCTGGCTCGGGGTCGGGATCGACGAGGCCTACGGCGGCTCGGGCGGGGGGATGCTCGAGGCCTGCCTGTTCATGGAGGAGACCTCGCGCGGGCTGGCGCCGATCTCCGCCTACGCGACGACCCTGATCGTCGCCGGGGCCACCCAGCGATTCGGCAGCGAGGCGCAGAAGTCGGAGATCCTCGGCGGCATCGCGGACGGCGCGGTCGAGGCGATCGCGATGACGGAGCCCGAGGCGGGGTCCGACGTCGGCGCCCTGAGCTGCGCGGCGGAGCGGGTCGACGGCGGCTTTGTCCTCAACGGCCAGAAGGTGTTCTGCTCCAACGCCCACATCTCCGACCACGTCCTGGTCGTCTGCCGCACCACCCGCAGCGAGGACAAGCACGCCGGGATGACGATGATCTGGCTGCCTACCGGGGCCGACGGGATGGAGGTGGTCCCGATCGAGACGATGGGAGGCCGCGAGACCAACCATCTCTACCTGACCGACTGCGAGGCGCCCGAGGCCGCGGTCCTCGGCGAGGTCGACCGCGGCTGGACCCAGCTGATGGCCGGTCTCAACGTCGAGCGCCTGATCCTCGCGGCGACCATGCTCGGGGTCGGGCAGCGCGCCCTCGACGACGCCCTCGCCTACGTCAAGGAGCGGCGCCAGTTCGGCCGCCCGATCGGCTCCTTCCAAGCGCTCCAGCACCGCCTCGCCGACGTCGCCACCGAGCTCCAGGCAGCGCGGCTGATGACCCACTGGGTGGCGACCCTGACCGACGAGGACCCGGACCGGATGCTGCCCCAGCAGGCCTCGATGGTGAAGCTGTTCGTGACCGAGGCGGTGAAGCGGGCGGCGCTCGAGGGGATGCAGCTGATGGGCGGCTACGGCTACTCGTCGGAGTACGACATGGAGCGGCTCGTCCGCAGCTCGTTGGTGGCGACGATCTACGGCGGGACTTCGGAGATTCAGCGGAACATCATTGCGAAGACGCTTGGTCTGTAGGGCGGCCGGGGGAGGGGCGAGGGACGGCCGGTTTCCCGGAGCTGCCCGTCTCCCGGAACGCCCGCTCTGCGGGACGCCGAGGGACCAGGGTTTGCCGCGGCGGGCCCCTCGGCACTCCTCCCCGGGAATTCAGTCGCTCGCCCCTTTCAGGGGCTCCGCTCCGATGTTG
>JAFDWC010000004.1 GCA_018268655.1 Actinomycetota bacterium
CCAGGGTTTTGCCAGCGGGAGCGACGGCGTGCCCCTCCCGAAAACGCTCCGCCTTCGGCTCCGCTTGAGTGTTTTCGGGAGGGGCACGCCATCCCTCCCTGACGAAAGCGCACGCGCCCCAGGGTTCGGGCCACCACATCTCTGTCTTTAGCTGACAAGGGACGGGGGCTGGTCGGCCAGATCCGCTGGGCGTCCGGCCGACGGTCCCTCCGGCCGCTCCCTCTCGGCGAGCTGTTCCTTATGTATGCCATTCCGACATAAGGAACGGCTCGGCGAGCTACGGTGGACCTTCGTCCCTTGTCAGCTCTGGAAGAGGGATGGGGGTCTGACCTCTGGCCGGCGGGTGTTGCGGGAGGGGTGTCGGGGTGGGTCCTGAGAACACTCCAGCGGAGCCGCAGGCGGAGCGTTTTCAGGACCCTCCCCGGCGGCCCGCCCCCGGCCAACCCCGTCCCTCGCGCAACTGCGGGATTGACAACCTCCCTCCATGAGGCTAGTGTAAGCTGTATACAGTAGTCTCGATTTAAAAGAGGGCTTGGGAATCGGGGCCCGGGTCGGAAGGAGAGAGGATGCGGAGTACAGCCAAGTTGGCGGTTGGTGCGGCGCTTTTGGCGCTGGCCTTGGGTTTGGCGGCATGTGGCGGCCAGAGCGGCAGCGGTGGTGGCGGTGGTGGTGGCGGTAGTGAAACCAGCGCCAGCAGCGAAGGTCTCACCGAACCGATCGTGATCGGCGCGACCAGTGAGAAGACCGGTCCGGTGCCTGTTCTCGGCGCCGAGGCGGAAGGCTACGAAGCGGCCGTCAAATGGATCAACTCGCACGGCGGCGTCGACGGTCACAAACTCGAACTGATCGTCCACGACAACGCAGGCGAACCGGCGAAGGCTGTCTCGGACCTGCGGACCTTCGGCCAGGAAGGCATCAAACTCGTGGTCGGCGGCGCTTTCGGCCCCGACTGCGCGGCTGAGGCTCCGGTCTCCGCCGAAGCCGAAATGATCGTCTTCTGCGGCTCGACCGACAACCTGCCGGAACCGGACACCCACATGTTCGGCGTCGGCCTCGGTTACTCGCCGACGATCGTGGCGGCATCCGAAATGATCGCCAAATACTCGAAAAAACCGGCGGTCTTCGCGGACAAGGACAAATCAGGTGACGACTCCGCCGCGGAAGCGCCGAAACGGCTCGAAGAACAGGGCCTGGAACCGATCCTGATCCGGACCAGCCCGACCGAAGCGTCGTTCAAAGCGGCGATCCAGAACGCGATCTCCCAGGGCGCCGACGGCCTCTGGTTCACCGAGTGCACGCCGGCCGCGATCAGCGCCGTCGGCGACGCCAAGGCACTCGGCTTCACCGGAAAAATCTACCTGGAGAACTGCCTCGGCTCGTTCGAAGTGGCGGAAGCGCTGGCGCAGCTGGCCGGGACCGAACAGCAGATCATGATCCAGGTGCCGGCGATGCTGCTGCCGGGCAAAGCCCCGACGGAAGCGGAGCAGAAGGCGATCGAAACGTTCAAGGAAGCGGTTCCGGGTAAGCCGAACCTCGTGGTCGGCTCCGGCTGGGACGCGATCTGGATCATCAAGCAGATGCTCGAACAGACGAAGACTCTCGACGTTCCGACCAACGTCAAGGCGCTCGAGAACAACTTCGGGTTCACCGGGGTCTGGCACAGCGGGACGTTCACCACCAGCGACCACCGAGGCGCGATCGCCGAAGGCTATGCAACGCCGGCCGCGATCACCAACAAGGGCACGTTCGAAGCAGTCGAATAGTCGATGGCGTTCGGGATCGACCAGGGCACCAAGGGGGGTGGCGTCGGCGTTGCCGCCGCCACCCCCCAGCTTCAACCTGACGCCGCGCCGCGGCGGCGCCCGCCCTATGCGGGGCTGCTGCGGGTCGCGGCGGTGGTCGTCTTCATCTACCTCACCTGGTACCAGTCGACCAACTTCGTCAGCATCCTCAGCCTGACCGCGATCTGGGCGCTGGCGACGGTCGGGCTCGGCCTCGTGCTCGGTGCCGCCGGCCAGATCTCGCTCTGCCAGGCGTCGTTCGTCCTCGTCGGCGCCTACATGTACGGGACGATCGCCAAAGAATGGTCGGGCCCGACGATCCTCGCGCTGATCGCCAGCGCCGGCGCCGGCGCCGTGATCGCGCTGCTGGTCTCGCCGGTGCTGCGAGCTCGCGGCTACTACCTGGCGATCGCGACGATGGCGGTCAGCCTCCTGACTACCGCCGTGATCACCACCGGGAGCTGGATCCCCGGCGGCAACGCCGGCCTGATCGGGGTCCCCCGGCTGAGCGTCTTCGGCTACGAGTTCAGCACCGAAACCGCCTACCTCTGGCTGGCGGTGGCGCTCTTGGTCGTCTCGATCGCGATCCTCCACTACCGCTACGGGCGCGGTCATATGCGGCGCGCGATCCAGGCCCTCCACCACGACGAGGACCTGCTCGCCGGCTACGGCGGCCACTCCTCGCGGCTGAAGCTCGAGGTCTTCGTCGTCGGCGGGCTCCTCGCCGGCCTCTGCGGCGGCCTCTACGCCGGCGACTTCGGCTACGTCAGCGTCAACGGGTTCGGCCTGGTCGAGTCCTTCGCGCTGGCGCTGGCGGTCTTCATCGGCGGCGAGGGCCGGATGACGGGGGCCGTCCTCGGCGCCCTGATCTACCAGGCGAGCTTCATCATCCTCGGCGAACAGCTCGCCGAATACCGCTTCCTGCTGCTCGGCGCGATCGTCGTCCTCACCGTTCACTTCTTCCCGCGCGGGCTGATGCCCTCGCTGCACGACTTCGAGGGCTGGGTGCCGGCGCTGCCGTTCCGCCGCTCGACCGCGGTCGAGGCCGCGGCCGACCATCCCGAGCTGGCACCGGTCGAGCCGCTGGCGCTGCGCTGCGCCGCGGTGACCAAGTCCTTCGGCGCCCTCACCGCCGTCTCCGACGTCTCGGTGGCGGTGCGGCCGGGATCGCTGACCGCGCTGATCGGGCCCAACGGCGCCGGCAAGACGACCCTGCTCGACATGATCGCCGGCGACCAGTACGTCAGCGGCGGCGAGATCCTCATCGACGACGACGACGTGACCGACGACAGCCGGGTCTCGCGGGCGCGGCTCGGGATCGCCCGCACCTACCAGCGGGTGCGGCTGATCCCCAGCCTGACCGTGATCGACAACGTCCTGATCGGGGTCGACCAGGCCGCGCGCGGAGCCGGCATCGGCGAGCGCGAGCGCCGGCGGCGGGCCGAGGCGGCGCTGGTCGACGTCGGCCTCGGCGACCGCCACGAGGCCGAGGTCGGCTCGCTCACCTTCGGCCAGCGGCGGCTGGTCGAGATGGCGCGGGCGATCGCCAGCCATCCGCGGCTGGCGCTCCTCGACGAGCCCTCCTCCGGGCTCAACGACGCCGAGGTCGACGACTTCGCCGAGGTGATCCGGCGGCTGCACGGCAGCGGCTGCACGGTCCTGCTGGTCGAGCACAACCTGCCCTTCGTGCGGGCGCTGGCGGAGGACATCATCGCCCTCGACCGCGGCAAGCTGCTCGCCCACGGCAACACCGAGGAGGTCTTCGCGATGCCGGCCTTCCAGCGCTCCTACGTCGGCACGGTGGAGGCGGAGGCATGAGCGCGGCGCGACCAAGCGTGCATATCTGGTGCTTCGCGCCGGGAGCGGAGCGGGAGATTCATGTCTAGCGAGCTGCGGATCGAGGGGATCGTCGGCGGCTACGGCGACCTGACCGTGCTTCGCGACGTCTCCTTCGCCGTCGAGGGCGGCCAGCTGCTGGTCCTCGCCGGCCCCAACGGCGCCGGCAAGACGACCCTGCTGTCGACCGTGATGGGGGCCTTGAAGCCGAGCGCCGGCAGCGTCAAGCTCGACGGCGAGGAGCTGCTCGGCCTGCCGATCCACCGCCGCACCCGGATGGGGGTCGGGCTGGTGCCGGAAGGGCGCGGCCTGTTCCCGTCCCTGACCGTGTGGGAGAACCTGCGGGTCGCCGCCCGCGCCGCGCGGCTGCACTCCGACCAGGCCGAGGAGGGGATCGAACGGGCGACCGCGGCCTTCCCGATCATCGGCGAGCGGCTGCAGCAGAAGGTCCAGTCGCTGTCCGGGGGAGAGCAGCAGATGGTGGCGATCGGCCGGGCGCTCCTGACCGATCCCAGCGTCCTCCTCCTCGACGAGCCCTCGATGGGACTGGCGCCGATCATCTGGCACCAGGTCCTCGACACCTGCCGCCGCCTCGCCGACGAGGGCCGGGTCGTGGTCGTCGTCGAGCAGCGGGTGCTGGAGGCGCTCCGGGTCGCCGATCGCTGTGTCGTCCTCCAGCACGGGCGGGTGGTCCGCGACGGCAGCGTCGAGGCCGGCTCCGAGCTGCCGGAGCTGGCCGAGTCCTACTTCAGCGCGGAGGCTGCGAAACCATGATCGACTTCCTGCAGACGACCGAGGGCGTGGTCACCGCGGCCGCCGCCTACCTCCTGATCGGGCTCGGCTGGAACCTGGTCTACAACACCTGCGGCTATCTCAACCTGGCGATGGGGACCTTCTACATCCTCGGCGCCGTCTTCTCCTGGAAGCTCGAGGCCGCGGGCCACATCCACTCGCCCTTCATCCTCGTGGTCCTGGTCTGCGCCGCGGTCGGGGCGATCGGGTTCGCCGCCGAGCGGCTGCTGCTGCGGCGGCTCGGCGGCAACGCGCTGAACGCGCTGATCGTGACGATCGGGCTCAACCTGATGCTGCTGCAGCTGGCGATGAAGCTGAGCCCGGCGACGGTGATCAGGCCCGAACTGTTCATCTCCGGCGGGATCAGCCCCGGGGGCGTGCACATCTCCTACCAGGAACTGATCGTCTGGGCGACGGCGGCCGCCGTCACCGCCGGCCTCTTCGTCTTCTTCACCCGCACCGACCTCGGCCGCACGATGCGCGCCTGCACCGACAACCGGCCGGCCGCCGAAGGCCTCGGGATCAAGGTGCCGACGCTGGCGACGATCGCCTTCACGGTCAGCGCCATCCTCGCCGCGCTCGCCGCATTCGTCGTCGCCCCGACCCAGGGCAGCGCCTACAACAGCGGCGACCTGATCGCGATCAAGGCCTTCATGGCGGTCTCGATCGTCGGCCTCGGGCGCAACGGCGGCGCCATCTTCGGCGCCTTCCTGGTCGCCGCGGTCGAAGGCTACGTGGCCCGCTACTGGAACCCGGAAATCAGCAACATCGTCGTCCTCTCCGGCTTCCTGGTGGTGCTCTACGTCTACGCGGTCCGCAGCACCGGCGGCCGCTTCGTCCCGAGCTGGATGCGGATTCGACGGCGGCCGACAGCGCCGCAGGGGGTGTGAGGATGGACCCGGGATTCACCACCGCGACCGAGCTGCTGCGGGCGCTGGACGCCCGCGAGGTCTCCAGCGCCGAGTTGCTCGACGGCCTGCTCGAGGCGGTCGCCCGCAACGACGGCGAGGTCAACGCCTTCGTCACCGTCGACGCCGACGGGGCGCGAGCGCGGGCCGCGGCGGCCGACGAGGCGCGGGCGCGGGGCGAGGACCTGGGGCCGCTCGGGGGGCTGCCGATGACGATCAAGGACTGCTTCGAAACCGAGGGGATCCGGACCACGGTCGGCGCCCCGTTCCTGGCCGACTACGTGCCCGACCGCGACGCCGACGCGGTGGCGCGGCTGCGCGCCGCCGGCGCGATCGTCTACGGCAAGACCAACCTGCCGATGTTCACCGCCGACGGCCAGGCCTACAACGAGGTGGCGGGGACGACCAACAACCCCTGGGACCTGGCGCGGGCGCCGGGCGGCTCCTCGGGCGGCTCCGCCGCCGCCCTCGCCGCCGGGATGACGCCGCTCGAGCTCGGCAGCGACATCGCCGGCTCGATCCGGATCCCGGCCGCCTTCTGCGGCGTCTTCGGGCTCAAGCCCTCCTACGGCCTGGTGCCGCTGCGCGGCCACATCCCCGGCCCGCCGGGGACGCTGGCGACCCCGGACATGAATGCGGCCGGGCCGCTCGCCCGCGACGTCGACGACCTCGAGCTGGCGCTGGACGTGCTGGCCGGGCCGGTCGAGGCCGACGCCGCCGCCTGGCGCCTCGAGCTGCCGCCGGCCCGCGCCGGCTCGCTGCGCGACCGCCGGCTCACGGTCTGGTTCGACGACGAGGCCTGCCCGGTCGACCGCGAGGTGGTCGCCGCCCTGCGCCGCGCCGCCGACGCGCTCGCCGACGCCGGCGCCCAGATCGAGGAGGCGCCGCCGCCGGTCTCGATGGCGGACAGCATCCGCCTGCACCGGATGCTGCTGAAGGGAGTCTCCTGCAGCGGGCTCAGCCCGGAGGAATTCGCCGAGCGCCAGGAGCTGGCGCGGACGGCGGCGGCCGACGACGACGGGGTGCGGGCCAACCACGCCCGCTGGCTGACGATGAGCAAGCGCGAGTGGAACTTCGCCAACGAGGAGCGGGCGCAGGCGCGGGCCCGCTGGGCGGAGTTCTTCGCCGGCCACGACGCCTTCCTCTCGCCGACGATCCTCTGCCCGGCGATCCCCCACGACCATACGCCCGACATGGAGGCCAGGCTGATCGAGGTCAACGGCGAGCAGCGGCCCTACTGGGACCAGGTCTGCTGGATCGCCCCGGCCGGGGCCGCCTACCTGCCGGCGGTCTCGCTGCCGGCCGGGCTGACCGCGGCCGGGCTGCCGGTCGGGCTGCAGGTCACCGGCCCCTACCTCGAGGACCGGACCGCGCTCGAGCTCTCGCGCCGGATCTCCGAGGTGCTCGGCGGCTTCGTCCCGCCGCCGGCCTACGCGGTCACCGCCGCCAACCCGAGCCAGGAGGACTGAATGGCGAGCACCGAGTCCAAGCTGCCGGCGGAGGCGGCCGGCGAGGCCCCCGGCCGGGGCCGCCTCGAGGGCCGCCGCGTGCTCGTCGTCGGCGCCGGCACCCGCCGGGTCGAGGGTATGGAGGGGGCGCCGGGCAACGGCCGCGCGATCTCGATCCTGGCCGCCCGCGAAGGCGCCAGCGTCGCCTGCGCCGACCTCTCCGAGGAGGCCGCGGCGGCGACCGCGGCGAGCATCGAGGCGGAGCGGGGCAGCGCCGCGGTCCTGGTCGCCGACGTCGCCGACCCCGACTCGTGCCGCGCGCTTGTCAGTGACGCCGCCGCCGCGCTCGGCGGCCTCGACGGGCTGGTCCTGAACGTCGGCATCCTCGCCCCGTTCGGCCTCCGCGGCACCGAGCCCGAGGCCTGGGACCGGGTCTTCGCCGTCAACGCCCGCTCGCACGGGATCGTCGCCGGCGAGGCGCTGGAGCTGGCCGACGACGGCTCCTCCTTCGTCTTCATGAGCTCGATGTCGGGGATCCTGCCGGGGATCGGGATGCCGGCCTACGACGCGACCAAGGCGGCGGTGCTGGCGCTGGCCCGGCAGGCGGCGATGGAGGGGGCGCCGCGGGGAATCCGCGCCAACTCGGTCCTGCCGGGCGTGGTCGACACGCCGCTGGGGGCGGCGACCCCGCGCCCGGACGGGCCGGAGCGCGACCGCCTGCCGATCCCGCTGCGGCGCCGCGGCACCCCCTGGGACGTCGCCTACGCGACCGCCTTCCTGCTCTCCGGCGAGTCCGCCTACGTGACCGGGCAGTCGCTGGTCGTCGACGGCGGCATCACCACCCTGATGCTGGGGGGCTGACGTGGTGGTCGAGCCCGGGTGAAGCCCGCGGCCTTCGATTACCACGCGCCGGAGTCGGTCGACGAGGCGCTCGAGCTGCTCGCCGACGAGGCGGTCGAGTCGCGGGTGCTGGCCGGCGGCCAGTCGCTGGTGCCGATGATGAACTTCCGCCTCGCGGTGCCGGAGGCGCTGGTCGACCTGCGTCGGATCGAGGAGCTGCGCTACCTGCGGATCGGCGCCGACGGTGCGCTCGAGGTCGGCGCCCGGACCACCCAGGCGGAGCTCCTGCGCGACCCTGCCGTCACCACCGGCTGGCCGCTGCTTCACGACGGCGTCACCCACATCGGCCACCCGCAGGTGCGCAGCCGCGGCACCGTCTGCGGCAGCCTCGCCCACCACGATCCCCATGGCGAGCTGCCGGCGCTGGCGCTGGCGCTGGGGGCGACGATCACGGTGGCGGGGCCGGCCGGGCGCCGGCAGATTGCCGCCGAGGACTTCTTCGTCTCCTTCTACGAGGTCGCGCTCGAGCCGGGCGAGCTGGTGGTCGAGGCGCGCTTCCCGGCGCCGCCGGCCGGTAGCGGCTGGTCCTTCCGCGAGATCGCCCGCCGCCACGGCGACTTCGCCCTGGTCGGCGTCGCCTGCCTGGTGACGCCGGCGCAGACGCGGCTGGTCGTCTTCGGCGCCGCCGAGCGGCCGCTGCTGCTGGCCGACCCGAGCGAGGTGGCGGCGGCGGTGCGGCCGCTCGACGACCTCCACGCCAGCGCCGAGTACCGGCGCCAGGTCGCGGTCCTGCTCGCCGGCGAGGCTCTGGCCGAGGCGCGGGAGCGGGCCGATGGCTGACCCCGGCGCCGCGCGCGAGGTCCGGCTCAGCGTCAACGGCGTCGAGCGCGCCGGCACGGCCGAGCCGCGGCTGCTGCTCTCCGACTTCCTCCGCCACCGGCTCGGCCTCACCGGCACCCACGTCGGCTGCGAGCACGGCGTCTGCGGTGCCTGCACGGTCCTGCTCGACGGCGAGCCGGTCCGCTCCTGCCTCGTCTTCGCGGTCCAGGCCGACGGGGCGGCGCTGCGGACGGTCGAGGGCCTGGCCGGCGAGGACGGCGAGCTGAGCCCGGTCCAGCAGGCCTTTCACGAGGCGCACGGGATGCAGTGCGGCTTCTGCACGCCGGGCTTCCTGATCTCGCTGACGGCGCTGCTCGAGGAGCGGCCGCAGGCGAGCGAGGAGGAGCTGGTCGACGCGCTCAGCGGCAACCTCTGCCGCTGCACCGGCTACGCCAACATCCTCGCCGCCGCTCGGGCGGCCCGCGACCGCGCCGCGGAGGGGCGGGCTTGAGCACGATCGGGGTCAGCGTGCCGCGGGTCGAGGACGAGCGGCTGCTGCGCGGCGAGGGCCGCTTCCTCGACGACCTGCGGCTCGAGGGGGCGCTCGAGGTGGCCTTCCTGCGCAGCCCCCACGCGCACGCGAAGATCGGCGCGATCGACGCCGCCGCGGCGCTGGCGCTGCCCGGGGTGGTGGCGGTGATCGACGGCCGCGAGACCGCGGCCGCGCTCGAGCCGATGGTCTTCGACATCGCCAAGATCGTCCCCGAGACGGTGCGCGAGGCGACCGCGCCGCAGGTCCGGGTCCACCCGATGCCGGCGCTGCCGGCCGAGCGGGTCACCTACGTCGGCCAGCCGGTGGTGATGGTCGTCGCCGAGAGCCGCTACCTGGCCGAGGACGCGGTCGATCTGGTCGCGGTCGAGTTCGAGCCGCTGCCCGCCGTGGTCGACGCCGAGCGCGCGCTGGAGCCGGGGGCGCCCCTGGTCGAACCGGACTGGGAGGACAACGAGGCGATCTCCTTCAGCTTCGAGCGCGGCGACGTCGACGCCGCCTTCGCCGCGGCGGCGGTGGTGGTCGAGGAGAGCTTCCGCAGCCACCGCCAGCACCCCTCGCCGATCGAGACCCGCGGCGTCGCCGCCGGCGTCGATCCCCAGGACGGCAGCCTCGCGGTCTGGTCCTCGACCCAGACCCCGCACCTGCTGCAGGACTTCCTCGCCCGCTGGCTGCACCGCGACCCGGAACGGATCCGGGTCCGCGCCCCCGACGTCGGCGGCGCCTTCGGGGTCAAGCACTCCTGCTACCCGGAGGACCTGCTGATCCCGTTCGCGGCGCTGCGGCTGGGGCGGGCGGTGAAGTGGGCCGAGGACCGCGCCGAGCACCTCGCCGCCGCCACCCAGGGCCGCGACCAGCTCCACCGGATCGCCATCGCAGCCGACTCCGAGGGCCGGATCCTCGCCGTCCGCGACAGCGCCGTGATGAACGCCGGCGCCTTCAACCTGCTCGGCCTCGTCGTCCCCTACAACACCTTCACCCACCTGCTCGGGCCCTACGACGTCGGCGCTCTCGGCTTCGAGATGCGGGTCGCCGTCACCAACACGGTCCCGACCGCGCCCTACCGCGGGGCGGGCCGGCCGGAGGCGGTGTTCGCGATCGAGCGGGCGATCGACCGCCTCGCCCGGCAGCTCGGCGCCGACCCGGCGGACGTCCGCGCCCGCAACCTGATCGGCCCCGAGCAGATGCCGTACGAGACCGGGATCGTCTACCGCGACGGCAGCGACCAGGTCTACGACTCCGGCGATTACCCGGAGCTGCTGCGCCGCGCCTGCGAGCTGGTCCAGCGCGAGCGCTTCGAGGCGACCGCCTCGGAGCGGCGGCGGATCGGGGTCGGCTACGCGATCTACACCGAGGGCACCGGGGTCGGGCCGTTCGAGACGGCGCGGGTGCGGATCGAGCCCAGCGGCACGGTCAAGGTCTTCACCGGCGCCAGCTCCCAGGGCCAGGGCCACAGGACGACGCTGGCCCAGGTCGCGGCCGAGGCGCTCGGGGTCGCGGTCGGCGACGTCGAGGTGGTCGGCGGCGACTCGGCGGCGGTCCCCAGCGGCTTCGGCACCCTCGCCTCGCGGACCCTGGTCGTCGCCGGCAACGCGGTCTCCGAGGCGGCCGCCGCGGTGCGGGCGCAGGCGCTCGAGGTGGCGGCCGGGATGCTCGCCGCCGCCGCCTACGAGCTCGAGGTCGAGGACGGGGTGATCTCGGTCCGCGGCCGCCCTGACGCGACCCTCCCGCTCGGCGCCGTCGCCGGCTTCCTCACCCCCTTCAACCCGGCCCGGCCCCGCGGCGCCCCGCCCGAGCTGGCGGCCGAATCCGTCTACCGGCCCGGGCCGGTGACCTGGGCGGCGGGCGTTCACGTCGCGGTCGTCGCCGTCGACCTGCCGACCGGGGTGGTCGAGGTCCTCCGCTTCGTCATCGCCCACGACTGCGGCCGCGTCGTCAACCCGGCGATCGCCGACGGCCAGATCGTCGGCGGCGTCATGCAGGGCATCGGCGGCGCCCTCCACGAGGAGATCGTCTACGACGAGAGCGGCCAGCTCCGCAGCGGCAACTTCATGGACTACATGCTGCCCACCGCCGGCGAGGCCCCCGAGTTCGAGCTGGTCCACCTCGACACCCCCTCGCCGCTCAACCCGCTCGGCGTCAAGGGGCTGGGGGAGGGCGGCGCGATCGGCCCGCCGGCGGCGATCGCCGGAGCCGTCGAAGACGCCCTCGCCGACCTCGGCGTCGTCGTCCACAGAGGCCCCCTCGGCCCGTCGCGGGTCCGCGACCTGATCGCGAGCGCGGCCTCGGCCGCGTCCCCCTAGATCGGGCCCAGCCATCGCGCTGCAACGTTTTCGGTCGCCATAGCGACACCAAGGACTGCAGCGCGTGGGACTTTTGGGTTGCCATGGCCCCCCAAAGGTCCAACGCGCGTGCTCCGAGCCGCGCCGGGTGACTCAGGCGCGGCGGCGGAGGAGGACGAGGACCGCGGCGAGGGCGGCGATGACCGCCGCGGCCGCGGCGAGGCGGGGGGCGAGGACCTGGCCGGCGATGCTGCCGAGATCGGCGGGCTCGGGCTCAGGCTCGTGGCGGTCGGGGGCCGCTGCGGCCGGCTCGCCGGCGCCTGCAACGGCTGCGGCCGGCCCGCTGGCGCCGGCGGGGGCCTCGGCGTTGATCGCCCCGTTCGCCGGCGCCTCCGCCTCCGTCGCCAGGTCCGCTTCCAGCCGCTCGGCGAACTGGCGCAGGAGTCGGTCGGCGACCTCGGTCATGACGCCGCCGCCGAACTGGGCCACCTTGCCGGTGACGGCGAGGTCGGTCTTGAGGTCGACGGTGGTGTGGTCGCCGTTGCCGCTCATCACCGCGGTAACCGTCGCCTCGACGGTGCCGGGGCCGCGGGCTTCGCGGCCGCGCGCCCGCAGCACCGCGGTCCGCGTCGCCTCGTCGAGGGACTCGATCGCGATCTCGGTCCGGTAGGAGACGGTGACCGGGCCGACCTTGACCCGCATCGTCGCCTCGAGCCCGTCATCGTTGACAGACTCGACTCGGACGCCGGGCATGCAGGGGGCGACGCGCTCGAGGTCGGTGAGGAGCGGCCAGGCATCCTCGACAGGCTTGGCGAGTTCGAAGCCCGTTGCGATATCCATTGGCGACAGTATACACTCCATAGGGTGAGCAGAGGGAACGGCAGCGGACCGGCCGACGAGCCCCGGCTCGAGCTCGAGAGCGAGTTCGCGGCGGTCGCGGTCGAGGTGGATCTGGCAGCCAACGGGCCGCGGCTGCGGATCGAAAACCGGCAGAACCGCAGGGTCGTCTACCTCGACCCGCTCGAGGTGGCGAGCCTGACCTGGCTCTCCCACGACCGGCTCGGACCCTTCCTGGACCCCAGCCAGACCGGCTGGAGCAGCAACGAAGAAGGAGCGTGACCGTATGACCACGACCACGGGATCGCCGTCCCCGGCGGACCTGATCACCGACGACTGGCGGCTGCACGGCAGCGTCTACACCTCGCCTGAGATCTTCGCCGCCGAGCAGAGGGCCCTCTTCCGCGGCCCCTGGCTCTATGTCGCCCACGAGAGCGAGCTGCGCGAGCCCGGTGACTACAAGACGACCTACGCCGGCACCCAGCCGGTGATCGTCGTCCGCGGCGCCGACGACGGCGAGGTCCGGGTCCTGCTCAACCGCTGCCGCCACCGAGGCGCCGCCGTCTGCCACGAAGAGCGCGGCAACGCCAACTACTTCCGCTGCCCCTACCACGGCTGGACCTACAAGAACTCGGGCGAGCTGCGGGGGATCACCTACGACGACGCCTACCCCGACCTCGACCGCGAGAGCCTCGGGCTGGTCGCCCTGCCCCGGGTCGAGAGCTTCGCCGGCTTCGTCTTCGCCAGCTTCGCGCCCGACGGCCCCTCGCTGGAGGAGTACCTCGGCAACGCCGGCCGCTACCTGCGGATCGTCTCCCAGCAGGGCCCGGATGGGATCCGGCTCTCGGCCGGCTCCCACAAGCTCACCTACCGCGGCAACTGGAAGCTCCAGGTCGAGAACACGATCGACAACTACCACTTCGGCTTCGTCCACCGCAGCTTCCTCGACGTCCTCGCCGACCGCATCGGCGAGGCGCCGCCGATCATGAAAAACGTGCTCCAGAACCCGGAGTGGCGGACGATCGACCTCGGCAACGGCCACTCGGTGCACGAGTTCGGCGACCCCGAGACCGGCAGCAACCAGGGTCAGCTCGGCGACCTCCCGTTCAACCTGATCATCTTCCCCAACCTCTGCTTCGTCGGCGCCCAGCTCCGCCACATCCTCCCCAAGGCGGCCGACGAGACCGAAGTCCGGCTCTACCCGATCCTGCACGAGGGCGAGTCCGACGCCGACAACGCGGCGATTCTGCGCGCCCACGAGGGCTTCTACGGCCCCGCCGGGATGGGCGGCGCCGACGACATCGAGGTCGCCTTCGACCGCGTCGGCGACGGCCTCAAGGCGGTCGAGGAGGACTGGCTGGTGATGAGCCGCGGCCTCCACCGCGAGCAGCCGGGCGAGAACGGCACCGTGGTCGGCCGCGCCTCCGACGAGGTTCCGCAGCGCGCCTTCTATCGCCAGTGGAAGCGGCTGATGGCGGCCGGGGAGGCGGCATGACCGCGGAGGAGATCCTCTACCGCGAGGCGGCGCTGCTCGACGAGGGCCGCTTCGAGGAGTGGCTCGAGCTGTTCACCGACGACGCCGTCTACTGGGTCCCGCAGGGGGAGGGGGGAGACCCCGAGCACGAGGTCTCGATCGTCTACGACGACCGCCAGCGCATGCACGAGCGGGTGCTGCGGCTCGGCAGCGGCTTCGCCTACTCCCAGGACCCGCCCTCGCGCACCTGCCACCTGGTCGGCAACGTGCTGGTCGAGCCCGGCGAGACGGAGGGCGAGCTGCGGGTCAGCTCGAAGCTGATCGTCGCCGAGGTCCGCCGCGACACCCAGAACCTCTTCGCCGGCACGGTCGAGCACGTCCTGGTCGCGGACGGCGAGGAGCTGCGGATCCGGCGCAAGGTCGTGCGCCTGGTCAGCAGCGACACCCCGCTTGGGAACGTCACCTTCCTGATCTGAGCGCTGAGCGCTCGGGCGCTCAGGCCGGCGCGGTAGCCGCGCCCGGCGCGGCGGCCCCGGCCGCCGCCCGGTAGCGCTCGAGCAGCCAGCGGTTCATCCCGATCACGACCTGCTCGCGGCCGGCGATCGGGCCGCGCGGCGCGAAGCCGGAGCGGAGGCCGCGCTGGACCCGCTCGAAGGCCCATTCGTCCTGGCCGACGAAGGTCCGCACCGCCTCCGTCTCTTCGCGGTGGCGGGCGACGAAGTCCGGCCGCGCCAGCGTCCGCGGCGGGTAGAGGCGGTGCCGCTTGACCCGCATCGAGGTCGGCCCGAGCGGGAAGTAGCCGAGTGAGATCACGCTGTCGGGCATCATCACGAGGAGGACGCCGGGGGCGATCGTCACCGTCTGGGTGACCCGCCGCTGCTCCTCGCTCAGCCCCGGGATCGGGTCGAAGATCGCCCGGCCGAGGTGGTTGAGGGTGACGTCGAGGTCGCGGTTGTGGAGCTCGTAGTGGAAGACGCCGTGCTCGGGCTCCATCACTCCGAAGGCGATCGAGTTGCAGTCGGTGTGCTGCATCAGCGGGGTCTCGCCGTGGAGCTTGTCGCAGTGGTAGCACTCGTTCTGCCCGTCGGCGTAGACCTTCCAGTTCCACTCGTGCTCGAATTCGAAGAGGTAGTCGGGGTCGACCGTGAACTCGCCCCGCAGCTCGGCCAGTTCGTAGGGGGCGACCAGCTCCGCCAGCGGCGCCAGCCGCGGCGCCAGCGGCTCGGCCGCGGGATCGAAGTTGACGAAGAGGAAGCCGTTCCAGGCCTCGGTCCGCAGCCGCGGCAGCGCGATCCCGAGGCGGGTCATCTCGATCGCCTGCGGAGCGCCGATCAGGCGCCCGCCGCGGTCGTAGGCCCAGGAGTGGTACGGACAGACGAGGGCGCGGTCGCAGTGCCCGCGTCCCGACGCGACCAGCATCCCGCGGTGGCGGCAGACCGCCGACATCGCCGCGACCTCGCCGTCGTCGTCGCGGATCACCAGCAGTGGCTCGCCGGCGACCTCGATCGAGAAGTAGTCGCCCGGCTCGGGGATCTCCTCGAGCCGCCCGACCAGCAGCCACTCGCGCCGCCAGATCGCCTCCAGCTCGAACTCGTGGAAGGCGGCGGAGGTGTAGGCCCAGGGCGGCAGGAAGAGCGGTCGCTCGGGGTCGCTGATCGACGCCTCCAGCTCCTCCAGCGGCAGTGGGCCTGCGGTCATCTCGGTCCTCCTCCTCGTCGCTCGCATGTAAACTGTATCCCAAAATGGCGACCCCTCCGACGGACAACGAGCTGACAGAGAGGACGATCTGCGGATGAGCGGAGCGAGCCTGCGCATGGTCGTCCCCGACCTGATCTCCAACTCCTACTTCCCGGCGCTCGCCGCGGTCGAGCTCGGCTGTCTGCGCGAGGAGGGGATCGAGGCCGAGGTCGAGCTGCTGTTCCCGGTAGATGCCGCCTACCAGGCGCTGGCCGCCGGCGAGGTCGACGTCGTCGCCGGCTCCGCCCACTCCGCCCTCGCCGCCTTCCCGGAGTGGCGCGGGGTGAAGCTGCTGGCGGCGCAGGGGCAGGGGATGTACTGGTTCCTGGTGATGCGGGCCGACCTCGAGGCCGAGCGCGGCGAGCTGGCGGCGCTGCGGGGGTGCCGGATCGGCGCCGCCCCCTGGGTCGACCTCGGCCTCCAGCAGCTGCTGCTCGACGCCGGCATCGACCCGGAGCAGGAGGGGATCGAGATCGCGCCGGTGCCCGGTGCGGTCGGGGCCGGGACCAACTTCGGGCTGACCGCGGCACAGGCGCTCGCCGACGGCAAGGTCGACGGCTTCTGGGCCAACGGGATGGCGGCCGAGCTGGCGCTGCGCTCCGGGGCGGGGCGGCTGCTGCTCGACGTCCGCCGCGGCGACGGCCCGGCCGGCTGCTTCGACTACACCTTCGCCTCGCTGGCGGCGCGCGAGGACGCGCTCGCCGCCGAGCCCGAGCGCTTCGCCGCGGTGGTGCGGGCGCTGCGGCGGGCGCAGGCGCTGCTGGCCGAGGACCCCGAGCGGGCGACCGCGGTCGTCGAGGGGATCTTCCCGCCGCAGTGCGCGGAGCTGATCGCCGAGCTGGTCCGCCGCGACGTGCCGCTATACGAGGCGGCGATTGGCGAGGCGGCGGTCGCGGGGATGAACCGGTTCGCCCGCGAGCGCGGACTGCTCGACGGCGACCCCGCCTACGAGCAGGTGGTGGCAACCGAGCTGGCGCCGCTCTGGAACGAGTGAAAACCGAGGGGGAGGAGGAGAGATGCCGGTCGAAAAGGAGCACCTCGAGTTCCACGCCGTGGACCTCGACAGCGGCTGGGAGGTACCGCCCGGCTACCCCGAGGGGATCAAGCAGAAGATCCTCGCCGGGGCGCTCGACGAGGATGGTCGGCATGGGACCAGGACGCGATTGCTGCGGTTCGACCCCGGCGTCTTCACCACCGCGCCCTTCGTCCACGAGTACTGGGAGGAGGTCTACCTGGTCCGGGGCGACCTCACCGTCGGCAACGACGCCGAGGGCCAGGGCGGGGTCGCCTTCGACCCCGACACCTACGCCTGCCGGCCGCCCGGCGCCCACCACGGGCCGTTCCGCTCCGACGGCGGCTGCCTGCTGCTCGAGATCCACTACTTCGACCCGGTCTGAGTGACCGTCGCTGCCGCCCCCACGGTCGCTGCCGCGGCGCGCGACCTCGCCAGTGGCCGGACCAGCTCCGAGCAGCTGGTCGAGGACTGCCTGGCGCGGATCGAGGACCCCACCGGGGAGGGCGGGCGCGCCTTCCTCGAGATCGACGCCGAGGCGGCCCGGCGGGCGGCGCGGGCGCTCGACGCGATGCGCGCGGCGGGGGCCGAGCCCTCCCCGTACGCCGGCATCCCGGTCTCGGTCAAGGACCTCTTCGACGTTCGCGGCCAGCGCACCCGCGCCGGCTCGACCTTCCTCGACCGCGGCCCGGCGCCGGCCGACGCCGCCGCCGTCGCCCGCTGGCGGCGGGCGGGCCTGGTCCTGCTCGGCCGCACCAACATGACCGAGTTCGCCTACAGCGGCCTCGGCCTCAACCCCCACTTCGGGACCCCGGCCGGCCCCTGGGACCGCGAGCGCGGCCACATCCCCGGCGGCTCCTCCTCCGGCGCGGCGGTCTCGGTCGCCGACGCGATGGCGCTCGGCGCGCTCGGCTCCGACACCGGCGGCTCCTGCCGCATCCCCGCCGCCTTCTGCGGCCTCGCCGGCTTCAAGCCGACCCGCTCGCGGGTGCCGCGCGCCGGGATGGTGCCGCTGGCGCCGAGCCTCGACGCGGTCGGTGTGCTTGGTCGCAGCGCCGGCTGCTGCGCGGCCCTCTACGGGCTCCTGCGCGAGGACGCCGCCGCGGCGCCGCCGGCTCCCGCCTCTCGGCCGCCGCGGCTGGCGCTCGGCGGCGAGTACTTCCTCGCCGACGCCGACGCGACCGTCAGTGCCGCCTTCGACCGCGCCCTCGGCCGCCTCGCCGACGCCGGCGCCGAGCTGGTCGACGTCGCGATCCCCGAGCTCGAGGAGATCGCCGGAGCCAGCGCCGGCGGCGGCTTCCCGGCGGCGGAGAGCTTCGCCTGGCACCGTGAGCTGATCGCCGCCCACGGCGACGAGTACGACCCGCGGGTGATCTCCCGGATCCGCCGCGGCGAGGGGCAGTCGGCCGCCGACCTGCTCGACCTGCAGCGCTGGCGGCGGCGGTTCGAGGCGGCGCTCGGGTCGCGGCTGGAGGGCTGCGACGGCCTCGTCTGCCCGACCGTCCCGATCGTGCCGCCGCCGCTCGACGCCTTCGCCGACGACGGCGAGTACGCGCGGCTGAACCTGCTGGCGCTGCGCAACCCGACCGTCGTCAACCTCTTCGACGGCTGCGCGATCTCGCTGCCGATGCATGGCGCCGGCGAGCCGCCGAGCGGGCTGATGCTGGCCGCCCTCGGCGGCCGCGACGAGCGCCTGCTGGGCGCCGCCGCCTGGGTCGAGGAGCGACTGTGACCGCGCTGGCGCTGACCCTCGGCGACGCCGAGCCGCGGCCGATCGAGGTCGAGACGGCGATCGTCGCCGGTTGGACCGGGCGCGACCGGGCCGCGGTCGAGGCCCACATCGCCGAGCTCGCCGAGCTCGGGGTGCCGCGGCCCTCGGCGACGCCGATCTTCTACCGGGTCTCCGCCGCGCGGCTGACCACCGCGGCGGCGATCGAGTCGACCCCGGATTCCAGCGGCGAGGTCGAGGCGGTCCTGCTCCACGCCGGCGGCGAGCTCTGGGTCGGGGCCGGCTCCGACCACACCGACCGCCGGGTCGAGGGCTACGACGTCGCCGTCTCCAAGCAGATGTGCGAGAAGCCGATCGCCCCTGACTTCTGGCGCTACGCCGAGGTCGCCGAGCACTGGGACGAGCTCGTGATCCGCTCCTGGATCGAGGAGGACGGGGCCGAGGTCCTCTACCAGGAGGGCACCCTGGCGGCGATCCTCCCCGCCGCCGAGCTGATCGAGCGGGCCGAGCCCGCGCTCGCCGACGGCACCGCGATGTTCCTCGGCACCCTCGCCGCCCGCGGCGGCATCCGCCCCTCGCCCGTCTTCCGCTACGAGCTCGAGGACCCGGTTCGCCGGCGGCGGATCGCCGGCCGCTACGCGATCCAGCCGCTGCCCCTGATCGCCTGACCAGCGCAGCCGGCCCGCCGGCCCGATCCAGCGCCAGTCGAAATCATCGTTGTGCACTTGAGGTGGTCATGGCAACCTCAATTACACACAGATCGCCTTGATCGATCGGAGGCCTGCTGGGGTGGCAACCGTGCGCCTGAGCACCCGTCGCCGCCGGCGATCACAATGTCGGCTGGTCCGCAGATCGGATCCGACTTCGCCAAGCCGAGGATTTCGCCAAGCCGAGCAAGGAGACGCCCCCCGATGACCGCCGTTCAGCGCACGGAAGGAAGCCCCCGGATCGCCTTCACCGACGAAGGCGAGGGTGAGACCGCGCTGCTGCTCTTCACCGGCTGGTGCTCGAGCCGCCAGCGATGGTCGGAGGTGGCGCCGAGGTTGGCTCGCCACCACCGTGTCGTCAGCTTCGAGTGGCGCGGGCATGGCGAGTCCGACCGCGCCCCCGGCGACTTCGGCAACGCGGACATGGTCGAGGACGCGCTCGCCGTGATCGAGGCCACGGGCCTGTCGTCCTTCGTTCCCTGCACCGCCTCGCACTCGGGCTGGGTGGCGATCGAGCTCTTCCGCCGCTGCCCCGACCGCGTCCCGGCGCTGATCCACCTCGACTGGATGGTGGTCGAACCGTCGAGCCGCTACTCGGCGGTGATCGATCAGCTGACCTCACCGGAGGAATGGGCGCAGGCCCGCGACACGCTGTTCGAGATCTGGCGGGCGGGCGTGGAGGAGCCGCGGATCGATCGCGCGTTCGAGGCGATGGAGGGGCAGGGCGCCGAGATGTGGATGCGCTCCGGCCGTGAGATCGGGTCGGCGTACTCGCGCAACCAGAGCCCGCTCGCCGCCTGGTCCACGCTGCCGCCGCCACTGGAGCCGCCGCCGATCCTGCACCTCTACGGCCAGCCCGTCGACCCCGAGTACCTCGCGGTGCAGCAGGAGTTCGCGGTCGAGCACCCCTGGTTCCAGGTGTCCCACCTCGAGGCGGTCTCCCATTTCTCGATGCTCGAGACGCCGGCGGCCGTCGAGGCCGCGATGGTCGGCTTCCTCGCCGAGCAAGGGCTCGACCGGGCGGAGGTGCGGTGAGCATGCGATCGCTCGAGGAGCTGATCGATCTCGACGGCAAGGTGGTCGTGGTCACCGGCGCCGGCAGCGGCATCGGCCGCGGCATCGCCGTCGGACTGGCCGGGCTGGGAGCGGTGGTCTACGGCGGCGACGTCGACGCCGACGGCCTGCGGGGCACCGAGGCGGCGGCCGAGGAGGACGGGGTGGCGGTCCACGGCGTCGAGTGCGACGTCGCCGAGGAGGACTCGGTCGAGGCTCTGTTCGAGGCCGTCGCGGCGGGACACGGGCCGCCCGACGTCGCCTTCGCCAACGCGGGGATCTCCGGTCCGATGGGGCCGGTCGAGGAGCTGTCCACCGCCCAGTGGCACCGGGTCCTCGCCGTCAATCTCGACGGCGCCTTCTTCGTCGCCCGCGCCGCCTACCGGCGGATGCTGCCGCGGCGGCGCGGCAAGATCGTCCTCACCTCCTCCACCTGGGGGCTGCGGGCGGCGCCCGATCCCGGCTTCACCCCCTACGCCGCCTCCAAGGGCGCGATCACCAACCTGACCCGGCAGCTGGCGATCGACATGGCCACCAACGGCGTCACCGTCAACGCGATCGCGCCCGGCGCCTTCCACACCAACATCGGCGATGGCTTCTATGACCAGCAGCCCGACGCGGTGGAGGCGCTGCGCCAGCGGACCCCGAGGGGGCGGATAGCCACGCCCGAGGAAGCGGTTGGACCGGCCGCCTTCCTCGCCTCCTCCGCTTCTGACCATGTCAACGGCCACGTCCTCGCCGTCGACGGCGGATATCTGGCGTGGTAGCGCCCGGCACGACGGAGGTGATCGGATGAGCTCGCTCTGGAGCGAGGAGGCCCTGGCCGGCAGGGCCGGGGTGGTCACCGGCGCGGGGTCCGGCATCGGTCGTGCCGCGGCCCGGCTGCTCGTCGCCGCCGGCGCCGAGGTGGTGGTCGCCGATCTCGACCGCGAGGGAGGGGAGGAGACGGTGGCCCGGTGCCAGGGCCCCGGCCGGGCGACGTTCTTCGAAACCGACATCGCCGATCCCGACGGGGCGCAGGCGATGGTCGATTTCGCCCTCGAGCGTTGCGGCCGACTGGACTTCGCCTACAACAACGCCGGGATCACCGCCGCCGGCATCCCCCTGGCCGAGGTCAGCGACGAGCTCTGGGCACGGGTGATCGGCGTCGATCTGACCGGAACCTTCAACTGCATGCGGGCCGAGATCAAGGCGATGCTGCCGCGAGGCGGCGGCTCGATCGTCAACACCGCCTCGGCCCTCGGGCTGGTCGCAAACGCCGGCCAGTCCGCCTACATCACCGCCAAGCACGGCGTCGTCGGGCTCACCCGCGCCGCCGCGATGGACTACTCCGCCCAGGGCATTCGCGTCAACGCGCTCTGCCCCGGGGTGATCGAAACCCAGATGATGGAAGACCTGGTCCGCGCCGACCCCGACCTCGGGCAGGAGCTGCAGCGCCTGCACCCGATCGGCCGCCTCGGCCTCCCCGAGGAGGTCGCCAACGCGATGCTCTGGCTCGTCTCCGACGCGGCGAGCTTCGTCACCGGGCAGGCAATCGCGGTCGACGGGGCCTATACGACGCAGTAGTCGGTCAGGCGGCGACCGGCGTGTTCTGGCAAGCGGTCAGGAGCCACCTGCCCGCCTCCCTCGACATCACGTAGAGCGGGCTCCCCTCGCCGTCCGCCTCGATCGGGACGCCGGCGTCGGAGGCGTACACCTGTCGCACCTTGACGGCCGCGACGTCCGCCCGGATGAAGAGGACGTCGCTGACCTCGTAGGTCGTTCCGCCCAGCCCCTGCATCGAGCCGGGGAGGGCCCTGGCGGTGAAGGCGGCGATCTCGTCGCGGCCCGTCAGAACCAGCCCGCGGGCGGTCGTCCAGACCGCGTCCTCGCGGAAGAGGGCGACGAACTCGTCGACCGATTCCTCGCGTTGGGTGCGCTCGACGGTTGCCACCACCTCGGTGATCTCCTCGAGGGCGGTGGAATCGATAGCTGGGTCGTTGCTGCTGTCCTGTCTCATGGGTCCCAAGGATTGCGCTTCAACTGCACTTGAAGTCAACCCCGACAGGGTGCTTTCAGCCGGTCACGGCCGAGATCGGTCAGGGCTACCGGTGAGCTTTGCCCTGGAGCAGGACCGTGGCCCTGATCCTCACCACTTCGCCGGCGTCGTTGGTTGACTTCCCGGCGAGGGTGACGGTGAGCCTGTGGCCCGGGGCGGCGGCGAGCGCCGCGAGGCCCCTGGGGCTCAGGGCGACGGAGAGCTTGCCCTTCCTGCCGCCGCGGATCGTTCCGCTGACGCTGCCGAGCTTCTCGCCGCCTTTGCCCCTGCGCCCCTTCGACGACAGCACCAGCGCGGCCTTGCAGTGGCCGGCGGCGGCGTTGGGGCAGCTCGCGCCCAGCCGCCCCTTGCCGCTGCGCAGGTCGACCTTTGCCTTCCTGGCGAGGTGGAGTTCGGCCCCTTTCGGCGGCGGTGGCGGGGTTGGCGCCGGCGGTTTCGCGGGAACCAGCTCGAAGGCACCGATGTCACAGCCGGCCCCCTGCGGCCGCGGGACGCCGCGCTGATCGGTCGGCGGGCAGCTGGCGTCGCCGGCGTCGATCGCCGGGCTCGAGGGGCTCAGCGCCATCGTCGCGGTCGGCCCGCCGTTGTCGGCCAGCGGCCCGAGCAGGGGGTTGGTGTTCACCCTGTCGCCGGCCGCATGGAAGTTGCACTGGTCGAGACCGTCGATGTTGTGACCGGCGGATTTGATGTTGGCGCCGAAGCAGTTTTCGAGCCCGGGGCTGCCGGCGCCGCCGGAGACGATCGAGTCCCGCAGCAGGGTGGCGCTGCCGCCGCTGCCCTCGTAGATGTTTCCGCCCCTCGATCCGCTCGGGTTGCCGGAGCCGGTGTTGGCGGCGATCGTCGATGAGAGGACTTCGAGCACGGTGCCGCCGAAGTGGTAAATGCCGCCGCCGCTGCCGCCGAATGGTGCCGTCGCCCGGTTGCCGGCGATCGTCGAGTTGACGATCAGCTCCTCCTCGGTCGTTTCGCCGTTGACGGCGAGCCCGCCGCCGTTGGCGAAGACGCCGCCTTCGGCGAGGTTGCCGGCGACGAGGCTCCGTTCGATGACCAGGTCGCCTTCGCGGAGGAACTCGATCCCGGCGCCTTCGCCGACCGCCCCGCCTTTGGCCGTATTGCCCGTGATCGCCGTTTCTTCAACGGTCAGGTCGGTGCGGAAGGCCCAGATCCCGCCGCCGTAGGGAACGCCGCCGGCGCTCGGGTCGACCGCCCGGTTCCCTTCGACCCGGCTGCGGAGGAGTGTCACCGTCGCTTCGTGGGGCGCGGAACCGGTGCTGTTCAGGCCGGCTCCCTGGGGGAGGGCTTCCGCGAGCGTGGTATTGCCGGTGATCGCCGAGTTGGTGATCGTCACCTCGCCGTTCGAGTTGGCGATGCCGCCGCCCGACGGGATGCCGCTACCGAAGGGGAAGGTCGTTGCTTCGTTGCCGCTGATCGTGCTGCCGGCGATCGCCAGGGTGCCGGAGTTGAAGATGCCGCCGCCTTCGGGAATGGTGCCGGTGTTGTCCGCCGGCGCGACCCGGTTGCCGCTCACCACGACGCCGTTCAGCGTCAGCCGGCCGGCGTTGAGGATTCCGCCCCCGTGAGCCTGGGCGGCACTGGTGCCGGTGACGCCGCCGCCTTCGACCGAGAGCCCGTCGACCTCGGCCACGACTCCGCCTTTGACGTTGAGCACGCGCGAGAGGCCGTTGCCGACCAGCCTCGTCGCGCCGGCGCCGGCGCCGTGGATGCTGACTCGCCGCGACAGGGTGAGTTCGCCGTTGACCAGCGAGTAGGTCCCGGCCGGGACCAGGATCGCGTTGATGCCGCCGGTGGTGTTGGCGGCGCCGACCGCCTGTCGCAGGGTGCAGGAGCCGGGGGCGCAGCTGCCGGTGGTCGAGTCGGCGGTGGTCGTCACCTGGAAGCTGGCGGCACCGGCCGCGGTGGGGAAGAGCATCGCGCAGGCGAACAGGCAGAGAGCCGACCGCCGGATCCCGTTGGTCACCTTCCGGTTCTATCCGGCGGTCCGCGCCGCGTCAAGGTATGAAAGTGCTACCGGGGCGCGAAGCTGGTCAGGTCCTGGCCGAAGATTGGACTCAGCGTCAGGCGCTGTCGCGCTCCCCTCGGTGCCCGTTTCATCGAAGTGATGTTCGGGATCCGGCGCCGCCGCGGATGCCGGGCGGGCATAGGATCGGCGGGTGGGAATCGGAAACGGGGCCTGGGCCTCGAGCGGGCGGGTCGAGGGCGCGAGAGGGTTGGTCCGCCTGAGTTGAACGCTCGCGAATCCGTCGCCGGGCAGCGGCGGCGGCTGATTCCAATTCTCGACTGGCTGCCGAGGTACGACCGGCGCCTGCTGCGGGGCGATCTGGCGGCGGGCGTTGCCGTCACCGCGATGATCGTGCCGAAGGACCTCGGCTACGCGGGCATCGCCGGAGTGCCGATCCAAAACGGGCTCTACGCCGCCGCGGCGGGGGCGATCGTCTACGCCCTCTTCTGCACCTCGAGGCAGATCTCGACCGGCCCCAGCTCCTCGCTGGCGGCGGTTGCCGGGGGAGCCGTCCTGGCGACCAGCCTCGGCGGCGCCGACGCCGCCCAGCTGGTCGCCGGCATCACCCTCCTCACCGGCGTCCTCTTCCTCCTGCTCGCGGTGCTGCGGATGGGTTGGATCGCGCAGTTCCTCTCGAAGGCGGTGGTGACCGGGTTCCTCGCCGGCTCGGCGGTCAGCGTCACGATCGGCGAGCTGTCGAAGCTGACCGGGACCGAAGCCGAAGGCGAGACCGCCTGGCGCGAGCTCGGGTCCTGGATCGGAGGCCTGGGGGAGATCCACTGGACGACGCTCCTGGTCGGCGCCGGCGCCCTCGCCGTGATCCTGATCCTGCGGTTCCGCTGGCCGAAGGCGCCGGGGGCGCTGGTCCTCGTCGTCGCCGGCCTTCTGGCCTCCCACCTCTTCGACCTCGGCGCGCACGGGGTGTCGCTGGTCGGGGCCGTGCCGCGCGGCCTGCCGGCGCCGGTGCTGCCGAGCATCGACGTGATGTCCGACCACATCTCGGCGATCGCGATCGCCTCGGTCGCCCTGCTCCTGATCGGCTTCTCCCAGACCGCCGGCGACGCCCGCGCCTTCGCCGCCCGGCACCGCTACCGGATCGACGTCAACCAGGAGTCGGTCGCGCAGGGGATGGCGAACGTCGGCTCCGGCTTCTTCCAGGGGATGCCGGTCTCGACCAGCCTCTCCGCCAGCTCCCTGAACGAGTCCTCCGGGGCGCGCACCCCGCTCGCCTCGCTGACCACCGGCGCGCTCGTCCTCGCCACCCTCTTCGCCCTCGCCCCGCTCTTCTCCGAGCTGCCGAAGGCCGTGCTCGGCGCGATCATCATCGACGCCGTCGTCTTCGGGATGATCGACCTGCCGGAGCTCCGCCGGCTGCACCGGGTGGCCCGGTTCGACTTCCTCGTCGCCATCGCCGCGGTCGTCGCCGTGCTCTCGGCCGGGGTGCTGGCCGGCGTCGTGATCGGGGTCGCGCTCTCGCTCGGCTGGCTCGTCTACGTGACGACGCGCCCTTCGATCCCGTCCCTGGGCCGCGAGCCGGGAACCCAGGTGTTCCGCGACGTCACCGAAAACCCCGACGACGAGACCTTCCCCGGCTTCGCCGTGATCCGCCCCGACGGCGGCCTCTTCTTCGCCACCGCCGAGGCGCTCGAGGATCGGGTGCGGGAGCTGCGGGACTCCACCCGCCCGCGGCTGCGGGTGCTGGTGCTCGACCTCGAGGGGGTCAACTTCATCGACTCGCAGGGAGCGGCGAAGCTGACCGAAATCGAGGAGTTCGTCGGCATCGACGGCGCCGAGCTCCGCCTCGCCCGGGTCAAGCCGCCGGTCCTCGCAGTTCTGGAAGCGGAGGGCCTGATCGAGAAGATCGGGGCCGATCACCTGCACGGAAACGTCGACCGGGCCGTCGAGGCGGCCCTCGCCGCGCCCCGATGACCGGGGCGGGCGGAACTACTTCCCGCCCGCCTTTTCCGCCTGCTTTTCGAGCTTGGCGAGGTCGGCTTCGAGCGCTTCGACCTGGCCTTCGAGCTTTTCCTTTTCGGCGCTGAGGCCGGAGACCGACTTTTCCAAGCTCTTGTCGGCGGCGGTGAGGGAGGCGGCTTCGCCTTCGAGCTTCTTCACCCGCCTGCCCAGCTTTTCGAGCTCGGCGCCGCCGCCGGCGACGACTTCTTCGACTTCCTTGCTGATCTGGTTGTGGTTCCGTTCCGCCTGCTTGCTGCTTTCCGCCTGCAATTCGTCGGCAGCCTTCAGCGCCTTGTCGAGGCCGGCGATTTCGCCCTCGATCTGAGCGGTAACTTCGTCGGCGATCTTCTTCTGGTCGACGCTTTCGTTGCTCGCCGAGACGGCGATCACCAGCGCGGCGATCGCCACCACCGCGAGCGCGGCCACCAGGACCCAGAACCAGGGACGGGTTTCACGAATCTCCATCTCGGCCGGCCTTTCGGGTGCCCGCGCTCAGGCGAAGCGCTCAGTTGACCTCGTTGCGACGGATGAACCGGGCAAAGAGCCCGATCCCAAGCACGACGCAGACCAGCAGGACGATCACGCCGACGACCGCGCCGACCAGGAAGAAGGCGGCGAGGATCGCGAGGACGCCGATGATCAGCGCCGCCGTGAACGGCAGGAGGGCGAGGTCGGAGTCTTGATTCATGAAGTGGCCCCGGCCGCTAGGCGAGCAGCTTCGCCTTCGCGCTCTCGAACTCCTCGGCCGAGAGCGCCCCCTTGTCCTTCAGTTCCGAGAGCTTGTGGAGTTCGTCGGCGGGCGAGCCGGACTTGGCCTGTTCCCGGACGTAGCTGTCGAACTCCTTTTTCGCGTCGGCCTGCTCCTTGATCGTGCGGTCGCGCATCCCGCTGCCGCGGACGATCAGGTAGAGCAGCACCCCGAAGAAGGGGAGGAAGACGAGGAAGAAGACCCAGACCGCCTTCGCGATTCCGGACAGCTCGTGGTCGCGGAAGAGGTCGGCGATGATCCCGATCAGGATCCAGATCCAGGCGAAGAGGAGGAAGAACTCGAGGACGAGCAGCAGCCCTTCGCCGAAGTTGACGTCTGCGAACGCCATCAGATCAGTCCTCCACCCAGTTGATGCAGAGCTGGTAGATCAGGATCACGTCGAGGATGATGATCAGGAACGCCCACAGCGGTGCCGCCGGGAACCAGACGACCTGCAGGACCGCGTTGACGCCGAGCAGGAAGACGCCGGCCCAGCGCGCCGCGGTGTTGCCGGTCAGCAGCCCGAGCCCGGTGAGGGCGATGACGGCGCCGAGGATCAGCTGCACCCAGCCCCAGGTGGTGATGTCGAAGACGATCACGCCGTGACCGCCGACCACGACCACTTCGTTGTTGGCGAGCGCGGCGATGCCCCAGATCACGTCCAGGCAGCCGATGATCAGCATCATCACTCCGGCGAACGCGATCCAGGTGGAGCCTTGCCCTCCCCTTGGCTTCGAACTCTGACCAGCCTCCATCTACCTCTCCTTCTCGTCGGGCCCCGCGGGCCCGGGATTAGCTCAGGAGAGCAGCTTCGCCTTCTGTTCGGCGAACTCCTGCTCGGTGAGGATGCCCTGGGCTTTCAGTTCCCCGAGCTCCTTCAGCTGGTCGATCGTCGAAGCGCTGCTCGGCGCCGGCGCGGCGGGTGCCGGCGGCGCCTGCTGGGCCGCGGCGGCCTGCTGCTGTTCGTACTGCTCGGCTTCCTGTTTCGCCCATTTCTGGTCCTGGCGATGGTGGACGCGTCCGGCGACGCCGCTGGCGGTGCCGGCGACGACCGCGGTACGGGCAATTCCTCGAAGTAGACCTGGCATCGACTTGCTCCTTTCAGGCTGCTTCCTCGGCCGCTTCGAGCGCACCGAGGAGGGCTTGGACGGGGATCCTGCCGCTGGCGACGAGCTGGCCGCCCGAGCGCCGCACGGCGGCGGCGAAGGGGCCGGCCCAGGCGTTCTCGAAGATCAGCAGCGCTGCCGAGGTTTCGGGCTCGAGCACCGAGGCCGCGTCGGAGCGGTCTTCGTCGCTGATCAGCCCCGACTCCGCTCCCTCGAAGATCGCCAGCTCGGCGACCGCTTCGCCGAGGTCGGCGATCGCCAGCTCGAGCACGTTGCCGTCGGCGTCCTTGGCGATGAAGGCGAGGTCGAGGATGCGGATCAGGCCGCGGTCGACCAGGTCGATCAGATAGGGGATCGCCTCGCCGGTCGGCTGGCGCCCGGGCCACTCGACGACCAGGTAGTCGATCGGTCCCATCTCGAAGTTGTCGGTGCTCATCACGCTCTCGTTTCGTTTCGGGGCTAGATTCCGCGCTGCACGTCTATTTCGCCGGCCTGCTCGGCCTCGAGCAGACGCCGGTAGTCGGCCTCGTTCTGGTCGGCGTATGAGGCGGCGAACTCGACGATCGCGCGCTCGAAGGTCTCACTATTACCGAGGTAGGCGGCGATCGCCACCCGGTCGCCGCTGCGGGCGTGGGCGCGGGCCAGGGTCCAGCCGCAGAGCTCGGCGTAGCCTTCCATCGCCGCCGGGCTCAGCGACTCGATCTCGGCCGAGCCCTTGCCGTCCCAGAGCTGGCGGACGTAGAAATGGCGCTCGACTCCGTCGAGGCCGGGCCCGTCGAGCCAGCCGAGGAAGATGTCGCCGGCGGCCTGCATCAACCGCTGTCCGGCGACCACCCGCTCGCCGTGGTGGTCGTAGCCGCTCTCGCCCGCGTAGGGCTCGAGCACCGAGGCCGCCGCCTGCTTGACCTGGAGGAACAGCGGGTCGCCCTGCTCGCGCCCCATCATCAGGGCGATCCAGGCGCGGGTGCCGACGCTGCCGACCCCGACAACCTTGTGGCCGCCGTCGACGAACCGGAAGCGGTCGACGAGGGCGCGGCTCTGGTCGTCGAGGCTGTCGCGGTAGCGCTCGAGGAGCGCCCCCATCATCGCCTCAAGCTCCGCCTCACCGAGGTCGCCGGCGAGCTCGCTCAGCGGCACCAGGACCGGCGGGCGGCTGGCGATCCGGGGGCCGGCCTCGGTCTCTTCGGTCAGTTTCTCCAGCGCCCGCAGGCTGTCCTTGTTGCGGGCCTTGCGCAGGTTCTTCTGGAACCGCTTGCGGTCGGCCTCGGTCACCCTCGACTGCAGCCGGGAGGCGATCTCCTCGACGTCGAGTCGCGCGTACCAGACGCCGAGCTCGCTGGCCGCCGCGAACGAGCGCATCGCCAGCCGGTAGTGGCGGGCGGCCGCAAGCGTGCATTTGCGGCGCTGGCGGCTGCTGAAGCCGCGGTCGCGGCCGCCGATCTCGAAGCTCGCGGCGAGCCGCTTGACGTCCCACTCGAACGGCCCCGGCAGGGTCTCGTCGAAATCGTTGATGTCGAAGACCATGCGGCGATCCGGGGCCTGGAAGATGCCGAAGTTGGAGAGGTGGGCATCGCCGCAGAGCTGGGCGACCAGGCCGGTGTCCGGCGTCGAGCCGAGGTCGGCCGCCATGATCGCCGCGGCGCCGCGGTAGAAGGTGAAGGCCGAGGCCAGCATCCGCCCGTAGCGGATCGGCACCAGCTCGGGGACCCGGGCCGCGTCCTGCTCGCGGAGGATCGCGGCGGGGTCGGTGCGGTCGGCGGGGGCCTGCCAGGTTTCGTGCGAGGAGCGGGGCGACGCCTTGCGGGCCGCTCGACCGGCGGCGCGCCCCCGCTCGGCGTCGGCAGTGGCCGGTGGCGAGGGCGTGGCGGTGGTCGTGGCTCGTGATGATTTAGTTGCGGTTGCCATGAGGTCGAAGCTTTGCCCTCCGCCGTCGACCTCGCATCATCCGGATTGGGTGATCTACGAACGGTCGCCGACCTACTTATTTCACCCCGATTGCGTGATGCGCGAACGCCATCGCCGCCGTGAAGATGCTTCGGGAACTCAAGAGGAGGACGGAGACCGATGCTGAGGCGAAGGCCACTGACCCCGGCCTGGATGCTCGAAGGAGTGGGGCGGGAAAGCGCCTCGCGCGGCTCGCTGGCGCCACACGCGCCGCGGGAGGGGGCCGGCGGCCGGCGGGCCGAGACCCGGGCCGACGCGCTGAGCACGCTCGACGGCCTCTTCGACTCCGGCCTCCTCACCCGGCAGCAGTTCCTCGACGAGCGCAGGCGCCTGCTCGGAGGCTGATCGATGACCGCAGCCGGGTTCGGCACGGAGGTTCTCGGGCCGGTGCAGGTACTGGTGATCGGGGTCGAGGAGGAGGGGGCCCGCGGTCGGATCGCCGCCGAGCTGGGCAGGCTGGCGGCGAGCGACGGCGTCCGCATCCTCGACCTGCTGAGCGCCCGGCGCCTGGCCGACGGCGAGTTCGCGCTGACCCGCCCATCCGGCCCGTTCCCGGCCGAAGGCAGGCTCGTCGAGGCCCTCCTCGGCGCCGATCGCGCCGGCTCCGGCGATGCCGGCGACCGGGCCACGGCGCGGCCGGCGCGGGAAGAGGTCTGGTACCTGGCCGACCGGGTGCCGCCCGGTCGCTCGGCGGAGATCGTCCTCGTCGAGCACCGCTGGGCGATCCCGTTGCGCGAAGCGGCGTCGGAGTTCGAGTCGGAGATCTTCGGCGACGCCTGGCTGCATCCGCAGGACCTGGCCAACGCGAGGTCAGCCGTCGGCGGGTCGGGGCCCGAGCCTTCCTAGCCGCCAGCTCGTTAGCTCCAGGCGAGTCCCAGATAGGGTTCGCTCCCGAATGCGCTCGAAGACTTCGGGTCCCGTGGATTCAGGTGGCGAGAGCGCGGTCGACCGCGGTTCGCGCCGGGTCGCGGGCATCGATCTGGGCGGGCCTGGCTGGCGCCGGCTGGTCGAGCGCGAGCGGCTCGTCGCGCGGCTGCGAGGCACCGACACGCCGTTGGCCCTCCTCCACGCGCCCGCCGGCTACGGCAAGTCGGTGCTGCTCGCCCAGTGGTCGCGCCTCGACTCGCGGCCGTTCGCCTCGGTCACCCTGACCCGGTCGCACAACGATCCGGCCGTGCTGGTCGCTTCGGTGATCGAGGCGCTGGCAGCGGTCGAGCCCCTGCCGGACGCGGTCGCCGCCGCGATCCGAACCGCGCAGCCGAACCTCGACGTCGTCGTGCCCCGGCTCGAGGCGGGGCTCCGCGCCCGGCGGCTGGACTCGGTGCTCGTCCTCGACGAGCTCGAGCACCTCCGCTCGGACGCCAGCCTGCGGGTGCTCGAGGCGATCATGGCCGGGGTCGAGGGCGGCTCGCGGCTGGCGATGGCGACCCGTCGCACGCCGCCGATCCACGCCGCCCGGCTGCAGGCGGCCCGCCGCCTGATCTCGTTCGGCGCCTCGGACCTGGTGATGACGCCGGGGGAGGCGAGGCAGGTACTGGCCGAGGCGGGCCTGGATGCGCCGGAGCCTGAGGTCGAGGCGATCCTGGCCAAGACCGAGGGCTGGCCCGTCGCCCTCTACCTGGCGGGCCTCAGCGGCCGCAGTCGATCCGAGCCGCGGCTTCCGGAGGCCGGCCTCGGTGGCGAGGAGGGCAACCTGGTCGACTACATGCGCGAGGAGCTGATCGCCACGGCGGCCCCCGAGGACGTCGATTTCCTGGTTCGCGCATCGGTGCTCGATCGCCTCTCCGGACCGCTCTGCGACGAGCTGCTCGGGGTCGGCGATTCGGGATCCAGGCTCGCCGAGCTGTCGCGGGAGAACCTGCTGCTGATCCCGCTCGACCAGCACGACGAGTGGTTCCGGATGCACTCGCTGCTGGCCGAGATGCTGCGGGCCGAGCTGCGCCGCCGCCACGGTGGCGAGGTGGGGGAGCTGAACGGGCGCGCGTCGCGCTGGTGGGAGTCGGCCGGCGACCCCGATCGCGCCGTCCGCTTCGCCCTCGAGGCCGCTGAATTCGCCCGTGCCGGGAGGCTGATCTGGGAAGCGGTGCCGGCCTTCAACACCACCGGCCGCTACGCGACGATCCAGCACTGGATCGAGGAGATCGGGCTCGAACGCGCCGCCCGCGACCCGCACCTGAGCCTGACCGTCGCCCATGGCCTGCTGGCCGAAGGGGACGGGGGCGGGGCCGAGTACTGGGGCGAGGTCGCGCGGCCGTTGCTCGCCGGGCCCGGAGACGCCGCTGATGATCTCGAGGCCGGGATGGCGATGCTCGACGCCGCGCTGGGGCGGGGGGGAACCGCGCAGATGGCCGCCTCGGCGGCGCTGGCGCGGACCTCCCTGGACCACGACAGCCCCTGGGCGGCGATGGCGAGCCTGGTGGCCGGCCTCGCCGCGCACCTGGGCGGCGAGCGGGAAAAGGCCAGGCGCGAGCTCGCCGACGGCGCCCGCCGGGCGGCGGTCTGGAACGTGCCGCTGATCCAGGTGCTGGCGCTCGCCCAGCTGGCCCTCCTGCATGCGTCCGAAGGCGACTGGCAGAGCGCGCGGATCCTCTCCTCCCAGGCCCGGGCCCAGGTCGACCGCTCGGGGTTGATCGCCCGCCCCTCGATCGTCCTCGCCGTCGCCGTCTCGGCCTACGTGGCCGCGGCCGACGGCCGCCGCGAGGAGGCGAGGTCGGACCTCCGTACCGGCCGCAAGCTGCTCGCCAGGCTGCGCGAGTTCGCCCCCTGGTTCGAGGTCGAGACCGCCTCGGCGCTGGCCGCCGCCGCCACCGAGCTGAAGGCCCCGGGCGTCGCCGTCGAGCTCCTGGCCCAGGCCCGGGCGAAGCTCGCGCGCCAGCCCGACGCGCCGATGCTCGACGCCTGGGTGGCGAGCATCGGCGAAGCCAACGCGGCACTGGAGTCGGCCGGCGTCGCCGGGCTGACCGGGGCCGAGCTCCGGGTCCTGCGGCTGCTGCCGAGCCACCTCTCCCATCGCCAGATCGCGGCGGAGCTGATCGTCTCGCCGAACACGGTGAAGACGCAGATGCGCTCCGTCTACCGCAAGCTCGGAGTGTCGAGCCGGCACGAAGCGGTCGAGGTCTGCCTCAGCCTGGGCCTATCGCCCAATCGGGGTGATTCGTACCCGGTGACCCGCGAATAATCTCCGCCGACCGTGACCAAGTGGCCAGTCCTCCTCGTCCTCGGCGCCGCCCAGTTCCTGATGGTCCTCGACCAGGCGGTGATGAACGTCGCGATCTCCCAGCTGGTCGCCGACTTCGACACCACGGTGACCACGATCCAGGCGGTGATCGCGCTCTACGCCCTGGTGATGGCGGCGCTGATGCTGGTCGGGGGCAAGCTCGGCGACCTGCTCGGACGCCGCCGCGCCTTCGCCATCGGCCTCTGCATCTACGCCGCCGGCTCCGGCCTCACCGCCGCCTCCTGGAGCGTCCCCAGCCTGACCCTGGGCTGGTCGGTGCTGGAGGGGATCGGCGCCGCCCTGGTGATGCCGGCGATGGTCGCCCTCGTCGCCTCCAACTTCCGCGACCAGGAGCGGGCGCTCGCCTACGGGGTCCTCGGCGGCGTCTCCGGGATCGGGATTGCGGTCGGGCCGATCCTCGGTGGCTGGGCGACGACCGAGCTCAGCTGGCGGGTCGTCTTCGCCGGTGAGGTCCTGGTCGCGATCGGGATCCTGATCGGGACCCGGCTGCTCGCCGACTCGAAGGACGAGCGGGCGCGGCCCCAGCTCGACTGGTTCGGCGGCGTCCTCTCCGCCGCCGGTCTCGGGCTGATCGTGCTCGGCGTGCTGGAGGCCAGCAACTGGGGCTGGCTCGCCCCCCGCAACTCGCCGCTGGAGCCGTTCGGCTTTGCCCTGACCCCGTTCGTGATCGCCGCCGGCGGCGCCCTGCTGGCGGCCTTCGCGAGCTGGCAGCGCCATCGCGAGGCGGCCGGCCGCGATCCCCTCGTCCATCTCGACCTGATCAAGCTGCCGCGGCTGCGGTCGGGGCTGACGATGCTGCTCTCCCAGAACCTGATCCTGATGGGGATCTTCTTCACCGTGCCGCTCTTCCTCCAGGTCGTGCAGGGGCTCGACGCGCTCGAAACCGGGGTGCGGATGCTCCCCGCCTCCGCCGGCCTCTTCATCAGCGCCCTTGCCGGCTCGGCGCTGGCCAAGCGGGTGCCGGCGCGGCGGATCGTCCGCGTCGGGCTGGTGATCGTCTTCGTCGCGACCCTGCTACTGCTCGACACGATCGAGCCCGAACTCGACAACGCCAGCTTCCTGATCGCGATGGGCGTGCTCGGGGTCGGGATGGGGCTGGTCGTCTCCCAGCTCGGCAACGTCGTCCAGTCCTCGGTCGGGGACGAGGGGCGCAGCGAGGCCGGGGGCCTGCAGTTCACCGCCCAGCAGCTCGGCTCCTCGCTGGGGACCGCCTTCCTCGGCGCGGTCGTCATCACCGGCCTGATCGGAGCCTTCTCGGCCAGCGTCGAAGCCAACCCGAGGATCGACAACGCGGTCAAGGAACAGGTCCAGGTCCACCTCAGCTCCGGGGTCAGCTTCGTCCCGGCGAGCGAGGTCGAGGCCTCGGCGGAAAAGGCCGGGGTTCCGGCCGCGACCGCCGGCGAGCTCGTCTCCGCCTACGAAGGCGCCCAGCTCAGCGCGCTCAAGGTCGCCTTCCTCTTCGCCGCCGTGCTGGTGCTCGCCGCTCTGCTCGCGACCCGCAACCTGCCGACCAAGCTCTTCTCGGAGATCACCACCGGGGCCGACCCGCCCCCGGCGACAACCAGTTAGGAACGGAGGACAGATGCTGAAGAGAATCGACGACATGCCCGCCGGGACGATCGGCTTCGAAGCCGTCGGCGAGGTCGAGGACGACGACTGGACGGACGACGTCGAACCGCTGCTGCGGGAGCTGATCGCCGGCGGCGGCAAGGTACGCATGCTCTACGTGCTCGGGCCGCGGAGCGGCGAGATCGAGGGCGACGCCTTCGGCGCCGACGCCAAGTTCAGGGCCCGGCACCTGAGCTCGTTCGAGCGCCTCGCGGTGGTCAGCGACGAGGACTGGATGCGGCCGGCTCTGGCGGCGCTCTCGTTCCTGCTCCCAGGGCACGCCAAGGCGTTTCGGAACACCGAGCGCGAGGCGGCCAAGGCCTGGTTGGCGGCCGGGTAGGGGCCGATTCGAAATCCCCGCCCGGTCCATACGGTCTCGCCGGGCCGCGGTCCTCGACCAGACCCTCAGGGAGTCTGGTCGAGGAGGGTGAAGCGCACCCCGTCGCCCGAGCGGTCGGCGTCGAGCAGTTTCTCCTCCAGCAGCGGTGCGGTCTCGGGCTCGATGAAGACCGGGGCGTTCTCCAGCACCTCGTCGCCGCTCTCCGGTTTCGGTGCCAGTTCCATCCGCAGCGAGAGGCTGTCGGCTCCGTCCTCGGTGCGTGAGGTCTCGGTCGTGAGTCGCACCCCGGCCTCGCTCGGCATCTCGCGCTGGGTCAGGACTTCGTCGATCGCGACCGCTGCGTCATCGGTGATCGCCAACATCGTCGGCTCCTTCCTGGTTTGGCCTTCCCCCGTCCGTTGCCCATCTGCGGCCGGTCCAAACCTAAAAGCGGCCAGTTCGCGGATTTCGGGCCAGGGGTCGCCGGGTACTAGGGGGGCGGGTGGCTCGTCCACGCGAGCGTGCAGAGAGGCTCGACCGTGGAGCAAGACCGAGACGCCAGCGGCGGTCACGGGTTCCGGACCGACGTCGAGGGGCTGCGCGCGGTCGCGATCGTCGCCGTCCTCCTCTGCCACGCCGGCGTCCCCTGGCTGGCCGGCGGGTTCATCGGCGTCGACGTCTTCTTCGTCATCTCCGGCTTCCTCATCACCGAGCTGCTGCTGACCGAGCTGCGCCGCCGCGGCACGATCTCGCTGCCCCGCTTCTACGCCAACCGCGCCAAACGGATCCTGCCCCTGGCGGCGCTGCTGCTGTCATCGGTCTCCGTCGTCTCGCTGCTGCTGCTGTCGCCGCTGCGGCGGCTCGAAGTCTCCGGCGACGTCGTCAGCTCGGCCCTCTACGTCGTCAACTGGCACTTCGCGGCGCAGTCGGTGAACTACTTCGCCCAGGGGGTCGAACCGAGCCCCGTCCTCCACCTCTGGTCGCTCTCGGTCGAGGAGCAGTTCTACCTCGTCTGGCCGACCATGCTGCTGATCGTCGGCTGGCTCTGCCGGCGCGCCGGCGGCTCGCTGCGGCTCGCGGTCGGGCTCACCGTCGCCGTCGTCTTCGCGGGGTCGCTGGCGCTGGCGAGCGTGCAGAGCGCAAGCGAGCCCGCCTTCGCCTACTTCTCGACCCTCGACCGCGGCTGGGAGCTGGCGCTCGGCGGCGGCCTCGCCGTGCTCGGGCCGCTGCGGCTGCCGCGGGCGCTCGCCGCCGCCGTCGGCTGGGCCGGGCTGGCGGCGATCGTCTACGCCGTCCTCGCCTTCGGCGCAAGGGTCCCGTTCCCGGGCCCGGCGGCGCTGGTGCCGACGCTGGGGGCGGCGGCGCTGATCGTCGCCGGCACCTCGGCCGGTGCCGAGGTGCGCGCCGCCCCGGCGGCGGCACTCTCGCTACCGCCGGTCCGCTACGTCGGCCGCATCTCCTACTCGTGGTACCTCTGGCACTGGCCGGCGCTGGTATTCGCCGCCCTCCTGCTCGGCCGGCTCTCGCCCCTCGGCGGCCTCGCGGTGGTGCTGGCGGCGCTGCTCCCGACCGTCGTCAGCCACCACCTGGTCGAGGACCCGGTGCGGTTCCGGCGCAGCCTCGTGCGGGTGCCGATCCGCGGCCTCGCGCTCGGCAGCGGCTGCATGGCGACGGCGCTCGCCGCCGGCCTGCTGCTGGTCCAGCTGCAGCCGAGCTGGCGCACGCTCCCGGCTGCGGAGGCGAAGGGCGCGACCCTGCTGCGCTACGAACCGCGGCCCGAGCAGCGGGCCTCGGCGATCAGCCCGTCGCCGACCGAGGCGCCCCAGGACCTGCCCGGTCCGGTTGCCGCCGGCTGCCTGGTCGGCATCCGCGGCACCGAATCGGGCCGCTGCGCCTACGGCGATCCCAGCGGCAGCCGCACCCTCGTCCTCTTCGGCGACTCGCACGCGATGCAGCAGTTCCCCGCCCTCGACCTGATCGCTGAGCGCAACGGCTGGCGGCTGCTGGTGCTGACCAAGCGCGAATGCAGCCCGGCCGAGGTCGCGATCGTCAACAGCGCCGAACGCCGCGAGTACTCGCAGTGCGACCTCTGGCGGCGCAACGCGCTGCGCCGGATCGAAGCCGGCCCGCACGCCTGGGCGGTGGCGATCAGCGGCGACAGCGCCGAGCGCGCGGCCGGCCCGAACGGCGCCGGGCTGAGCGGGCCGGCCGGCATCGCCGCGGTCGAATCGGGCTGGATGGCGACGCTGACCCGGCTGCGGCGGGCCGGCCTGCGGACGGTGGTGATCGGCGACACGCCGAAGGCGACGACCGACGTCCCCAGCTGCGTCTCGGAAAACATGGGCGACCTCGAAGCCTGCGGGTTCGGGCTGCCGCGGGGCCGCGCCCGCAGCGTCGAACTGCGGGCGGCCCGCCGGGTCGGCGCCGGCGCGATCTCGATCACGCCGGAGATCTGCCCCGGCGGCCGCTGCCGCGCGGTGATCGGCGGGGTCCTCGTCTACCGCGACAACGCCCACCTCACGGCGACCTACGCGCGCACCCTCAACCGCTGGCTCGAACCCCGTCTTAAGGAGGCCATTGAAAATGGAGAGAAGACTCCGGGGTGAGTTGTTCGGAGACGGCGGAAAGCGGCGGTGGCGACGATGGCCGGAGCGGCCGCGGCGGGCGCTCCTCTACCTGTGGCTGTGGCCGATCCTGCTGGCGGCGCTGCTCAGCCTGGTCGCCGGCCACGTCCGCGGTCCGACCGCGGTGGCGGCGACCTCGAGCGGCGCCAGCGGCGTCAGGTTCGTGCCCGCGGCGGCGCACTCGAGCGCCCGCCCGCGGCCGATTCGCCCCGCCCCGCGACGGGCCGGCGCCAACGTGCCGCCGCCGCTGCGCCAGGGCTGCATGATCGGCGTCCATGGCACCAGGTCCGGCCGCTGCCTCTACGGCGATCCGCACGGCAAGCTCAGCATCTTCCTCTTCGGCGACTCCCACGCCCTCCAGTACTTCCCGGCGCTGGAGGCGATCGCCAAGCGGAACCGCTGGCGCCTCTACGTCCTCACCAAGCGCGAATGCACCCCCGCCGAGGTCACCGTGCTCGGCAAGGGAGGCGGCCCCTACCGGACCTGCGACGCCTGGCGCAACGCGAGCCTGAAGCGGATCGACGCGAGCGGGCGGCCGACCACCGTCGTCCTCAGCGGCGACGCCGCGACGATCGCGCTCGGCCCGGCCGGCGAAGCGCTCGGCGGCGTCGCCGACGCGGAAGCGCTCGAACGCGGCTACGTCCGAACCCTGAGGCGGATCCGCGGCGCCGGCATCGGCGGGGTCGTGATCCACGACGACCCGCAGGCGCCGACCGACGTGCCCAGCTGCGTCGCCGCCAACCCGAGCCGACCGGCGGCCTGCAACTTCCCGCGGCCGCACTCCTTCGACCGCAACTTCGACCTGCGGGCGGCGCGGAGGGTGGCCGGCACCAGGATCGTCAACCCCGATTCGCGGATCTGCCCGCACGGCGTCTGCCAGGCGGTGATCGGCGGCATCCTCGTCTACCGCGACGACGCCCACCTCACCGCCGACTTCGCGCGGACCCTGCAGTCGCTGCTGGAACCGGGCCTGAGGGCGGCGTCGGGCGGGCGCTAGAGTGCAGCCTGCTTATACCCCCCACCCGTATCGAGGAGGAACGATGACCGGGCTCGCCAGCCGCACCTACACCTCCCGCCTCGACGAAGCGGCGGTTCGGGCCGCCGTCGCCGAGGCCGGCTACGAGCTGGTCGTCTGACTGGGGCGGTGGCGCCGGCCGCCGTGGTCAGCGCGGCGCGTACATGATCGTCGCCACCCCGAGCAGGCAGACGGCGGCGCCGAGCAGGTCGTAGCGATCGGGGTGGAAGCCGTCGAAGGCCATCCCCCAGGCGATCGAGGCGACGATGAAGACGCCGCCGTAGGCGGCGAGCACGCGGCCGAACTCGTTGCTCGGCTGGAAGCTGGCGACGATGCCGTAGAGGCCGAGGGCGAGCACCCCGAGGACGACGAACATCGCGCCGCGACCCTCCTTCAAACCGATCCAGACCAGGTAGGCACCGCCGATCTCGGCGACCGCGGCGGCGGCGAAGAGGGCGATCGACCTCCCGGTCACGCCACGATCGTCTCAGCTGGCCGGGACGAGCGGCGTACGCTCGCTCAGGTCTCTCGGCCCGCTGCCTGGACGGCGGTGGTGCGCCGCTGCTCGCGGACCACCCACCAGTCGACCACGTAGCCGCCGAACGGCAGCACCGCGCCGACCAGGATCCAGACCGTCTGCTTGCCGGTCCAGCCGGCGTCTTCGCGGATCGAGAGGGCGATCGCCAGGTAGGCGATGAAGAGGACGCCGTGGATCGGCCCGAGGATCTGAACGCCGACCTCGTTGTCGGCGGTGCGTTTGACGACCGCGGCGACCAGCAGGGCGAGGAAGCTGGTGGCCTCGGCGAGGGCGACGTAGCGAAAAGTCCTCAGGTTCATCGTTAGGGGACCCTAATGCCTGGGCGGGCAGCCTGGGTGCGACGTTGCTCACACAGCGCTCGGCGGCGCCGGCTCGCCCAGCGTCCCGGCGCGTCAACATAGGAAGCAAGCCAGGAACGATCAGCGAGGAGGTCAGGGATGGACGTTCGCCTGAAGCGAGCCTACGAGCCGGCCGCGCCCGACGACGGATACCGCGTCCTGGTCGATCGCCTCTGGCCGCGCGGGGTCTCGCGCGAGCGCGCGCAGCTCGACGAGTGGGATCGAGAGCTGGCGCCGAGCACGGAGCTGCGGAAGTGGTTCGGGCACGAGCCCGACCGCTTCGAGGGCTTCCGCCGTCGCTACCGGGAGGAGCTGCGAGGCCACCGGGCGGCGCTGACCGCCCTCCGCCGCCGCGCCCGCGCAGGCACCGTCACCCTCGTCTACGCCGCCCGGGACAGCGACCACAACGAGGCGGTGGTGCTGGCCGAAGCGCTGAAGCGGGGCCTGCCGTCCGCCGGCGGTGGATGAGAAGGTCGCGCCCGATGGCCGACCGCAACCTCAGCTGGAGCGGCACCTACAACTCCCGTGACCTCGGCGGGCTGGCGGCGGCCGCCGGCCTCACCCGCCGCGGCGCCATCGTCCGCTCCGATTCGCTGCAGCGCCTGCACGGGCGGGGCTGGGAGGAAGTCGAGGCGCTCGGGGTGCGGACCGTGGTGGACCTCCGCAACGAGAGCGAAATCGGTCCCGACCTCGCCCCCCGGCCCGACTCGATCGAGACCGTGAACATCCCGCTCGACGTCAGCGAGGACCGCGAGTTCTGGGACGTCTGGGAAAACGGGCCCGAGTTCGCGACGCCGCTGTACTACCGGCCGCACCTCGAACGCTTCCCCGAGCGCAGCGCCGAGGTGATCCGGGCGATCGCGCTGGCGCCTCCGGGAGGGGTGGTCTTCCACTGCCAGGGCGGGCGCGACCGCGCCGGCCAGGTCGCGATGCTGGTGCTGGCCCTGGCCGGGGTCGAGCCGGGGGAGATCGCCGCCGACTACGCGCTCAGCGACGAGCGGCTGCGCTCCTTCTACCTCGCCCAGGGCGAGGAGGACGAGGGCCCCAAGATCGCCGCCTTCCTGCGCGAGCGGGGGACGACCGCGAGCGAGCTGATCGTCGAGCTCCTCACCGGCTTCGACCTCGAAGCGGCCCTGCTTGTGGCCGGGCTCGAGGAGCGGGACCTCGAGGCGCTGCGACGGCGCCTGCTCCCGTGAAGGCGCCGCCGCGGTGCCGGTCGTCAGTGCGAGACGTGGTAGCAGGCGACGTCGTACTGCGAGCGTTCGCTGTAGTGCTGGCCGCCGGTACCGCCTTTTTCGGTGTTGATTTCGGGCTCGTTGAACGGCGACCCGGGCGAGGACGAGGCGTGGCCGGGGGTCATTCCACCTCCAGCCTCGATCGTCTGGCACGACTGGCTCGGTGGTCCGGTTCCGCTCGGATTGCCGCCGCCGGCGAGGGCCGCCGGGGCCAGGACCCCAAGCGCGAGTACGCCGGTGACGATGGCAGTGAGCAACCGTTTCATGGCTCTCCTTTCCTGGGCGTTAATAGGCCCTACGCAGGGAGCGCCGGCGGCGTTCAGCCGCAACCTAAAGATTGGGCTGGCGCCCATAGAGAGTTGAATCCACGACCAGGTGGGCCTGGTCGTGGATTCGGCCTCTCAGTAGCTGAACACCGTCGCCGGCTCCTCGCCGATCCACTCCCAGAGCGGGGTGGCTCCGGCGATCCGGGCGTTGGCGACGAGCGCGGCCTCGTCGAGGTGGCGGGCGTTGAAGCAGACGGGGCAGACCAGCAGCTCGCCGCCGCCCGTCGCGAACTGGTCGAAGAGCGTGGCGACCGGAGGGGCGCCGGCCGACTCGATCGCGTCGGCGTAGCCGTTGGTGCCGAGCCGGACCGCCTCCTTGGTCAGGAACATCGCGACCGGCCGGCCCTGGGCGAGGCCGGCGGTGGCGACGAGAAAGGCGACCGTGACCCGGTCGGCGTCCTCGTGGCCGGTGGCGAGGTTGACGACGACCCTGGCGCTCATGACCGCACCGCCAGCAGGGAGACGCTCGTCACCCCGTATTTCGCGGTCGCGTTGTCGGCGCGTTCGGAGAGGAAGCGGTACTGGGAGTTGGTGCGCCAGACGTCGAGCCGGAAGCCGGCGGCCGCGATCGCCCGGCGGCAGGCGTCGCGCTGCATCGCGCCGCCGATGCAGGCCGCCCAGAGGGCGGCGTCGCAGGTGACCCCCTCCGGCAGCTGGTGCTCGGTGACGATGTCGGCAATCGCCAGCCGGCCGCCGGGGCGGAGGACCCGCGCGGCGGCGGCGAAGACGGCGCCCTTGTCGGGCGCCAGGTTGAAGACGCCGTTGGAGATGACGCAGTCGACCGAGCCGTCCTCGACCGGCGGCGCCTCGATCCGGCCCTCGCGGAACTCGGTGTTGGCGAAGCCGCCGCCGGCGGCGAGGCGGGAGGACTTGGCGAGCTGGGCGGCGGTCATGTCGACCCCGACGACGCGCCCGGCCGCGCCGACCAGGTTGGCGGCGAGGAAGGCGTCGGTGCCCGAGCCGCTGCCGAGGTCGAGCACCGTCTCGCCCGCCTGCAGCTGCGCCAGGTCGAAGAAGTAGCCGACTCCGGCGTAGGAGTCGATCGCGGCGGCGGGGACCCGGTCGAGGTCCGCCGCCGGGTAGCCGAGGCGCTCGGCCAGCGGCCGGCCGGTCTCGAAATGGAACTCGTGGTCGGGGGTGAGCGCGACCTCCTCGTACATTCGCCGCACCCGCTCCTCCAGCTCGCGCTGGTCCAGCTGCGCCGCCTGCGTAGTCATCGTGTCCTCCTCTCGGTGGTGGTCGCGCCGAACCTACGCCGGCCGCGAGCGGCGGCAATCGGGAGGACTCCCCATCTTTTTGTCACCCCGCTCCGATCGCTCTAACGTTCGCCGTGTGCACGGAGCGGTTGGGAGCTCGGCGGTGCCGGAGCCGCGGCCGCGGCTGGTCGAAGTGGTCGCCGCGCTCTCGCTGGCCGCCGACCTCGGGCTCGGCCAGCCGATGGAGCACGGGCTCCGCGCCTGCCTGATCGCCACCCGCCTCGCCGACCGGGTCGGGGTCTCCGCCGAGGTCGCCGACGACGTCTTCTGGGTCAGCCTGCTGGCGATGGTCGGCTGCAGCGCCGACTCCTACGAGGTGCACCTGGTCTGGGGCGACGACATCGCGCTGCGGGCGGGGATGTTCGAGGCCGGGCCCTCGCAGGCGGCGATGGCGCGCTACCTGCTCTCGCGGGCGGGATCCGACGGCGGGCCGGCGCGGCGGGCGACGGCCTCGGCGCGGTTGCTGGCGAGCGGGATGCGGGCCGCCGCCGAGTCGATGACCGCCCACTGCCAGGTGACCGGGCAGCTCGCCGAGCAGCTCCGGTTCGGGACCAGCGTCAGCGAGCCACTGCAGCACGCCTTCGCCCGCTGGGACGGCAAGGGGCTGCCGCGCGGCACCGGCGGCGAGGAGATCGAGCTGGCGGCGCGGGTGTTCACGGTCGCCAACTACGTCGAGGTCCAGCAGCGGCTGCACGGGGCGGAGGGAGCCATCGCCTTCCTGCGCCGGTGCGCGGGCTCGCTGATGGACCCGAGCCTGGTCGAGGCGCTGGCCTCGACCGTCGACGAGGTCTTCGGCGACCTCGGGGAGGAGAGCTGGGACGCGGTCATCACCGCCGAACCGGTGGGCCGGCCGCGCCTGGTCGGGGACGGGCTCGACGCCGCGCTGGCCGCGCTCGGCGACTTCGCCGACCTGAAGGCGCCGTGGTTCAGCGGCCGCTCGCGCCGTGTCGCCGAGCTCGCCGCCGCGGCGGCCGAGGGCCTGCGGCTGCCGGCGGCCGAGGTGGCCTGCCTGCGACGGGCGGCGCTCGTCCACGGCCTCGGCCGCACCGGCATCCCGAACACGATCTGGGACAAGCCCGGACCGCTGACCCCGACCGAGCAGGAGCGGATGCACCTCTACCCGTACTTCACCGACCGCATCCTGCGCCGGGGCAGCCTCCGCGAGCTCGCCGATCTCGCCTCCTCGCCGCACGAGCGGCTCGACGGCAGCGGCTACCCCCGCGGGCTGCAGGGCGCGGCGATCGGCCAGCCGGCGCGGGTCCTCGCCGCCGCCAGCGACTACGACGCGCTGACCAGCCTGCGGCCGCAGCGGCCGGCCCTCGGCGCCGAGCAGGCGGCCCGGCTGCTGCGCGAAGAGGCGGCCGCCGGCCGCCTCGACGGCGACGCGGTCGAGGCCGTCCTGGTCGCGGCCGGGCACGCGTCGCGTCGGCGCCGGCCGGCGCCGGCCGACCTGACGGCGAGGGAGGTCGAGGTCCTGCGGCTGATCGCGACCGGCCACACGACCGCCAGCGTCGCCGCCCAGCTCAACATCTCGCCGAAGACCGCCGACCGTCACATCCAGCACATCTACGGCAAGATCGGCGCCTCCAACCGCTCGCTGGCGACCCTGTTCGCAATGCGCAACGGCCTGCTCTGACCCGCCGCCCTCGGCGCCGGGGCCAGGACTGCTCGCCGCCCCGGGCGCTCCGCAGCGACGGGTCGACCCAGACCCGCTTACCGCGGGTCCGGCATCGTGGTCACTCGTCCAGTCGTCCGTAGCTCTGGCCCGGTGCCCGTGGGCGCGATACCTTCAGCCGGAGGTGATCTGGGGAGAGGCATCGTGACGTCGGGGAGACGAGCGCGCCGCAGCGCCGGCCTGGCGCTGGCAGTGGCGGCGATGCTGCTCGCGGGGACGACCGGGAAGGCCAGTGCGGCGCCGCTGATCTCGCCCCCCAGCAACGACTTCGGCAGCCAGACCGTCGGCACCGCCAGTGCCCCCGCGAGCTTCACGGTGAGCGTCACCTGCACTCTCACCCTCCCCGAAAACCCGGCCCTCTGCCTCGCCCCGGAAGTGCTGTCGACTTCGATCAGCGCCTCCGGCCCGTTCTCCGTTCAGAGCACGAGCTGTCCGGCCTCGCTGGTCGGCGTAATTCCCTTCGCGCCCACCACCTGCTCGATCGAAGTCGTCTTCAAGCCGACCGTGGCGGGCTCGGCCACCGGGGTTCTCAGCACCGGTGGGCCGACAGCGCAATTGCTCGGGACCGGGGTTGCCGTCAGCGGCGGTGGCAGCTCCGGCGGTGGCGCACCGCCAACCCCGCCGCCGCCTTTGCCCCCTGCCCCGGCCCAGCCCACCCTCAAGGGTGTGAAGCTCGACCGGCGCCGCGGGACCGCGACGGTCGCCGTCGTCGTCCCCGGGCCGGGCACCCTCACCCTGAGCGGCAAGGGCATCGCCCCGCTTCCGCATGCACCGGGCGCGGCGCCTCTGGCGACCGTCGGCGCCGCCGGTGTGGTGAAGCTGAAGATCGCCGTCAGAGGCGCCGCCGGGCGAGCGCTTGCGAAGACCGGTCGCGCCACGGTGAAAGCAACCATCACCTTCACCCCGAGCGGCGGCACTTCGACCAGCCTGGTGGTGACGGTCCACCTGAAGCGCGCCGGCTGAGGCTTATGATGCGGGCGTGGAGACTGGGACCGCGCTCCGCCTGCCGCTGAACTACTGGGAAGAGGTCACCCGGTTTGGCCTGCGTGTGTGCGCGTCCCTGAACGTCGATCGGGTCGAAGACGTGGTGCTGACCTCGTTCCCCGGGGTGGTCGGCGCCGATGCGGTCGGCCTCTACATCCTCGACGAGCGGCACATGCCGGTTCAGGTGACGCGGGTCGGGGCTTCGGATGCGCTGGTCCACGACATCGAGTCGCTGGGGCGGAGCACCGATCCGTTCCTGAAGCGGGTGCTGCGGACGCGCGAACCGGTCGACGATCAGCTCATGTACGGCGGCTCGGGGTGGCTGCGGCGCTCGCGCCACGGCAGGGTGCTGGCGGCCCACGGCTTCGCCCACAGCATGATCGTCCCCCTGTTCCAGGAGTCGCGGCTGGTGGGGACGATCAACCTGGCGCGGAAGAAGGGGTCGCCGTCGTTCCGGGCCGCCGAGGCGCGGGTCGGGATGGAGCTAGGCCGCTTCGCGGCGATCGGGATCTCCAACGCGCTGGTCCACACCGGCTTCCGCCGCCGCGCCGAGGGGACGACGGTGCGCGCGGTCCCGATCGCGGCGGGCCCCGACGGCCACCGGGTCGAGTCGCTGACGGCGCGTGAGACCGAGGTGCTCGAGCTGGTCGCGGCGGGGTTGCGGAACGGCGAGATCGCCGGCGAGCTGAACGTGACCGTACACACCGTCAAGCAACACCTGAAGAACGCGTACCAGAAGCTCGGGGTGAGCTCCCGGGTGCAGGCGATCCGCCACCTCGAGCGCGGGTAGGCCACCCGCCTGGGGGCTTCACGTTTACTCCAAAGAGGAATGGCCCCTGCCCCAGGAGCGGGTCACGATGGCTCCGGTCAACGCCAGCCCGCACCGGGCGGAAGGGGGAGTCAGATGGATGAAGCAAGCCGCAACCGCGGGGTCGTCGTGCCGACCGAGGAGGTTCCCTGGGCGCCGCTCTCCGAGGGTGTGCAGATGAAAGTCCTCTACATCGGCGACGAAAACCCGACCTGGACGGTGATGATCCAGCTCGAGCCGGGCGAACGGCTGCCGGCCCACGTTCACCACGCCGCCTCCGAGTTCCTGATCATCGAAGGAAGCGGACATCACCCCTCGGTCGGCGACTTCAAGCAGGGCGACTACGTGTACGAGTACGCCGGCGCCTACCACCCGCCGTCGCAGTACCACGAGCCGACCAAGCTGCTGATGGTCAGCTACGGCGCCTGCAGCATGCTCGACGCCGAGGGCAACGTCGACTACGTCCTCGACGCGGCGCTGCTGCGCCGGCAGGCCGCGGCCGCGGCGCAGGGCTAGGGGCACCCGGCAGGCACCTGACCGCGGCGTGGCCCCCGGCCGGCGCTGATGACCGAACTGATCCTGTTCATCCTGCTGGGCCTCGGCACCGGCGCCGTCTACGCGCTCTCGGCGCTCGGCGTCGTCGTCATCGCCCGCGGCTCGAACGTCCTCAGCTTCGCCCAGGGTGGGTTCGGCCTGGTCGGCGCCTACTGCTGGTACGAAGCGACCCGGGCGGGGGTCAGCCCGGCGGCGGCCACGATCATCGGCGTGGCCGCCGCCGGGCTAGTCGGGGTCCTCTGCTACCTGCTGGTGATGCGGCCGCTGCGGGGCGCCTCGGCCCTGACCAAGGCGGTCGCGACCCTCGGCGTGCTGGCGGTCCTGCGGGCGGTCGCCGACCTCGTCTACGGCGACTCGCTGAAGCTCGTCAGCGGCCCGCTGCCGCACGCCGTGGTCGAACCGCTGCACGGGGTCAGCCTCTCGGCCGACCGCCTCTGGCTGGTCGCGGTCGCGGTCGCGATCACGGCCGGCGTCTGGGCGCTGCTGAGATTCACCCGCTTCGGGCTGGCGACCCGGGCGGTCGCCGAGAGCGAGCGCACAGCGTCCGCCGTCGGCCTGGCGCCGGACCGGGTGGCGGCGCTCAACTGGGGTCTCGGCGCCGCCCTCGGCGGCCTCGCCGGGGTGCTGGTCGCGCCGATCACCGGGCTCTCGGTCGCGGGGGTGGCGCTGCTCTCGTTGAGCGGCCTCGCCGCCGCCCTCTTCGGCCAGTTCCGCTCGCTGCCGCTGACCCTGCTCGGGGCGCTGCTGCTCGGCGTCGCCGAAAGCGTGCTCGGGCTCTACGTCGAAACCCCGGGCATCGCCAAAGCGGCGCCGTTCGCGGCGGTGATCGTGATCCTGGCGCTGCGCCCGGGCTCGATGGTCAGCCGCGCCCGCGTCCGCACCCGGCTGCCGCGGGTCGGCGCCGGCGAGATCCGCTGGCCGTGGCTGGCGGCGGCGCTCGCCGCGGCGGTCGTCCTCACCCTGGTCCTCGACGCGCAGTGGGCCGACGCGCTCACCACCACCTTCGTGGTCAGCGCGATCGCCCTCTCGCTGGTGGTGCTGACCGGCTACACCAACCAGCTCTCGCTCGCCCAGCACGCGATAGCCGGGGTCGGGGCGCTGGTCGCCGCCCGCGCCTCGCAGGACCTCGGGCTGCCGTTCCTGCTCTGTCTCACGGCGGGGATGTTGGCGGTGGTCCCGCTGGCGCTGGCGATGGCGCTGCCGGCGCTGCGCACCCGCGGGGTGGCGCTGGCGGTGGTCACGCTCGGGTTCGCCGTCGTCATCGAACAGGTGATCCTCAGCAACGACTCGCTCACCGGCGGCCTCGCCGGGACGGCGGTCGCGGCCCCGGCGATCGGGCCGCTGCGGTTCGATCCGGTCGCCGACCCCAAGGCCTACGCGCTGCTCTGCCTCGCCTACCTGGCGCTGGCCTCGGTCGCCGTCGCCGGGCTCCGCCGCAGCCACCTCGGCCGCCAGATGATCGCCGTCCGCGACAACCCGGCGGCGGCTGAGGCGATCGGGGTCAACGCCGCCCGCGTCCGCGGCGCCGCCTTCTCGATCGCGGCGATGATCGCGGCCGGCGGTGGGGTCCTGGCCGCCTTCCGCACCCCCTCGGTCAGCTTCGAACAGTTCGGCCTCACCGCCTCGATCACCGACGTCATCGTCGCCGTCGTCGGCGGGGTCGGGTTCGTCGCCGGGCCGCTGGTCGGCAGCCTCGTGGTCGGGGTCGGCGCCGGCGGCAAGCTCCTCATCGATCTCTTCCCGAACCTCGAAGAAGCGATCCCGCTGCTCGGCGGGCTGGCGCTGCTGGCGGTCCTGATCGCCGCCCCGGATGGCGTCGCCGGCGCCGCCGCGGCGTGGCTGGGGCGGCGCCTGCCGGGCCGCACCCGGGTCCCGGTGCTGCGGGTCGGGGAGGGGGAGGACGGCGGGGGCCAGGGGGCGGCCGGGGCCGAGCTCGCGGTGCGTGGGCTCGGCGCCTCCTTCGGCGGCGTCCGCGCGCTCGACGGGGTCTCCTTCGACGTCCGCCCCGGCGAGATCGTCGGCGTCGTCGGCGCCAACGGCGCCGGCAAGACCACCGCTATCGACGTCATCGGCGGCCGCGTCGGCAGGCACGACGGCACCGTCACCCTCGGCGGCCGGGCGCTGCACGGCTGGCCCTCCTGGCGGCGGGCGCGGGCGGGGGTGGGTCGGAGCTTCCAGGCGCTGGAGCTGTTCGAGGGCCTGAGCGTGCTCGAGAACCTCCTGGTCGGCGCCGGCGGCTCCGGGGCCGAGCTCGCGGGCCCGGCGGCGCTGGCGGTGGAGGAGCTGCACCTCGAGGACGACCTGCCGCGGCGCCCGGACGAGCTCCCCTACGGCCGGCGGCGGCTGGTGGCGCTGGCGCGGGTGCTGGCGGCCGGCCCGGCGGTGCTGCTGCTCGACGAGCCGAGCGCCGGGCTCGACCGCCGCGCCAGCGCCGAGCTCGGGGAGCTGCTGCGGCGGCTGGCGAGCGAGTGGCGACTCGGCATCGTCCTCGTCGAGCACGACGTGAGGCTGGTGATGTCGGTCTGCGACCGGGTCGTAGCACTCGAGGCGGGGCGCGTGGTCGCCGCCGGCGAGCCGCGGGAGGTGCGGACGGACCAGCGTGTCGTCGCCTCGTTCCTCGGCCCCGCCGCCGGTCTCGAGGCGGCGCGATGAGCGCCGCGCCGGCGCTGGCCGCGCGCGGGCTGGCGGCCGGCTACGCCGGGATGGCGGCGGTCCGCGGGCTCGAGCTCGAGGTCGGCGCCGGCGAGCTGGTGGCGCTGCTCGGCGCCAACGGCGCCGGCAAGACGACGACGGTCCTCGCCCTCGCCGGGGCGCTGGCGCCGATGGCGGGCAGCGTCGAGGTTGGCGGCGTCGCCACCAGGGCGCCGCTGCACCAACGGGTCCGCACCGGCACCGCGCTGGTCACCGACGACCGCACCGTGTTCATGGAGCTGACCGTCGCCGAGAACCTCCGGGTCGGCGGCGTCGCGCCCGCTGCCGCGCTGGCGCTCTTCCCCGAGCTCGAGCCGCACCTCGGCCGCCGCGTCGGCCTGCTCTCCGGCGGCCAGCAGCAGATGCTCTCGCTCGGCCGGGCGCTCGGCTCGGAGCCGCGGATCCTGCTCGTCGACGAGCTCTCGCTCGGCCTCGCCCCGGCGATCGTCGAGCGCCTGCTCGGCGCGGTCCGCGCCGCCGCCGACCGCGGCGTCGCGGTGCTGGTGGTCGAGCAGTTCGCGCGCAGCGCCCTCGCGGTCGCCGATCGCGCCCTGGTCTTGAGCCGCGGCGAGGCGGCGCTCGCCGGCAGCGGCGAGGAGTTGCTCAACCGCATCGATGAGGTCGAAGAAACGTACCTGGCCGCTTGAGCCAGCAACTACAGGAGGGTGGGATGTTCAGTCGGAAAGCCGCACGGGCGCGGTATGGCGCGCGCCGAATCGCATTGCTGGTGTGTGGGTCGCTGCTGGTCGCGCTCGGGCTCGCCGCCTGCGGGAGCGGCAGCAGCACTGGTACTGACAGCACCGCGGCCGCGGGCTCGGCCACCGAAGCGGCGGCGTCGAAGCCGGCGGGCGAACCGATCAAGCTGATGGCGATGGAGGCCTATACCGAACCCGCCAGCGGCCTCGAAGACCCCCACTTCGACGCCGGCCAGGCCCGGGTCGAAGCGGTCAACGCGGCTGGCGGGATCGACGGGCGGCCGCTGGAGCTGATCAAGTGCGACACCAAATCCGACCCCAACCTGGCGGCGGCCTGCGCCCGCCAGGCGGTCGAAGAAGAAGTGGTGGCGGTGGTCGGCCCGGCGGTCTTCAACGCGACCTCGGCCTACCCGATCCTGGAGAAGGCCGGGATCTCGCAGGTCGGCGGCTCGGCGGCCGACCAGGTCGAGGGGAGCTCGCCGATCTCCTTCCCGTTCACCTCGACCGTGACCCAGATCGCCGGTGTCCCGCGGGCCCTGGTCCTCGACGGGGCCAAGAAGATGGGGGCGATCATCCCCAAGTTCCCCGGCAGCGAACAGGTGGTCCAGGGCCTCGAACAACTGGTTCCGCACCTCGGGATCGAACTCGGCGAAGTCGAGCAGCTCCCGTTCGACACCGTCGACTTCGCGCCCGCGGTCGCCAAGGCGCTCAGCGGAGGCGCCGACTCGGTCCTGGTCTTCTTCCCCGGGCCGAACCAGGCGACCGCGATCAAAGCAGTGAAGGAACGCGACCCGAGCGCCAAGGTCGGGACGCTCAACGTCTACGTCACCCCCGAAGTGATCGAAGCGCTAGGGCCGGACGCCGAAGGGCTGGTCGCCGCGGCCGCCGGGCTCCCGGCCAGCGCCTCCTCGCCGGGGATGGACGAATTCAACGCCGAGATGGACAAGTACGCGCCGGAAACGCCGCGGGTCGACGGCGCCGTCTTCCTCTGGGCGGCGGTCTACGCCGTCGAAGGGATCCTCAAGCAGGTGCAGACGATCGACGCGAAGGCGGTGACCGCGGCGCTGGGCAAGCAGGCCAAGCTCGAAACCGGCGGCATCATCCCGCCGCTCGACACCACCGTCCCCGGCCCGGTCCCCGGCTTCCCGCGGGTCTTCAACCCGACCACGGTGCCGGTCCGGATCGAAGCCGGCGAAGCCCAGATGATGGAACCGAAGAACCCGTTCTTCGACCCGTTCGGGGGCCCACCGCCGAGCGCGGGCGGGGCCAAGGGCGGCGCCTGAGCGCCGTCGAGCCGTCGAGCCGTCGAGCCGT
>JAFDWC010000050.1 GCA_018268655.1 Actinomycetota bacterium
CCTGGCCAGCTGGCCAGGGGCGCGTATATGCTGGGCGGCCGATGGACCTGACGCTGTCGCCATCGGAGGAGGAGTTCCGCGACGAGGTGCGCGGCTGGCTGCGGGCGAACAACCCGGGCGCCGAGCCGGAAGGCAGCCTCGACGAGGTGATGAGGTTCCGCCGCGAGTGGCAGCTGCGGCTTCACGACGCGGGCTGGGCGGGGATCTCCTGGCCGCGGGAGTACGGCGGCCGCGGCGCGACGATGGTCGAGCAGGCGATCTTCACCGGCGAGGCCGCGGCCCAGGAGGCACCGAGCCCGGCCAACGTGCTCGGGCTGGCGATGGGCGGACCGGTCGTGATCGCCCACGGAACCGAGGCGCAGAAAGCGCGGTACCTGGAGCCGATCCTGACCGGCGAGGAGATCTGGTGCCAGGGCTTCTCCGAGCCCGAGTCCGGTTCCGACCTGGCCTCGCTGAAGACGCGAGCGGTCAAGGACGGCGACGAATGGGTGGTCACCGGGCAGAAGGTCTGGACGACCTTCGCCCAGTACGCGAAGTGGTGCATGCTGGTCGCCCGCACCGACCCCGACGCGCCCAAGCACCAGGGCCTCACCTACTTCCTGATGGACATGGAGCAGGACGGCGTGGAAGCGAAGCCGCTGGTTCAGATCACCGGCGAGGGCGAGTTCAACGAGGTCTTCATGAACGAGGCGCGGATCCCCGAGGAGAACGTCGTCGGCGGTGTCGGGGACGGCTGGTCGGTGGCGATCACGACGCTGATGAACGAGCGGGCCGGGCTCGCCTTCGGGGCGATCGCCCAGATCCAGAACAGCCTCGGGCGCTTGGTGCGGCTGGCCCGGGAGGCGCGCGAGGAGGGCGGTGGCTCGGCTGCCGAGGACTCCTACTTCCGCCAGCGGATCGCGCAGCTCCAGATCGAGGCGGAGACGATGCGCCTCAACGCCTATCGCGGTCTGACCAAGACGATGGCCTCGGGCATCCCCGGGCCGGAGGGGTCGCTCGGCAAGTGGCAGTGGGCGGACATCAACCAGGGCATCACCGAGCTGGCGCTGGAGATCGAGGGCGCCCACGCGCCGCTCGCCCGCGGCGCCGGCCACGCCATCGCCAACGGCGCCTGGCAATACGGCTTCCTCCGCTCCCGCGCCAACTCGATCGAGGGCGGCACCACCGACATCCTCAAGAACATCATCGCCGAGCGGGTGCTCGGCCTGCCGCGGATGCGATGAGGCGGGCGGGCGGCGGCTAGCCATGTACTTCGACCTCAACGACGAGCAGCGGGCGATCAGGGAAACCGCGCGCGAGTTCCTCGCCGCCCGCTTCAAATCGGAGCGGATCCGAGAGCTCGCCGCCTCCGCGGACGGCACCGACCCCGCCGGCTGGGCGGAGATGTCCGAGCTCGGCTGGCCGGGCCTGGCGCTGCCAGAGGAGTGGGGCGGGCAGGGGCTGGGGACGGTCGAGCTGGCGGTGCTGTTCGAGGAGATGGGGTACGCGCTCGCGCCCTCGCCGCTGTTCTCCTGCACCGCGGTCGGGCTGGCGCTCGCCGCCGGCGGCTCCGAGGCGCAGAAGGAGAGTCACCTGCGACCGCTGGCCGTGGGGGCGCGGCGCGGCACCCCGGCCTTCGTAGAGGCCGGCTCGACCGGGACGCCCGGCGCCTACGGGATGGAGGCTCGCGCCGACGGCGACGGGCTCGTCCTCGATGGCGAGAAGGTGCTGGTGGCCGACACCGCGGGCGCCGACTTCTTCCTCGTCGCGACCGGCGACGGGCGCCGCCACCTGGTCGATGCCGCCGCCGACGGTGTCACGGTGACCCCCGAACCCTCGATCGACCAGACCCGCCGCCTCTCCTCGGTCCGCTTCGCCGGCGTCAGGGTCGGGCCGGAGGCGACGCTGCCGGGCCGCGGCGCCGATTGGGAGCCGGTCTTCGACGTCTGCTGCGTCGCCCTCGCCGCTGAGTCGACCGGGGTCGCCCAGCGGGCGCTGGAGATGGCGGTCTCTTACGCCAAGGACCGCCAGCAGTTCGGCCGCCCGATCGGCTCCTACCAGGCGGTCTCCCACCGCTGCGCGCAGATGCTGCTGGAGACCGAGAACTCGCGCTCGGCCGTCTACGGCGCCGCCTGGGCCGCCGACGCGGAGCCGGGGTCGCTGCCGCGGGCGGCGGCCAGCGCCAAGGCCTACGCCTCCGACGCCGGCTGGCGCGTCCCGGATGCCTCGATCCAGGTCCACGGCGGGATCGGCTTCACCTGGGAGCACGACCTCCACTTCTTCCTCAAGCGGGGCCGCGCCAACGCGGCGCTCTACGGCGACGCCCGCTGGCACCGGGAGCGGGTCGCGAGGGCGATCTTCGCCGCCGCGTGAGCGCGCTCGATCGCATCTCGGTCGCCGCGATCGGCGCCTCGATCGCCGAGCTCGAGGCGGAGACGCTGCGCGCGGAGGCGGCCGGGGTCGAGTGCGTGTGGGCGCCGGAGCTGTTCCGCAGCGCCGACTCGCAGGCGGCCTACCTGGCGGCGAAGACCGAGCGGATCGGAGTCGCCACCGGAATCGTCTGGGCCTTCACCCGCAGCCCCTTCATCCACGCCGTCACCGCGCTCGACATCGACGAGATGTCGGGCGGGCGCTTCCGGCTCGGGATGGGGGCGGGGGTCAAGCGCCTGAACGAGACCTGGCACAACGCCGAGTACGGGCGGCCGGCGCCGCATCTGCGGGAGGCGATCGAGGCGACCCGGCTGATCATGCGCCAGGCTGGCGCAGGCGAGCCGATCCGCTACCAGGGCAGCTACTACGACATCGACATCAAGGGCTGGGTGCGGCCGCACCCGCCGGCGCGCGAGACGCCGCCGCCGATCTACACCGCCGCCGTCCAGGCGGGGATGGCGCGGATGGCCGGCGACGTCGCCGACGGCCTGATCGGCCACCCGATCCAGAGCCTGCGCTGGATCGACGACGTGGTGGTGCCGGCCTTCGAGGAGGGGCTGCGGCGCAGCGGCCGCGACCGTGCGAGCTTCGACTACCTGCCGACCGTCTGCTGCGCGATCGACGACGACGAGGCCCGGGCGATCGAGATGGCCCGCCGCACGATCTCCTTCTACGCGACCGTCAGGACCTACGCGCCGCTCTGGGAGCTCCACGGCTTCGCCGCCGAGGCGGCGGCCGCCGGCGAGGCCTTCCGCCGCGGCGACCTCGCCGGGGTCCCGGCGGCGATCAGCGACGCGATGGTCGACGCCTACTGCGCCGCTGGCCCGCTCGACAAGGTCCGAGCCCGGGTCGAGGCGACGGCCGAGCGCGCCGACGGCCTCTTCCTCACCCCGCCGACCTACTTCATCTCCGAAGCCGAGCTGGCCGAGTACCAGGGCCGGATCGTCGACGCCTTCGGCCCCGCCGCCACCTGACCGCGTCGTGGTTGTCTTTCGTCAGGCATAGGTTGACCAAGGACAACCACACGGGGAGGGGCGAGCGGCCGGACCGCGAAGCCGAGGTGCTGGCCCGGGTGCGGGCGATCCCGCCGGGCTCGGTCGCCACCTACGGCGACGTCTCGCCGGGGGCGCCGCGCTTCACCGGCTCGGTCCTCTTCGGCACCACCGAGCGCGACCTGCCGTGGTGGCGGGTCGTCCGCGCCGACGGCTCGCTCGCCAAGGGCGCCCGACAAAGGCGGCACCTTCGGGCCGAGGGGGTGCCGTTTCGCGGGCAGCGGGTGGACATGAAGGTGGCGCGGGTGCCGTGACGAGCGAGGGATCAAGGTTGGCGGGGGAGCGCCGATCGGGGTTTGCGGGGGAGCGCCCCCAACGAATCCGCCGCAGCACTCGCAACGTCTCGCAGCTCACGAAAGAAGCTGCGGCCGCCCCCGTCTTGGCTTGAGCTTCCGTGCTTCGGGGCCGGGAGCTAGGCGGACTTTGCTCGGGAGGGGGTCGGGGGACCCCTCCGAACGTTTTGCGGCTGAGGCCGGGAGCTCGATCAAGGCGTCAGCCGAATACTGCGAGCCGACAGGCCGAGAGAGGAGGGTCCCCCGACCCCCTCCCCCGCAACGCCGTCCTTAGCCCCGTTCCATCTCCCGCTGCACGTCAGCCTCGGTGATCCGGTTGCTCGGCCCATACGCCTTCCACCCCTGGCCGACGACGGCGATCGCGACCCCGAGGCAGACCCAGATCGGCCAGAAGTAGCCGCCTTCGCCGAGCGCCCAGATCACCACCGTGACGACGATCGCGAGGATCCCGCCGGCGAGGATTCCCCTGAAGTCCTGCTTCATCTTCAGCCGCCGGATCGCCATCTCGCGAGCATCCCCGGGCTTCTCGATCCCGGCCTCCATCGTCTGCTGCTTGTCGAGGATCTCCTCGGCCATCGGCCGATTCTAAACCGCGCCCCCCGGCGAGGTTGCCGTTTCCCGCGCATGCGGCGGCAAACGGCAACCTCTGGGACCGGGGCGGGTCAGGCCGGGCAGACGACGATCAGATGGAAGTCGGCGTCTTCGTTGGCGCCGGTCTTGTCGCGGGTGTGGACTTCGATCGCGTTCGGGTTGGCGGGCGAGATGTTGGTCTGCGCGTAGCCCGCGCCGGGGACGGTGGTGCTCGAGTTGTCGCGGGCCGCGACGTTGGCGCAGACCGAGACGTTGCCGGGGAAGATCACGTTGACCGCGCCGCCGCCCTCGGTCGCCGAGATCGTCGGGTCGCTGGCCCGGACGACGGCTGCGTTACCGGGCCCGGACGGGTTGTGGATGACCGCCCAGAGCACGTTGGTCGCTCTCTTCGCGGCCGGGATGACGCCGAGCTTCTGGGTGTTGATCTGGTAGCCGGTGAGCGTCTTGTGCTTGATCTTGCCGGCCCCGATCGAGTGCTTCACGATCGAGTTGCCGTTGATCTGGGCGGCGTAGGCGGTGCCCCCGAGCGCCACCACGAGGGCGATAACGGCAACGACGAGCGCCGGCGAGGGCCGGTGCCTCAACAGCTTGCGCATCCTGGACTCCTTTTCGAGTTTTCGGTTCGCGAGCGGTTACCCAGGTAACCGGGGGGCTCACCGGAAGCTGCGGTCGGGCGCCGCGAGCGCCTCCAGCGCGTCGGCGGCGGTGGCGCTGCCGCCGGTCGCCTCGTAGCCGGCGCGGACCCGGGCTGCGCCCGCCCGGCAGCCGCGGGCCCGCTCGACCGCCGCCGCGAGGCGGGTGGGGGAGAGGCGCCGCCGGCCGATCCGGGTGCCTGCCCCGGAGGCGACGACGTGGGCGGCGACCTCGAGCTGGTCCCGGCCCCAGGGAACGACGCAGACCGGTACCCCGGCCGCGAGCGCCTTCTGGGTGACCCCCATGCCACCGTGGCAGACGACGACGTCCGCCTCCTCCAGCAGCGGTCCGTGGGGGAGGAAGCGGGCGACGACGGCGTCACCGCGCTCGCCCGCGAGCTCGGCCGGGTCGACGCCGGCACTGGTCACGACGAGGCGCCAGCGGCGGCGCAGCCCGGCCAGGGCGGTGGCGGCGATCGCGCCGTCGTCCTGGAACTCCGAGGAGCAGGCGACCAGGGCCAGCGGGCGCTGGTCGGCCGGCAGGTCGATCTCGATCTCGGCGTCGGCGGCGGTGTCCCAGCGGCCGGGGCCGACCATGACCACGTTCGCCGGCAGCCGCCGCGGGTACTCGAATGGCTCTGCGGTGAAGTAGAGGGTGAGGTCGCCGCGGTTGCGGGATTCGGCGACCGCGTCGAGGCGCGGCAGGCCGGCGGCCCCGCGGCCGGCGTTGACGGCCGGCAGCCGCGCGATCCGATCGAACCAGCCGTTGAGGGCGCCGAGCGAGCCGTCGCGGAGGCGACCGGCGGCGCCGCCGCGCGGCAGCAGCCCGAGCCCGAACGGGGGTACCCCCGGCGCCGGCTCTTCGAACAGGAACGGCCGCGACTCGGCCCAGCGCAGCCGCAGCCGCTCGGCCAGCGCCTTGGCGCCGAAGGTGGTGGTGTCGACGAGGACCGCGTCGGGGTCGGTCGCCTCGAGGGCGGCCTGGAAGTCGGCGACCTCGAGCGGCGCCCGCGCGGCGAAGGTGGCGAACGAGCGGCGGCCGGAGTCGATCTGGGTTCGGGCCCGGTGGTCGTCGTGGACGATCGCCTCGATCGCCGGGTCGAGCGGCTCGCACTCGAGGCCGGCGCCGCGGACCGCCTCGACCTGGGAGGCGAGGGTGCGGACGTGGACCTCGGCGCCGCGCCGGCGCAGCTCGAGCAGCGGCCCCATGATCGGGTTGAGGTGGCCGCGCGCCGGCGAGGTGTAGGCGAGCAGCCTCATCGCGTCGCCGCCACCGGCACCCCACGCAGCGCCGCCCCGACCAGCACCCCGATCTCCGCTTCGGTGGCCGCCCGTCCCAGCCCTTCGCGCCGCCGCAGCAGCTGCCAGACGTAGACGTCGGTGACGGTCGCGAGGGCGGCGAGCCGGCGCCGGCGCTCGCCGCTCGGGAGCCCCTCGAGCCCGGGCCCGAAGGTCTCCGCGATCAGCTCGCGATGCATCTCGGTGCCGCGCTCGGTCACCCGCCGCACCAGCGGGTAGCGCTCGGCCGAGGCGAGCCAGCGGACGACCTCGTCGCCCATCGCCTCGTAGTGGTCGACCAGCTTGCGGACCCCGTCCTCGACCGCGCCCGGCTCGGCCCGGCGCGACTCGGCGACGCGGCCGGTCACGTCCTCGATCGCCGCCTCGATCAGCTGCTCCTTGGAGCCGAAGTGGCGGATCACCGAGCGGGTGCTGCAACCCGCCCGCTCGGCCACCCGCTCGAGCGACGGGTCGGGATCCCGCTCCTCACGGAAGAGCCCGATCGCGGCGTCGAGGATCGCCCGCCGGGTCGCCGCCGTCGCCTCCGCCCGCTGCGTCTGGCTGTAGGTCCGCGCCATTTCGCGTCACCATAGATGACACGAAATACGAGCGCAAGCCTCCCGCTCGTCCCCTGTCGCCCACAGGGCGACTAAGGGCGAACGGTTCCGGAGCAGGTGGCGGCTCAGGCGGGCAGCGCGGCGACGAAGCGCTCGAAGGCGGCCATATCGGTCACGGCCGGGCCGTGGCCGGGGAGGATCAGGGACGGGTTGAGCTCGGCCAGCTTGCGAATCGAGCGCCGGTTCTCGACCGGGTCCTCGGTGAAGATCTCCGGCAGCTCCCGCATCCCCGGCCGGCCGGTGGCGAAGCTCATGTTGCGGATCACGTCGCCGCAGATCGCCACCCGGTCGCGCTCGCGGAAGAAGATCACCTCGCCGCGGGTGTGCCCGGGCGCGTGGACGACGCGGAAGCCGGCCACCACGTCTCCCTCGCTCAGAACCCGGTCCACGTGGTGCGGCGGGCCCTCCCAGAACCTCCCCTCGAAGCTCTTGATCAGGCCCGGGGTCTTCTCCAGCTGGACCGGCCGCCGGCCCTCCATCGCCTCGACGTCGTCGGCGTGGCAGGCGAGCGGCACCCCGCGCGCTTCGCAGACGTCCTTGGCGACGCCCTGGTGGTCGGGGTGGACGTGGGTCAGCGCCAGCATCGAGATCTCGACCCCGTCGAGCTCGGCGAAGATCCGCCGCCGGTCCCAGCGGCGGCCGGCGTCGATCAGCACGTCCTCGGCCAGGTAGCAGTTGATCGTCGGTGCGGGTATCTCCTTCAGCCGCCAGACGCCGGGAGCGAGGTACCTCACCGCGGCCTCCCGCGCTAGTGCCGGATTCCGAGCCCCTGGCGGGGCTCGCCGCTGTGCTGGGACAGCGCTTCGAGCCGGGCGATCTGTCGTTCGCCTTCGACCCGGGCGGGGTGGCCAGCGGGCAGCGGCTCGATCAGGCGCCGGATCCGGTTGCGGACCTGGAGCGCGAAGTGGGGGACGACGGCGCCGGCGAGGGCGCGGATGTCCTCCGCCGTCAGCTCCCGCGCGTGCCCGAGCAGCTGCGGGTTCTCGGCCTCGCTCATTCGGCGCCGATCTTGGCCAGCTCGGCGAGTTCGTTGACTTCGGCCTGTTGCTTCACGTCGATTGCCTCCTGGTCCCCGATCACCCAGACGTGGTTGTAGTAGGCGCGGGTCGGGTTGGTGGTGTAGCCGGGCTTCACGTCGAGGAAGTAGCTGCGGACTTCGGGCGGGAGGGTATCGGCGCTGTCGGTGAGCAGCAACGGTCCCCAGGTGCCGGCGGCGGAGAGCGGCGCCGCGGCGGCCGCGTCGAGTGGCGAGTCGTCGCGGGCGAGGACGAAGCCGTGGCCAGGGTCGTTGACGTCCCAGCCGAAGCTGCCGTCGCCGAAGCGGGCGAAGGCGAGGGCGTTGGCGACCGGGCTGGAGCCGGCGACGCGCCGGACCGGGTTGCCGAGCTTCTTGACTTCGCCGAGCACCGGGTCGGCGATCGCCGAGGACGGGCCGAGGACGTAGACCGGCACCTTGGCGTGGCGCTCCAGCGCGGCCACGGTCGGCTTCGGGAGCGCCGTCTTCTTCGCGAACAGGACCGGGTCGCCCGAGCGCGCCGCCCAGGCCGCGGCGGGGGCGGCGAAGCCGGGGTTGGCGAGTGGGGCGAGGACGATCGCCTGCGGCGGCGAGCCGACGAGGCGGTCACGCAGCTCGGCGATCGCCGCCGCCGTGGCAGCCGGTTCCTCGCCTTCGCCGGCGCGGGCGCCGGTGGCGCGGATCGTTTCGATCCCGCCGGCCCCCTCCGGGACCGCGGCGGCGCCGAAGGCGAAGCCGCGGGCGCCGCTGGTCGCCGGGCTGCCCTGGGGGTCGAGCGCAGCGAGCGCCTCTTCGGTCGCCTGCGGAGCGCCGTCGGGGCCGGAGAAGAGGATCGGGGCGCGGACCGGCGCCGCCATCAGCACCGCCGCCGCGATCGCCGCCGGCCAGTCTTCTTCGTCGACCAGCGCCACCGCCGCCGGCCGCTGCTTGGAGGTGGTCGAGGGGAAGATCGCGAGGGCGACGGCGGCGGCGTTTTCGGCAGGGGTCGAGCCGCCGACCCTGGTCGTGTTGTCGGTGGCGAAGGCGGGGTAGCCGAGCTGTTCGCTGGTCTGCGCGGCCGGGGACCCCGCCTCGCCGCCCGCGGCGGCCGGTGCGGCGGCGGCCTGGACCGGGGCCGGGCCGGGGGAGCTTGGGCCCGAGCTCTCCTCGGGGGCACCGCTGCCGGCGACAACGGCGAGGACGATGAAGCCGATCGCGAGCACGACCAGGCCGCCGATCAAAAGCAGCGCCCCGGGAACCCGGGGCCGCCGGCGCTGTCGAGGCGGTGGCGGTGGAGCCGGCGCGGCCGGCACCACTCTTGTCGCTTTGTCCCCGCTATCCGGGGACGGCTTCGCGGCGGTGGCGCTGTCCCCGCTATCCGGGGACGAACGCTCGCCGGTTGGGGTTGGGTCGGGGGCGGAGGATGCGGCGGACGTGGGAGGCGGCTCGCGGGCGCTCGTTGCCTCCTTCGGCTCCCGGTCCCCGGGCACGTCGGCGTTGATCGGTCTGTCGGCGGCCACCCGGCTCGAAAAGTACACGCCGTACCCAATTCCGGGGTCGGCCCGGCGCGCCCTGGCCGGGGCCGTAACCAGGCCTTCACATCTGTCCAGTGGAGTACGCTGTCCGGGACTGGCTGACTGACCAGTCAATCAACCGCCGCGACCCGGCAGGGGCAACGGCCAGGCCGAAAGAGGACTCCATGGACTTCGCCTACACCGACGAGCAGCTCGAGTACAAGGAGCGTTGCCGCGCCTTCGCCCGCGAGGTTATCCGGCCCGCGGCGCCGCGGCACGACCGCGAGGAGAGCACCCCGTGGGAGGTCATCCGGGAGGCCCACAGGCAGGGTTTCGGGACGCTCGAGGCGATGCAGCGCGCGGCCGAAGACCCGCAGGGCCAGATGCAGGTGATCTGGGCCGAAGAGTCGCACTGGGGCTGCGCCGGCACCGCGCTGGCGATCAGCGGCTCCGGGCTCGCCGCCGCCGGCATCGCCGCCACCGGCACCCCCGAGCAGATCATGCGCTGGGTCCCCGAGTGCTTCGGCGGCGCCGAGGAGATCAAGCTCGGCGCCTACGCGGTGACCGAGCCGCAGGCCGGCTCCGACGTCAAGAGCTTGAAGACGACCGCCCGGCGCGACGGCGACGAGTGGGTCCTCGACGGGACCAAGGTCTTCATCACCAACGGCGGCATCGCCGACGTCACCGTCGTCGTCGCCACCGTCGACCCCGAGCTCGGCACCCGCGGCCAGGCCTCCTTCCTCGTCCCCAAGGGGACCCCCGGCCTCTCCCAGGGCAAGAAGGAGACGAAGCTCGGGATCCGCGCCTCGCACACCGCCGAGGTGGTGCTCGAGGGCTGCCGGGTGCCGGGCGAGTACCTGCTCGGCGGCGAGGAGAAGCTTCAGCGCAAGCTGGAGCGGGCGCGCTCCGGCCAGCGATCGCGCTCGGCCGACGCCCTCGCCACCTTCGAGATCACCCGGCCGATCGTCGGCGCCTCGGCGCTGGGGATCGCCCAGGCCGCCTACGAGTGGACCCTGGAGTTCCTCGACGCCCGCTCCGAAGCGGGGGTGCCGCTGCTGCAGACGCAGCGGATCCAGCAGGTCCTGGCCGACGTCGCGACCGAGATCGAGGCGGCCCGGCTGCTGGTCCAGCGGGCGGCCTGGATGGGCCGCAACGGCGTCCCGATGCGCGGCGGCCAGGGCTCGATGTCGAAGCTGAAGGGAGGCGACGTGGCGATGTGGGCGACGACGACGCTGATGGACCTGGTCGGGCCGGACGCCTGGAACACCGAGTACCCGCTCGAGAAGTGGTTCCGCGACGCCAAGATCTACCAGCTGTTCGAGGGGACGGCGGAGATCCAGCGGATGGTGATCTCGCGGATGCAGGCCCGCGAGTACGCGGAGCGGTTTGAATTCGGGGCCGAGGTTGCGGCTGCGGCGATTGCGGCGGAGCCGGTCGCGGCCTAGGGACGGGGCGAGGGATCAGGGTTGGGCTGGGGAGCGCCAACGAATCCGCGCCGCGCCTCCGCAACGTCTCGAAGCTAACGAGAGGAGCCGGGACGGCCCCGTCCTGGTTGAAGCTTCCGTGCTTCGGGGCCGGGGAGCTAGACAGACTTTCTCGGGAGGGGGTTGGGGGACCCTCCGAACGTCTTGCGGCTGAGCCGGGAGCTCGACCGGGGCGTAGCCCGAATGCTCCCCAGCCGACAGGCCGAGAGAGGAGGGTCCCCCGACCCCCTCCCCCGCAACGTCTCTGCCTCGAAACACGGCCGGGCCGACCGTATCCTGCGACTGATGGCCAGCCACGACCACGCCAGCCACGGGCACAGTCACGGACTCGGCGCTCACGCGCTCGAAGCCCGGCGCGAGGACAGCCGCCGCCGGATGTGGGTGGCGCTGGCGATCAACCTGGTCCTGGTCGTGGTCGAGGTCGTCGGCGGCATCCTCGCCGGCTCGCTGGCGGTCCTCGCCGACGCCGGCCACGTCCTCTCCGACGTCGGCTCGATCCTGCTCGCCCTGGTCGCCGCGCGGCTGGCGGCGAAACCGGCGAGCGGGCGCCGCACCTTCGGCTATATGCGCTCGGAAGTGGTGGCGGCCCTGGTCAACGGCCTGCTGCTGGTGGCGGTCAGCATCGGGATCGGGATCGCCGCCATCGGCCGCCTCTCCGACCCGCCGCCGATCGAGGGCGGCCTGGTCCTCGTGCTCGGGGTCATCGGGCTGCTCGGCAACGTCCTCGCCACGATCGTCCTCGCCCGCGGCGAGCGCGCTGACGTAAACCTCGAGGGCGTCCTCCGCCACTCCGCCGCCGACGCGCTCGGCTCGCTCGGCGTCGTCTTCGCCGGGGTCGTCGTCATGCTCGGCGGCTCCGACATCGTCGACCCGATCGTCGGCATCCTGATCTCGGTCCTCGTCCTGCTCTCCTCCTGGCGGCTGATCAAGGAGCCGTTCGACGTGCTGATGGAGGCGGCGCCCGCGGGCCTCGACGTCGACCGTGTCGGCGCCTCGATCTGCGCGGTCGACGGCGTGCGCTCGGTCCACGACCTCCATGTCTGGACCGTCACCGCCGGCTTCGGCGCGATCGCCGCCCACGTGGTCGTCGCCCGCGGCGCCGACCGCGACCTGATCCGCCAGCAGCTGGAGCTGCTGCTGCGCGAGAGCTACGGCATCGAGCACACCACGCTGCAGATGGAGGAGGAGGCCGAGGCCGGCCTGCTGCGGGTCGAGAACGCCCCGGGCTGAACGCCCCCGGCGCAAGCTGGCTTGCGCAAACGGGTTTGCAACCGCCTCGGCGGCGTCGGGCGGGCCGAGGCGCTCCTCTAGCCTCGCCTTGACCGTGTCCCGTGCCCGCCCCACGGCGAGCCCTCGTCTCCTAACGCTCGCCCTCGCCCCGCTGCTGCTTGCCCTGCTGCTGTTCGCCGGGGCGCCGCGCGCGCACGCGGCGGACCTCGGCGAAAAGCTCGAAGCGACCGAAGGCAGGCTCGAAGAAGTGCGCCAGCGCAAGGGCGTGCTGACCTCGACGATCTCGCGCTACGGCAACCGGATCGAGGCGCTGACCGGACAGGTGGCGGCGATCCGCACCCGCCAGGCGGCCGCCCACGAACGGCTCCTCGCCAAGCAGACCGAACTGGACGGGGCCCGCGCCGCCCTCGCCGGCGCCAAGGTGAAGCTGGTCAGGGCGCGCGCCCACCTGCAGGTCGCGCTCGGCGCCCTGCGACGGCACCTGGTCGCGATCTACGAGTCGGGCACGCCCGACCTGCTCAGCGTCATCGTCGGCTCCGACGGGATCGAAGATCTGGCTGCCCGGGCCGAATACCTGGCCCGGATCCGCGGCATGGACGAAGCGGTGATCGGCCGTGTCCGCGAACTCCGCAACGAGGTCCGCGACCTCGTCGTCGCCCGGCTCAACTCGAAAGTGCGGATCGAACGCGCCCGCGACTACGTCGCCGGCTTCGCCCAGCGGCTGCTCGCCTCCCGCACCGCCCTGCGCGACCGCCAGCAGCAGCTGCTCGCCGCCCGCGGCGGCCGCGAAGCGGCGCTCGAACAGATCGTCGCCCACGAGGAAGAGCTCGACGGCTCGGTCGAATCGATCCAGACCGAGATCGTCGAACAGCTGCGCGAAACCGGATCCGGCCCGCTGCCGGCCGGGCCCGCGGCCGACGGCGAAGCGCTGGGGATGATCTGGCCGGTCGAAGGCCCGATCGCCTCCGGTTTCGGCCCCCGCGACATCGGCGCCGGCTACGAGTACCACCCGGGGATCGACATCGCCGTCCCCGAAGGGACGCCGATCCACGCCGCGCTCGCCGGGACCGTCGCCTTCACCGAGCCCGAGGCCTCGAGCGGCGGCTACGGCAACTACACCTGCATCGACCACGGCGGTGGGCTCTCGACCTGCTACGCCCACCAGTCGAGCTTCGCCGTCTCGGCGGGGCAATCGGTGAGTCAGGGGGAGGTGATCGGATATACGGGCTGCACCGGCTACTGCCTCGGCCCCCATCTTCATTTCGAGGTCCGGATATTCGGCGAAGTCACCGACCCGATGGGCTACCTTTAGCAATAGCGATGGTTCGTCAAGCGCACACCTACATGGTGAGCGCGGCGTCAGGGGCGACGTTGATCGCGGTCGCGGTCGCGGCCTTCGTCGTCCTCGTCTCCGCCCAGGTATTCAGGGACTGGCCGATCGCCGGGCTCGGCGGCGGTGGTGAGGCGGCCGCGGTCTCGAGCGCCGGCGCGGTCGGAAGCTCGTCTGAACCGGCTCCGGAAGCGCCGAAAAGTGTGAATCCGGGAACGACCGCCAGCGGCTCCGGCGCCGCTGCCGTGGTCGGCGGCGACCAGGCCGCCGGCGCCCACCACGCCGCCGTTCCGCCGCCTGACACCAGCGTCGGCAGCAGCGCCCCGCCCGTCACCGCCGCCGAACCGGTGGCGCCGCCGGGCGCCGGCGACACCCTGGGCAGCGGCTCGAAGCCCACCGAATCCTCGCCATCGCCCGGTTCCGGCTCGGCGCCCGGCCAGCCGGCCGCCGGCGGCGGCAACGCGACCTCGGCCTCGAGTGGCGCCGGCGCCGGCAAGGTCGTCGAAGAAGTGGTGCGGCCGGTCACCGGGGGCGGCGGCTCGACCTCGGCGAAGATCACCGAAACGGTGAACGGCACCGTCAACTCGGTCGACGAAACCGTCACCGGCGGCACCCTCCAGAGCAGCGGCGTCAGCGGCGTTACCGAAAGCGTCGTCAACGGGGTCGCCGGGCCCGAATCGGCGGTTGGCAAGACCGTCGACGAACTCGGCAAGGCGGCCGGCGGGCTGCTCGGCCAGCATTAGTCCGGACCGGGAGCGCAGCTGATTTCGTCGCACCCCGGTGAGGGCAAATCCGACCGCGCCGTGTCTGGGAGGGGGGATCGTCACAATGCCGGTCCGATGGAGGGACCGAGCGGACAGGCCGGATCAGTGCTGAGCGGCGACCCGATCGCCGGCTCGGCGGTCTACCCGCTCGGCAGCCGGGTCAATGCGGCCGGGCACCTCGAGGTCGCCGGCTGCGACCTGGTCGAGCTGGCCGAAGAGCACGGCACCCCCGCCTACGTCTACGCCGAGGATGACCTCCGCGCCCGCGCCCGCGCCTACCGCGACGCCTTCGAGTCCCGCGGCGCCGACTACGCCGTCGTCTACGCCAGCAAGGCCTTCCCCTGCACCGCCGCCTACCGCCTCTTCGCCGAGGAGGGGCTCTCGGTCGACGTCGCCTCCGGCGGCGAGCTGCACATGGCCCTGCGCGCCGGCTTCGACCCGGCGCGGATCGTCATGCACGGCAACAACAAGACCGACGAGGAGATCCTCGCCGCGGCCCGGGCCGGGATCGGCCTGCTCGTGCTCGACTCCTTCGACGAGATCGAGCGCTGCGAGCGCCTGCTCGAGGAACCGCGGCCGGTGCTGATCCGGGTCACGCCGGGGATCAAGCCCTCGACCCACGACTACATCACTACCGGCCAGCTCGACTCGAAGTTCGGGTTCGGGCTCGCCGACGGGCTCGCCGCGCGGGCGGTCGAGCGGGTGCTCGGCTCCGACGTGCTCGAGCTGGTCGGGCTGCACGCCCACATCGGCTCGCAGATCTTCGAGCTCGAGCCCTACAGGCTCGCGATCCGGGCGCTCGGCGAGATCGCCGGCGAGTGGTGCCGGGTGGTCGACGTCGGCGGCGGCCTCGGGGTCGCCTACGGCGAGGAGGACGAGCCGCCCTCGATCGACGCCTACGTCGACGTCAAGGTGCGCGGTGTGGCCGAGGTCTTCGGGCCCGGGGTGCGGATCATGGTCGAGCCCGGCCGCTCGCTGGTCGCCAACGCCGGCGTCACCATCTATCGGGTGGGGACGGTGAAGGAGGTGCCGGGGATCCGCACCTACGTCGCCGTCGACGGCGGCATGTCCGACAATCTGCGGCCGATGCTCTACGGCTCCCGCTACGAGGCCGTCCTCGCCGACCGCGCCGCCGAGGACCCGGAGACGCTGGTGACGATCGCCGGCATGCACTGCGAGTCCGGCGACGTCCTCGTCCGCGATGCGCTGCTCGCCGATCCCGCCGTCGGCGACGTCGTCGTCACTCCCGCCACCGGCGCCTACGGCCACGCGATGGCCAGCAACTACAACGGCGTCCTGCGGCCGCCGGTCATCTTCTGCCGCGACGGCCACTCCCGCGTCGTCGTTCGCCGCGAGACCTACGAGGACCTGACCGGTCGCGATGTCTGAGGAGGCGCCCCCGGGCAAATCCGCACCGGTCCAGATCGGGCTGCTCGGCCGCGGCAACGTCGGCGCCGCCTTCGAGGAGCTGCTGGCCGAGCGCGGCGAGGCGGTGGCGGCGGCGACCGGGCGCCGGGTCGAGCTGGCCGGCGTCCTCACCCGCAGCGAGGGGGACTTCGAGCAGATTCTCGCCGGCTCGGAGCTGATCGTCGAGCTGATGGGCGGCACCGAGCCGACCCGCGAGTACGTGCTGGCGGCGCTCCGCGCCGGCCGCCCGGTCGTCACCGCCAACAAGCAGCTGCTCGCCCAGCATGGCGCCGAGCTGTTCGCGGCCGCCCGCGAGGCCGGGGTCCAGCTCCGCTTCGAGGCGGCGGTGGCGGCGGTGATCCCGATCGTCCGCACGATCCAGGAGAGCTTCGGCGTCGCCGAGGTCGCCCGCGTGTTCGGGATCGTCAACGGCACCACCAACTTCATCCTCACCGAGATGGCGGCCCGGGGCGCCCCCTACGACGAGGTGCTGGCCGAGGCGCAGCGGCTCGGCTACGCCGAGGCCGACCCGAGCGAGGACGTCAACGGTGCCGATGCGGCGGCGAAGATGGCGATCCTCGCCCGCCTCGCCTTCCACACCCCGGTCGGGCTCGACCAGGTCTCCTTCGAGGGGATCGAGGCGATCGCCCCGGACGACCTCGCCTACGCCAAGGAGCTCGGGCTCTCGCTGAAGCTGCTCGGGATCGCCGAGCGGCGCAGCGGCGGCATCAGCGTCCGCGTCTTCCCCTGCTTCCTCTACGGCGGCCACCCGCTGGCCCCGATCCAGGGCTCCTTCAACGCCGTCACCGTGCAGGGGCCGGCGTTCGGCGAGGTGACGATGTCGGGGCCGGGAGCGGGGGGGATGCAGACCGCCTCGGCGGTGCTCGGCGACGTCGTCTCGATCATCGCCGGCGAGGCGCCGGTCCACGTCACCCGGGCCGAGCTGCCGATCGTCGCCGACGTTCCCTCCGCCTTCTACCTGCACCTCGAGGTCGCCGACCAGCCGGGCGTCCTGGCCCGGATCGCGACCGTGCTCGGCGACCACGACGTCTCGGTCAAGAGCGTCGTCCAGCGCGGCAGCGGCGACGAGGCGCGGCTGGTGATGGTCACCCACGAGTGCCTCGAGTCGCGCTTCGCGGCCGCCGTCGGCGCCCTCGCCGAGATCCCCGAGCTCCGCGCCGCGCCGCGCTACATCCACGTCATCGAGGGGGCCGAGTAGGGATGCCGGCGGGCCTGATCGAGCGCTACCGCGACCGGCTCTCGCTCGAGCCGGGCGACCCGGTCGTCACCCTCAACGAGGGCTCGACGCCGCTGATCCCCTCGCCGGCGCTGTCGGAACGGGTCGGGGCCGAGGTCCTGCTCAAGTTCGAGGGCGCCAACCCGACCGGCTCGTTCAAGGACCGCGGCATGACCGTGGCCGTCTCCCGCGCCAAGGGGAGGGGGGCGGAGGCGGTGATCTGCGCCTCGACCGGCAACACCGCGGCCAGCTGCGCCGCCTACGCGGCGCGGGCCGGCCTGCGCGGCGCCGTGATCGTCCCCGAGGGCAAGATCGCGATCGGCAAGCTCGCCCAGGCGCTGATGCACGGCGCCCGCGTGGTCGCCCTCCGGGGCAACTTCGACGATGCCCTGCGGATCGTCCGCGAGCTCTCCCAGAAGCATCCGATCGAGCTGGTCAACTCGGTCAACCCGCACCGGATCGAAGGCCAGAAGACGGCCGCCTTCGAGGTCGTCGAGGAGCTCGGCGAGGCGCCGGACGCGCTGGCGATCCCGGTCGGAAACGCCGGCAACGTCACCGCCTACTGGCGCGGCTTCCAGGAGCTCGGGACCGCTCCGATCCTCTACGGCTTCCAGGCCGAGGGCGCGGCGCCGCTGGTCAGCGGCCAGCCGGTCGCGCATCCGGAGACGATCGCCTCGGCGATCCGGATCGGCAACCCGGCCCGCTGGGAGGAGGCGATGGCGGCCTTCACCGCCTCGCGCGGCCGCGTCGCCGCCGTCTCCGACGAGCAGATCATCGACGCCTACCAGTGGCTCGCCTCCTGCGTGGGCGTCTTCTGCGAGCCCGCCTCCGCCGCCTCGGTCGCCGGCCTGCTCGCCCACGGGTTGCCGACGGTCGACCACGCCCCGCCGCCGCAGCGGGTCGTCTGCGTGCTCACCGGCCACGGCCTCAAGGACCCGGACACGGCCTTTGCCAAAGCACCCTCGGTGATCAACTGCGAAAACGACCTCGCCGACGTCGAGCGGGCGGTATTCGATTGACCGCTCGCCGGCGCCTGGTCCGCGTCCCGGCCTCCTCGGCCAACCTCGGGCCCGGCTACGACGCGATGGCGGCGGCGGTGTCGCTGCAGCTCGAGGTCGAGGTCGAGGAGGCCGGCGAGTTCTCGCTGGACCCGGGCGGGCTCGAGGTCTCCACTGGCCGCGACAACCTCGTCGTCCGAGCCTTCGAGAGCCTGCACCCGGCCGACCGGATCGCCTTCCGGCTGCGCAGCGAGATCCCGCTGGCGCGGGGCCTGGGCTCGAGCGCGGCGGCGATCGTCGCCGGGCTCTGCGCCGCCGACCACCTCTTCGAGCTGGCGCTCTCGAAAGAGGAGCTGCTGGCCCGGGCGACGGCGATCGAGGGGCACCCCGACAACGTCGCGGCGGCGATCCACGGTGGCTTCGTCGTCTGCGCCGCCGGCGGGCCGGAGCCGTTCGCGGCGCGCTTCGACCCGCCGGAGGGCCTCGAGGGGATCGTCGTGATCCCGGCCGAGGAGGTCTCGACCCGGCGCGCCCGCGAGGCGATCCCGGCCGAGCTGCCGCTCGACGACGCCGTCGCCAACGTCTCCGCCGCGGCGCTGCTGGTGCTCGGGCTGCGCTCGGCCGACCTCGACCTCGTCGCCCGCGGCCTCGGCGACCGCATCCACCAGCCGCGCCGCCGTCACCTCTACCCGCGCTCGATGGAGATCGTCGAGGGCGCCCGCGAGCTCGGGGCGCTGGGGGCGACGATCTCCGGCGCCGGCCCGACGGTGCTGGTCTGGACCACCTGGCAGGACGCCGGCGCCGTCGCCGCGGCACTGTCCGAGCGCTGCTCGGGCTGGGCCGAGGTGCGGCGGCTGCCGTTCAGCCCTCTTGGGGCGGACGTGCCGGAGTTGTAGGTCGGGCGAGGGACGGCGCGGGACCAGGGTCTTGCGGGGAGGGTCCTCGGGGTCCCCTCCCAAAACGCTCCGCCTCCGGCTCCGCTGGAGTGTTTTGGGAGGGGACCCCGAGGACCCTCCCAC